>DATECF010000115.1:0-23119 GCA_035287045.1 Gemmatimonadales bacterium | reverse complement strand
GCGCGCGAATGGGACCGGGGCACCATGGAGCAGCTCGCCGCGACGCCGGTCCACCGCGTGGAGGTGATCCTGGGGAAGCTGCTGCCCTACCTGGCGATCGGCCTCATTGACGTGATCGCCGCGATCGTGATCGGCCGGCTGCTGTTCCACGTGCCGTTCCGCGGGAGCCCCGTGCTCCTGGTGGGACTGGCGACCCTGTTCCTGGTCGGGTCGTTGGGACTCGGCATCTTCATCAGCGCGGCGGCCAAGTCACAGCTGCTGGCCACGCAGATCTCGTTGCTGGCAACCTACCTCCCCTCCCTGCTCTTATCCGGCTTGATTTTCGACCTCGCCAGCATGCCGTTGGTGCTCCGCACGGTCTCGCTGGTCGTCCCGGCCCGGTATTTCATCGTGGTCCTCCGCGGAATCTTCCTGAAGGGCGTCGGGCCCGAGGTGCTGTGGATCCAGGGCCTCGCGATGATTGTCTTCGCCGTCCTGGGACTCACGCTGGCGGTCCACGCGTTCCGTAAGGAGCTCGCGTGAGCCGGCTTCCGCTCAGCGCCGTCCGAATGCGGCAGCTGCTCGGCAAGGAATTCCGCCAGACGCTGAGGGACCCGCGCGCCAAGCGCGTGTTGTTCATCGCGCCCATCATGCAGCTCCTGATCTTCGGCTATGCGGTGACCACGGACGTGCGCCACACCAAGACGTTCGTGGTGGACCATGACCGCTCGTCCGAGTCGCGGCAACTGATTGATGCGCTCACCGCCTCCGGTTACTTCCGGGTGACGGGGGTGGGCGAGCGCCCGGCGGACCTGACCCATGCGCTCGACCACGGCGAGGCGCTGATGGGGATCGAAATCCCGCGGGGCTTTGCCGCCGATCTCGGAACGGGGCGCCAGACCTCGGTGCAGCTGCTGGTAGACGGCAGCACCGCCAACACGGCCAACGTGGCCCTGGGGTATGCCACGCGCATCATTTCCCGCTACGGGCTGGAACGCGGGACGGCGGTCGCCGCCCGCGCCGGGGCCGTCGTCGCGCCGGCGGGCATCGATCTCCGGGCCCGCGCCTGGTACAACCCCAACCTCGAAAGCCGGGTCTATAACGTCCCGGGGGTGATGGGGTTGATCGTGATGCTCATGAGCCTGATGCTCACGGCCCTCGCGGTGGTACGGGAACGCGAAGTCGGCACCCTGGAGCAGCTGATGGTGAGCCCGCTCAAACCCATCGAGCTCATCGCCGGCAAGACCCTCCCGGCGGTGGTGGTGGCGTTCCTGGATCTGGTCCTGGTGAGCGCGGTGGCCTTGCTCTGGTTCGGCATTCCCTTCCGCGGCAGCGCCCTGTTGCTGATCACCTCGAGCGTGTTCTACATCCTCTCCGGGCTCGGGGTGGGACTGTTGATCTCCACGATCTCGAAGACCCAGCAAGAAGCCTTCATGTCCATGTTTCTTTTCCTCTTTCCGGCCATGATGCTGTCGGGTCTCATGTTCCCCGTGGAGAACATGCCGCTCGCCATTCAGTACTTCACGCTGCTGGACCCGATCCGTCACTACCTGATCATCGTGCGCGGCGTGTTCCTGCGAGGCGCCGGCTGGTCGGTGCTGTACCCGCAGATCCTCACCCTCCTGGTCATGGGCGTGACCGTGCTCTGGTTTGCCGCGACGAGGTTCCGGAAAACCATCGCCTGACGTGTTTGCGATCTTGCGATTCCCGCTGGTGCGGGAGTTTGCGATACCGTATGTTCTCTTGCGCATGGCCGACGGCCACCTCTACACCATCCGCGACGTTGCGCGCGAGCTTGGCCTCCCCGAGTCCACGGTTCGATACTATCGCGATGGCTTCTCCGCCTATCTGCCGGCCGTGGGGACCGGCCGCAGGCGGCGTTACCCCGCCGAGGCCATTCCCCTGCTCCGCCTGGTCGCCGAAGGGTACTCGCAGAACCGCCCCAGGGTCGAGATCGAGCAGGCCCTGAGCGAGTCCCTGGGCGCGTCGAGCGTTGGGAAGCACCACGCCGCGATGATGCCGCCGGGATTCGACCGCCGCGACCGGGACGAGCTCCTGGCCACTGTCCTCGACGGCGAGCGGGAGCGCCGCGAGGTCATGTGGCAGATGGCCCGCGAGCTGGTCCGCCTGGGCGAGGCGATCGAGCGGCAGCAGGTCGTATTGGCCGGGTTGGCTCGGCAGGCGAGCGCTCCAGGCCACACGCTGCCCTCGGCGGCGGCGGGAGAAGCCCCTCTCGAAACCCCATCCGCGCAGCAGGAGCTGGAGCAGCTCCGTCACGAGCTGGCTCGCGAGCGGGAGCTGGTAGAGCGGCTGCGACGCTCCAAGCTGGACATCGAGCGCCGCGCCGTGGAAGCCGAGGCGCAGTTGGGGACAGGCGGGGCATTGGCTCGAGGCGGGCTACTCGGGAAGCTCCTCTCGCGGGGCGACGAGCGGCGCCGCTGAGATGCACCCACCTGCCAAGGATCGTCTGACCTACACCTGGCACCAAGCGCGGCGCACCGACCGCCGCCGCATGATCCGGCGTCACCTCTGGGCGCGGGGCGTTCGCGATCCCCGGGTGCTGGCCGCCATGGCTTGGGTCCCGCGCGAGCGGTTTGTGGCGCCGGGGCAGGCGCCCCGGGCCTACGAGGACTCGCCCCTTCCCACCACCCACGGCCAGACGATTTCCCAACCCTACATTGTGGCCCTGATGACCGCCGAGGCGGGCCTGAGCCGCCGGTCCAGGGTGCTGGAGATTGGTACCGGCACAGGATACCACACGGCGGTGCTGGCCAAGCTGGCTGGATCGGTGTGGACCCTGGAGCGGGTGCCGGACCTGTCGCGGGATGCGGCCCAGCACCTCGCCGAGCTGGGGATCACCAACGTGGTATGCCTGGTGGGGGACGGCGCCCAGGGCTACGCGCCGGCGGCGCCCTACCAGGCCATCGTGGTGTCCGCCGCCGCGCCGGCCGTCCCGCCCCGCCTGCTCAACCAGCTCGATCTGTGGGGCCGGCTGGTGATTCCCGTTGGGGACATCGCGCTGCAGGAGCTCATGGTGTACCGGCGGACGCCGTCCGGCTTCGACGCGCGCAGCGCCGGGCCTTGCCGCTTCGTGCCGCTGCTCTCGCCGGCGGCGTTCGACGAAGGCTGACGGCCGGCTCGCTCGACGGCCCGGCCCTCGCGGCGTTAGACTTAGGGATGCCATCGCCGGGCACCTTCCGCGGAACGCCGCCGTCCCAGCGGTGCTATAAGACTCAGCCATGGGCATGAGCCGTACTTCCGCTCGACGCCGGCTCCCGTCGGCCGTCATCGCCGCGGTGCTGTACGCCGCCTCGGCGGTGGTGGTGCCGATGGTGCACGCGCGCAGCGAGGTCCTCCGCTCCGCGTCGGAGGTGGAAGCCCAACACACCGAGCAGTGCCCGCGCATTCATGCCGAGGCCACGTGCCTCGTCTGCAGCACGTTCCAGTTCCACACCCCCCTCCCGCGTGCGCTCGCGGGTGCCGGTCCCGAGCGGCTCTGCCCGACCGCTACCACGCCCCCAGCGCCGACCGTCAGTCGAGAAGGTCCAAGCCAGCACCTGGTCCGAGCTCCACCGGCGCGCTGAGCTTCCAGCGTGTTCGGGCGCTCCGTAGGGGCGCCACCGGTCGGACCCTCTTCTCGAAGCGAAGGTTGGCTGAACATGTGCAAGAAAACCGTTGTCTGGCTCGTCAGCGTCCTGTGTCTGGGGGGCGCCGGGCTGCGTGCCCAGGATCCGCCGCAGGCCGACTCGCTGCGTCGCGAAGTCCAGCGCCTGACCGCCCGGATCGATTCCCTCGAGCGGGTCGTGCGACAGCTCGCCGGGGAAAAGCGAGACACGACCGCGGCCCGGGACGAGCTGGCGGCATTGCGGGCCGCCGCCGCCGCCGCCGGAGGCGGGGACCGCGCCGACACGGCGGCGGCGCAGGTGCCGCAGGAACAGACTCAGTTCGTGGACCGCTCGCGCAACCTCAATCAGCTCAATCCCGAACTGAGCGTCACGGGGGATGTGCGACTCCAGGCGGACCCAAGCGGAGTCTTCGGCGACAACATCGAAGTACGGGAATTCGAGGTCTCGTTCCAGTCGGCGCTCGACCCCTACTCCAGCACCAAGATCTTCGCGGCGTTCGAGGACGGCGAGGTGAACATCGAAGAGGCCTACGCCTACTGGTCCGGGCTGCCTGGGCGGTTGCGTGTCGATCTCGGGCGGCTTCGGCAACAGCTGGGTGAGTTGAACCGATGGCACCTTCACGCGCTTCCCGAGACGGACTACCCGCTGGTCCTAAGACGGTACTTTGGCGACGAGGGCCTGATAGGCGACGGCCTTGGCTTGTACTGGATGATCCCGGCGGGTGGCGGCGCATGGGGCGTGCACGAGCTGTGGACGCAGGCAACATTCAGGAACTTCAACGAGATCCTGGACGACGGAAACCGCGTGGCTCTGCTGGGGCACCTGAACAACTTCTGGCAGGTGAGCCGCTCGACGTTCCTCCAAGTCGGCGGGACCGGCCTGTACGGAGAGCACGCCGACTCCAACGTGACGACCCGGGTCCTCGGCGTGGATGTCCGGCTGTCGTGGCGCCCGCCGGAGCGCGCCTTGTACCGTTCGTTCACCCTGCGGGGAGAGGGCTATGCGCTGACCCGCACGGTGGCTGGCGTGCCCGAGACGTGGTACGGTGGATACGGCGCCGCGCAGTATCAGCTGAGCCGCCGGCTCTTCGCCGGGGCACGGTACGACTATGTCGAGTCGTTGGATTCTCCCGGCCAGTACGAGTGGGCCTTCGTCCCCAGTTTGACCTGGTGGCAGAGTGAATGGGTGTATCTGCGTGCCGAGTGGCAACGGAGCGCCGTACCGGTGATTGCCGGGGGGCTGGACCGCTCCGATCGCCTCATCCTCCAAGCCGTGTGGGCCATCGGTCCGCACAAACACGAGATCTTCTGACATGACGACTATCTTCGCAGCCACGCTGCTCTCCTGCGCCCTGGCGCCCTGTCCCCCGGCGCCGACGGCCGATCCGGTCAAAGTCGTGACATCCCTCACCACCTACGCCGCCATCGCCCGCGAGATCGCGGGCGACAAGGCCGAGGTCGTCTCGATCGCCCAGGGGGACGAAAACCCCCATTTTGTCCAGCCCCGGCCGAGCTTCGTACTCACGCTGCGCCGGGCGGACATGTTCGTGGTGACCGGCCTCGACCTCGAGCTGTGGGCCCCCGCTCTGCTGGACAAAGCCAGCAACCCCAAACTGGCCGGCGGGGCTCCCGGATTCGTGACCGCCTACAACGGCATCGCCCTGCTGGACGTCCCCGACGCCATCAGTCGCGCCCACGGTGACATTCACGTCTACGGGAACCCCCATTTGTGGACCGACCCGTCGAACGCCATCATCGTCGGGCGCAACATCCTGACGGGATTGAAGCGCGTGGCGCCCGAGCACTCGGCCTATTTCGATGGGCGATACCAGGCCTGGAAGGACCAGGTGCTGCGAGCCTATGTAGGCGACGACCTGGTCGCGCTGCTGGGCGCGGACGCCATCGGCAACCTGGGCGAGCAGGGCAAGCTGTTCCCGTTCCTGGCCTCCCAGCAGTACCAGGGACAGCCGCTGCTGTCTCGCGCGGGCGGCTGGCTGAAGGAGGGGGAGATCTTCCGCGGGCAGAAGATGGTCTGCTACCACAAGGAATGGGACTACTTCAGCCGCGCCTTCGGCATTCCCTGCGTGGAGTACATCGAGCCCAAGCCCGGCATCCCGCCGACGCCGCGGCACGTGGCCGAGGTCATCGACCTGATGAAGCGGGACAACATCAAGGTGCTCTTCTCAACCAACTACTACGATCGCGGTCAGATCGAGTCGGTCGCGACCCGCACCAACGCCACGGCGGTCATCGTGCCATCCAACGTGGGCGGCGCGCCGGGCACCAGCACCTACATTGACCTGGTGAATACCTGGGTGAAGGAATTGGCGACGGCGTTTCGCGGCCGATCGTCGGCCCACCCCTAACGCGCCGGGAGGGAACCCTCCGCATGTCCGACATGCTGCAGGTTATGGCCGCGCCGTTCGCGGCGTGCATGGTGCTGGTCGCGATGCTGGCCTACCTCGGCGTCCACATCATCGCCCGCGGGGTCATCTTCGTGGACCTGTCCCTGGCGCAGATGGCGGCGCTGGGATCCACCTGCAGCCTCATCTTCGGGCTCGATTCCAGCTCCGCCACCGGCTACGCCTTCGCCCTGGCGTTCGCCCTGCTCGGCGCCCTCATCTTCGCGACCACCCGCGTCCGGCGGGAGCGCCGTCGCGTCCCCCAGGAGGCCATCATCGGGATCGTCTACGTGGTGGCCTCCGCCGCCGGCATCCTGGTGGCGGACCGGGCGCCCCAGGGGGCCGAGGCCATCAAGGAAGTGCTGGTCGGAAGCATCCTGTGGGTCACCTGGCCGGCCATCGGCAAGATGCTGCTGGTGTACCTTGGCGTGGCCGTGGTGCATTGGTACCTGCGGCACCGGTTCCTGACCATCTCGCTGCACGAAGACGAAGCGGAGCGGCAGGGCTGGCGGGTGCGCGGGTGGGACTTCCTGTTCTACGCCACGTTCGGGGTGGTCATCACCCTGGCCGTCCCGATCGCCGGCGTGCTCCTGGTCTTCACCTTCCTGGTCGTGCCGGCGGTGGTCGCCTTCCTGTTCACCCGCCGCACAGGCTACCTGATCACCATCAGCTGGGCGGCGTCGGCCATTGCCTCGGCCGCCGGGCTGGCCGCGTCGTTCCGCTTCGATCTGCCCACCGGCCCGCTGATCGTATGCGTCTTCGGCTTGGTGCTGCTCGCCGCCGGCGGTGCGCGGTGGTGGCTCACGGCTCGAGGGACCCGCAGCCGCGGTCTAAACCCAGGATGAGCGAACCTTGCATCGGCGGGTAGGCGATTGACACCCCACCCACCGACTCATAGGCTAACCGTATGACTTAGCCGGAGTTGGACATGTCGATCCGTCGCGAGGACGCCCTCGCGTATCATAGCAGTGGACGGCCGGGAAAAATCCAGGTCGTACCCACCAAGCCTTTTCAGGATCAACGCGATCTCTCGCTCGCCTACACTCCGGGTGTCGCCGAACCGTGCCTGGAGATCGAAGCGCACCCGGAAGACGTGTACCGCTACACCGCCAAGGGGAACCTGGTGGCCGTGGTCTCGAACGGCACGGCCGTCCTGGGATTGGGCAACATCGGCGCCCTGGCGGGCAAGCCGGTCATGGAGGGGAAAGGCATCCTCTTCAAGTCGTTCGCCGACATCGACGTGTTCGACATCGAAGTCGGCTCCGAGGACCCTGAAGACGTCATCAAGTTCTGCCAACTGCTCGAGCCCACGGTGGGTGGCATCAACCTCGAGGACATCAAGGCACCGGAGTGCTTCGAGATCGAGGAGCGCCTGAAGCAGACGCTCTCCATTCCGGTGTTCCACGACGACCAGCACGGCACCGCCATCATTTCCGCCGCCGCGCTGCTGAACGCGCTCGAGCTCCAGGAAAAGGACATCGCCAAGGTGAAGGTGGTATTCTCGGGGGCCGGAGCCGCCGCCATCGCCACGGCCGATCACTATATCCGCTTCGGCGTCAAGATCGAGAACATTCTCCTGGTGGACACCAAGGGCGTGGTCCACGCCGGCCGGAAGGACTTGAACAAGTACAAGGCGCGCTTCGCCCACGAGACCAAGGCGCGCACGCTGGCGGATGCCCTGCGCGGGGCCGACGTCTTCGTGGGGCTGTCCGTGAAGGGTGCCATGACGGGCGACATGGTGGGCACCATGGCCCGCCGTCCCATCATCTTCGCGATGGCCAACCCGGACCCGGAGATCACGCCGGAAGAAGTGACCGCGGTCCGCCAGGACGCGATCGTCGCCACCGGACGCTCCGACTATCCCAACCAGGTCAACAACGTGCTGGGATTCCCGTTCATCTTCCGCGGGGCGCTGGACGTCCGGGCGCGGGCCATCAACGACGAGATGAAGATGGCCGCCACCCGGGCGCTGGCGGAGCTGACCAAGGAGGACGTGCCCGATTCGGTGATGCGCGCCTACGGGCTGACCCGGCTGCGCTTCGGGCCGGACTACATCATCCCCAAGCCGTTCGATCCCCGCGTGCTGCTGTGGGAAGCCCCCGCGGTGGCGCAGGCGGCCGTGGCCTCGGGCGTGGCCGGCAAGACGCTGAACCCGCAGGAGTACCGGACCGCCCTCGAAGGACACCTGGGACGGGCCCGCGTGGTCATGCGGGGCCTGAGCGTGCGGGCGGCTGCCGAGCCCAAGCGCGTGGTGTTCCCCGAGGGCGAAGAAGCGCGCGTGCTGCGCGCGGCCCGCATCCTGGTGGACGATGGCACGGTGCGGCCCATCCTGTTGGGAGGTACGGATCGGATTCAGGCGCTGGCCTCGGAGATCGGTATCGAGCTCGACGGCGTCCAGCTGGTGGACCCCAACGCCTCCTCCTGCCGGGAGCCCTATGCCCAGGCGCTCTGGGAGCGCCGGCATCGCAAGGGGGTCACGTTGTCGGAAGCGCGCGACCGCGTGAGCCACCCCGTCTATTTCGGGTGCATGATGCTCGCGGCGGGTGACGCCGACGCGCTGGTGGCCGGCGAGGAGATGTACTACCCGGAGACCATCCGCCCCGCGCTCGAGTCCGTGGGGGTGGGCAACTCCGGGCAGGCCTTGTGCGCCATCTACATGATGGTGCTGCCGCAGGAGACGTACTTCTTCGCGGACTGCGCCGTGAACATCGAGCCGGACGCCGGCCGGCTGGCGGCGATCGCGGTCACCACGGCGCATTTCGTGAGGAGCCTGGGGATCGAGCCCCGGGTCGCCATGTTGTCATTCTCCAACTTCGGCTCCGCCCGCCATGCCCTCTCGGACAAGGTGGCCGAGGCGGTGCGCCTGTTGCACGCGCGCCACCCCAAACTGGCGGTGGACGGCGAGATGGCCGCCGACGTCGCCGTCATGGAGAGTATGCTCGGCCGGTATCCCTTCTCCCGGCTGCAGAAGCCTGCCAATGTATTAGTTTTCCCCGACCTGAACTCCGCCAACACCAGCTACAAGCTGCTCCAGCGCCTTGGCGGCGCCCAGGCGATCGGCCCCATCCTGGTAGGAATGGCCAAGCCGGTCCACGTGTTGCAGCGGGATTCGGACGTCAGCGACATCGTGAACATTGCGGTGATCGCGGCGGTGGACGCGCAGGAGCGCGACCGCGAGGCACGGAAGCAGTAAGACGTGAGATGTGAGAAGTGAGAAGGGGTGGCTGGGCCTTCTCGCTTCTCACATCTTACGTCTCACGTTTCACCAACCAGTCGAGGTCCATGGCGACACCCACCAGGCCCGGGCGGGCCGGGCGCGACGCGAATGCGCAGGAGATCGCGCCGGGCCTCCCCGCACGGAAAAACGTCCGTTGGAACCTGCAGCCGCCGGCGCTCTACGAAGAAGCGGTCCGGCGGGGCGAAGGGCAGGCCGTGGCCGGCGGGGCCTTCAACGCCATCACCACGCCCCATACCGGCCGCTCTCCCAACGACAAGTTCGTCGTCAAGGAACCGAGCTCCGACGCCGACATCGCCTGGGGCAAGGTCAATCAGCCGCTGAGCGAGGCGCATTTCGACGCCCTGTACCATGACGTCGCGTACTACCTCGGGAAGCGGGAACTCTTCGTACGGGACCTTTTCGCCGGCGCCGATCCCGCACAGCGAGTGCCGGTGCGGTTTGTCTCGCCCAGTGCCTGGCACACCCTGTTCGTGTACAACATGTTCCTCCGGCCCACGGCGCCCGAACTGGCGCAGCTCCGGCCGGAGTTCACGGTGCTGCACGCGCCCGACTTCCAGGCGGACCCCACCAGGCACGGAACCCGCACCGGCACCTTTATCGCCCTGCATCTCGGCCGCCGCGTGGTGTTGATCGGCGGCACCCGCTACGCCGGGGAGATGAAGAAATCCATCTTCACGATCCTCAACTACGTGTACCCGAAGCGGGGCATCCTCGCCATGCACTGCTCCGCCAACGTGGGACCGCGCGGAGATGTGGCGATCTTCTTCGGGCTGTCGGGGACCGGCAAGACCACCCTGTCGGCCGACGCCACCCGGGGGCTCATCGGCGACGACGAGCACGGCTGGAGCGACACCGGAGTGTTCAATTTCGAGGGCGGATGCTACGCCAAGGTGATCCGGCTTTCCCGCGAAGGCGAGCCGGAAATCTGGGCCGCGACCCGCATGTTCGGCACCATCCTCGAGAACGTCGTGCTCGATCCGGAAACCCGCGAACCGGACCTGGACGACGACGCCATTACCGAGAACACCCGCGCCTCCTACCCCATCTGGTGTATCCCCAACCACGTCCCGGAAGGGCGCGCGGGACATCCAGCGAACGTGGTGTTCCTGACGGCCGACGCGTTCGGCGTGCTACCGCCGGTGGCCCGCCTCACGCCGGCCCAGGCCATGTACCACTTCCTGTCCGGGTACACAGCCAAGGTGGCCGGGACCGAGCGCGGCGTCACCGAGCCGCAGGCCACCTTCAGCACCTGCTTCGGCGCCCCGTTCCTGCCGCTGCAGCCCGGGATGTACGCCAAGATGCTGGGCGAGCGGCTGGCGCAGCATCAGGCGCGTTGCTGGCTGGTCAATACCGGCTGGACCGGGGGGCCGTACGGCGAGGGGCACCGGATGAAGCTGTCCCACACCCGGGCGATGGTGCGGGCCGCGCTGGACGGGCGACTGGACGGCGCGCCGACGCGACAGGACCCGGTGTTTGGATTGGCGATCCCCACGGCGGTGCCCGACGTCCCCTCCGAGGTGCTGGATCCCCGGGCGACCTGGGCGGACCCGACACGCTACGACGCGCAGGCCCAGAAGCTGGCCGCCATGTTCCGGGAGAACTTCACCCGGTTCGCGCAACAGGTCGGCGACGACGTCCGAGCGGCAGGCCCACGGGCCTGACAGCACGTGCCTGCCAGGTCATCCCCACCGCAGAGACCACCAGCAAGGGACTTCGAAGTCCTCCGCGATCCCCTCTGGAACAACATCCGTCTCGACGGCGCGGCCCTCGACGTGCTCGACAGCGAGCCGTTCCAGCGCCTGCGCTACGTCCGGCAGCTGGGCCACGCGTTCCTGGTCTATCCCGGCGCCACGCATACTCGATTCGAGCACGCGCTGGGTGCATACCACCTGGCGGGCCGGGCGTTGGGGCTGTTGGCGGAACGGGGCGAGCTGGCGGGCCTCCCGGCGGAGGAAGGGACGCTGGTGCGGCTGGCGGCGTTACTCCACGACGTGGGCCACTACCCGTTCTCCCACGCGCTGGAGGAGGCCGGCCTGCTCTCGCATGAGGTCCTCGCGGCGGAGCACCTGGCGCATCCCGAGCTGTGCCGCGCGCTGGAACGTTCCGGCGTCGCGCGAGCCGCCGAGCGCATCGTCGATTTGATCCGCGGCCGGAGCGAGAGCCCGCTGGCCGGGCTCATTTCCGGATCGCTGGACCTCGATAAGATCGATTACCTGACCCGTGACGCGCGCATGTGCGGCGTACCGTACGGCACGGTGGATGTGGACCGCCTGCTCCACTCCATCACGCTGGTCGCGCTCGCCGACGGACGCCGAGCGGTGGGAGTGCACGAGAAGGGGGCCAGCGCGCTCGAATCGCTGACCTTCGCCAAGTACCAGATGTACCGCAACGTGTACTGGCACCACGCCGTGCGAAGCGCCACGGCCATGTTCAAGCGGCTGGTGCGCACCGCGATCGCGCGCGGGCAGCTCGACGCGGCGTGGATCTCACACGCCACGGACGAGGCGCTGATGGAACGGCTGCGGCAGCTGCCGGACACGCCGTTGGCGGCGCGCCTGCGCCGTCGACGCCTCTACAAGCGGCTGGCGGATCTGCCCGCCACCGAGGTGCCGTCGCCGGGAGGCGAGTGGATCGCCGGCGATGCCGACCTGGTGGCCCGGGTGGAGGACCGGCTCGCCGACGAGTTACGCCTGGAGCCGGGCGGCCTGTTGCTGGACTTCCCGGTGAAGCCGGAGATGGTGGCGATCGATCTGCCGCTCATGACGCGCCGCGGGGTCATCGAGCCGGCCCAGCTGGCGCTCGAGGCCGTGGCCGACGCGCTCCACCGTCACGCCCGTCGCCTGCGCGTCTTCGGCGCCGAACCGCGGGAGCTCGATCCCCAGACGGTCGTCTCGCTCGCCGAGCGATCGGCGGCGGAAATGCGGAAGGCCTTGAGCGCGGAAACGGCGTTGCTCCGCCACTGAGGGGGAACGTCAACGGCGTGAGGGGTCCTGCCCGCCTCTTACTGTTTCACCGCGATCGCCGCGGTGGTCCGGTCGTCGCGCGTCGGCTCGAGACTGTCTATCCGGATGAGAATCGCGGTCACGTTGTCCAGTCCGCCACGCCGGTTGGCTTCCGCGATCAGGCCATCCACCAGATCCTGGGGCTGGTCGTTCACCTGCAGCGCAGCCTGCAGGTCCGCGTCTTCCAGCATGCCGGTGAGTCCGTCCGAGGCGAGGAGATACTTGTCACCCGGCCGGAGCGCCCCCACGTAGATATCCGGCGTCACGTCGCTGTTGGCGCCGACGCATCGGGTGATCACGTTGCTGTACGGATGGGTGCGAGCCTGCTCCGGCGTGAGGTATCCGGCGTCCACCTGCTCCTGGACGTAGGAATGGTCCTTGGTGAGCTGCAGTAACCGCCGCTCGCGGAGCAGGTAGGCGCGGCTGTCACCCACCTGACCGATCAGGTACCGCGACCCCGCCAGGATCAGGGCGGTGGCCGTAGTGCCCATCCCGCGCTTGTCGTGCTCGGTCAGCGTCCGCTCGAAGATCGCCGCGTTGGCCTTCTGGATCGCCAGCCGCATCCCCTCGGCCAGCTCGCCATCGGTGCGGGTGGTTGGGTCGCCCAGCTCCCGCGCCATGATGCGCACCGCCATCTCGCTGGCGACCTCACCCGCCGCATGGCCACCCATGCCGTCCGCGACGATAAACAGACCACGCTCGGGCAGCATGAGGAAACTGTCTTCGTTTCCCGACCGCACGACGCCGACGTCAGTGCGGCCTGCGAACGTGATGGCGGGCAGTCGCGACAACGTTCAGTGCAACAGGAAGAGGGCCAGGACCGCGGCCGAGCCCGGCGGAATGCGGATAGCGCTCATCATCTTGGTCGAGCTGCCCTTCGCCGCATCCACGGTGTCATCCGTCGGTTCGAACAGCAGCTGCACATCGCCCAGGCGCAGCAGCGCGCCGGGGGCCAGCGGCGTCTCACCCTGCACCCGCTCGGCATCCACGAACGAGCCGTTGGTAGACTCCAGGTCCACCAGCACCCATACCCCCTCGCGACGCTGCAGCTTCGCGTGGGACGTGGACACGCTGTCGTCGGGCAGGACGATGTCGTTGTACTCGGCCCGGCCCACGTTGACGATGGGGACCCGGATGGGTAGCCGCTGTCCTTTCAGGGCCCCGCTCCGCACCACCAGATTCGCCAGGACGCCTCCGGGCGGCGGGCCTTTCTGGGGCGGCGCGGGCGCTGCTGCCTTCGGTGCGGTCGGGGGCCGAACAGGCTGGGCGGGCGGCGGCGCCACCGGCGGAGCGGAAGTCGGGGGCCGGGGAGCGGAAGTCGGGATGCCGGCCACGGTATGCGCCAGACGTTGCTGGGCGCCTGGAGCAGCCACTGGAGGACCCGGCGTCACCGGTGCGGCGGCTCGCGCGGGCGGGCCGGCCGGCGTACCCGCCGTGCTCTCCAGCGGACTCTTCGCCGAAGCGTGCGGTGGACTCTTCGCCATGGCCGGCGGCGGCTCCGGAGTTGGGGGGCTACGGGGCGCCGCCGCCGGAACCGCACCGGGGGACGGCGCGGCCTTGCCCGGTCCCGGACCCGGCGCCACCGGGGCTCGATCGGCGTAGAACCGGAATTCGTCATTGCCGATGCGGATCACGTCCGCCCGGGCCAGGAGCCGCTGGCCCTCGATCCGCTCGCCGTTGACGAAGGTGCCGTTGGTGGAGCTGTCCACCAGGACGTATCCCTTGGGCGTCGCCATGATTTCGGCGTGACGACGCGATACGTTCTTGTCGGTGATGACCACGTCGCATCCCGCGTCGCGCCCGAACACCATGGAGGCACCGCTGATCACGTACTCGCGGCCGTCGGTCAGCGAGACCACCCGGCCCCCGGTGCCGGCCGTCGCCTCGCGGGCCTTGCCCGACGAAGGCTTGGCCATCGCGGCGAGCATCGCGGGGTCCACCGCCGCCACGTACTGCGTGCTGCCGCTGCGTCGCTCGTCCACGAACCGCAGCTCGTGCTGGCCGACCTGGACCTTGTCGCCGTGGAGCAGCGGGGTTGGCTGAGGTCCCAGCCGGACCCCGTTGACCAGGATCTCGGCCTCCTCCGTCGCCCGGCGAATCGCCACCTGGCCATCGGCGTAGCCCTGAATCACGGCATGATGGGGGAGCACTGGGCCGCCGGTGAGCACGACCTGGCTGGACGGATCCGCACCGATCCCCACTGCGCCCACGGGGATCGTGATGCGCTTGCCGCCCAGTTCAAGGTAGGACATGCGGAATGGCCTCAAGCACCGAGGTATCCAGCAAAGTTAGTCGGCGCGGGGAGGCGGTGCAACGTTCCCGTCCGCGCGCTCTTCCGCACCCTTCAGCCACCGCCAGAACACGAACGACCCGAAGGCCACGGTGAGGTAACAGGTGATGATCCGCCACAGCAGAATGTAGGACGGGGTGAGGACCCGGGGGACGTAAATCGACATCACGGCGGCCGACAGCACCTCCGCCAGGCCGGATCCGCCCGGCGTGGGAGCGAAGTAGAGCAGGAACGTGATCAGGGTCTGCAGCAGAATCACGTCCACGAACTGCGCCTGAATGCCCAGGGCGCGGAGCACCACGTACCCCGCCGCCAGCCGGTTGCCGAACGCCAGCGACGACAGGACCACGGCGGCGGCCAGCGCGGCCCAACCCTTCCCCCGAAAGAACGCCACCAGGCACTCATGGGACCGGTCCACGCCTTCCCGCATCTCGTTCACCCGGCTGGCGAGCCCGGGACTGCCGCGCCGCTCGAACCAGCCGACCAACCGTTGTCCAATCCGCCTCCCGACCTCCGGGAAGACGAACAGGACGATCATCAGCAGCCCGATGGCAATGAAACCGCCGAGGCTCAGCCTGAAGAGGTCATACAGGGTGAACGAGCGACCCAGAATCCCATGTTGTTCGAGGGAGCGGCCCGCCCCCATGAGCAGCGCCACCGGGCCCGCCACGGCGAAGAACACCACCGTGGCGACGAAGGTCATCAGGCTGGAGATCATCGCCTCCGGCAGCGGCACGCCATACCGCTTGAGAGCGTAGATCATCAGGGGGCCGCCCCCGGTCTGCGTGGGCGTGAGAAAGCCACCCCAGGTGTTGAGGCCGCCGGCCACCACCGCGCCCTGGAGCGTGACGCTGGGATAGACGTGCCGCGTGATGATCCAGAGACGCAACCCGCCGCCCAGCCAATCCAGCGAGGCCAGGCCCACGCCCAGCAGCGCCCATTCCCACCTGAGCGACACCATGGCCTGGAGAAACAGCGAGAGGTTGTTCCCGTAGAAGAGCAACCCCACGAACCCCACGACGGAAATCCCCGCGAACACTTCCAATCCGCGGCGCAGCAGTCGGGGCGTAACGATGGTCGCCATGGGCCGGACGAACCTACGGGGCCGCCCGCTGTGGCGTCAACGCCGGGGCATCGGTAACCTTCGCGCGATGCCCGCGGAACGCATCGTCCTTCACAACGCCCGGCAACACAATCTCCAGGGGATCACGGTCGCGATCCCGCACCGCCGCCTCACGGTGATCACCGGGCCCTCCGGCTCGGGCAAGAGCTCTCTGGCCTTCGACACGCTGTACGCCGAGGGCCAACGCCGGTACATCGAGTCGCTGTCGACCTACGCGAAGCAATTCCTCGAGCGCATGCCCCGGCCCGCCGTGGACCGGGTCGAAGGCATCGCGCCGGCCGTGGCGATCGAGCAGAAGAACCCCACCACCTCCAGCCGCTCCACCGTGGGCACGGCCACCGAGATCTACGACTACCTCCGGCTGCTGTGGGCGCGGGTGGGACGCCCGCACTGTCATCATTGCGGCGCGCCCATCACCGTGGACTCCCCCAGCACCGCCGCCGATCGGATGCTGGACCGGCTGGCCGGTCGCCCCTGCCTCATCGCGTTCACCCCGCCCCACGCCGCGGACACCACCCACGACGCCATGGCGGCGAACCTGCGGGCCATGGGCTTCGTCCGGGTCCTCGCCGGAGGCCAGGTGCATCGCCTCGACGATCTGCCTTCCGCCGTGCGGCTGGACCAGCCACGCATCAGCGTGCTGGTGGACCGGGTGGCGGCCACGCCCGCGCATCGCAGCCGGATCGCCGACGCGATCGCCCTCGCGTTCCTGGAGGGGGACGGCTCGGCGGAAGCGGTTGCCGGCGACCAACGGTTGGCCTTCTCGCAGCTGCCGCGGTGCAGCGCCTGCGGGCGCGCGGCGCCCCCGCTTACCCCCGCGCTGTTCTCATTCAACAATCCGCGGGGCGCGTGTCCCGGCTGCAACGGGTTTGGGGCGGTGCTGGAGTACGACGAGGGCCTCATCGTTCCCGATCTCGAGCGCACCCTGGCCGACGGCGCGTTGGACCCATGGACCAAGCCGCGGTATGGCAACAAGCGACGGTTGCTGGCGGACGCCGCGCGCGCCGAGGGAATTCCCCTGGACGCGCCCTGGAGCCGCCTCACGCACCCCCAGCGCCGCCTCCTGCTGCACGGGAAGTCGGGCCGGTTTCGCGGCGTGTTTCCGTTTCTCAGGGCCCTCGAGCGGAAACGGTACAAGCAGTACATCCGGGTCTTCCTGCGGCAGTACCAGAAGGCCATCACCTGCCCCGCGTGTCACGGGGCGCGACTCCGCCCGGAAGCCCTGGCGGTCACCGTGGGCGACGCGTCCATCGCCGAGGTCGCCGGGCGCACCGCGGCGGAGCTGCGCGACTGGCTGGGCACCCTCGACCTCACGCCCTTCGAGCGCGAGGTCGCGCACACCATCCGGCGCGAGCTCAACAGTCGAGTGGATTACCTGTGCGATGTGGGGCTCGCGTACCTCACGCTGGACCGGCAGACCCGCACGCTTTCCGGGGGTGAGGCCCAGCGCATCGCGTTGTCCAACGCCCTGGGCGCGCGCCTGGTGGACACGCTGTACGTCCTGGACGAGCCCTCCATCGGCCTCCACCCGCGCGACGTGGATCGCCTCCTCGACCTGTTGCGTCGCCTGCGGGCCGGCGGCAACACCGTGGTCATGGTCGAGCACGACCTCTCGGCCATCCGCGCGGCGGATCATATGATCGAGCTCGGCCCCGGGAGCGGCGAGCACGGCGGCCGGCTGGTCTACAGCGGCCCGCCCGGGACGCCGGACACCCTGACCGGCGCCTACCTCGCCGGCACGAGGCGGATCGCGGTTCCCTCGGCCCGGCGGCGCGCCGGTCCCCGCTGGCTCACCGTCGGCGGCGCCACGCTCCACAACCTGCGCGGCGTGGACGTCGCCATCCCGCTGCAGACGCTCACCGTGGTGACCGGCGTGTCGGGCTCAGGGAAGTCCACCCTGGTGCACGACGTCCTGTACCGCCAGCTGGAGCTGAAGCTGCATGGCGAGCACGGCGCCAAGGAACACCTCGGCGAGCCGGTGGGCGCGGTGGACCTGATCACCGGGTGGGAGGGGCTGGATGACGCCGTGCTCATCGACCAATCGCCCATTGGCCGGACCCCGCGGTCCAACCCGGTCACCTACATCCGCGCGTTCGACGACCTCCGGACGCTATTTGCCGCGCAGCCCTTGGCGCGCGCCCGGGGGTACACCCCGACCACGTTCAGCTTCAACGCCGCCGGCGGCGGGCGGTGCCGGCAGTGCGAAGGCGCCGGACACGTTCAGGTGGAAATGGTGTTCCTGGCGGATGTCTTCGTTCCCTGCGAGGCGTGCGGGGGCAGCCGGTTCGAGCCGGAAGTGCTCGACGTGCGCATCAAGCATCTCTCGATCCACGATTGTCTCAACCTGACTGTGGACCAGGCGATCGAGCGGTTCCATCACCAGCAGCGGCTGGGGCGGGCCCTGTGGTACCTGCAGCAGGTGGGGCTGGGCTACCTCCGTCTGGGCCAGCCCGCCACCACGCTCTCCGGAGGCGAGGCACAGCGGCTCAAGATCGCGCGGCAGCTGGCGACCGTGGGGAAGGGCGAGCGCCGGCTGTACATCCTCGACGAGCCGACCACCGGCCTCCACCTGGAGGACGTGCGCCAGCTGGTCAAGGTGCTCGACCGGCTGGTCGAGGCGGGACACACCGTGGTCGTGATCGAGCATCACCTGGACGTGATCAAGCGGGCCGACTGGATCATTGACCTGGGGCCCGAAGGAGGAGGGGGCGGCGGGCAGGTCGTGGCGACGGGCACCCCCGAGGACGTGGCCCGGCAGGACACGCATACGGCCCGTTACCTTCGTGGGGCGCTGGAGTCCGCCACCGCCCCGCTCTCCTGCTGATGTTGACCCGCGCAGCACCGGGTACAATCTTACCCCCGTGCGCCCGCTCCTCTGGCTCGCTCTCGTGGTCCTCGCGGCCTCGCCGCTGACGGGCCAGCAGCCAGGCGCTCTCCCGCCGCCAGCCGCCGACTCGGCACATCGCCTACGCCCGGGGGACGTCCTCAAGATCGTCGTGTGGGGTCAGAGCGCGTACTCCGGCGACTACCAGATAGACGAGCGAGGCGTTCTGGAATACCCGGTGCTGGGAGAGCTCGAGGTGCGCGACCTGACCGTGGCCCAGCTACGAGACCGGATCCGCCAGGCACTGGAGACCATCTTCAACAGCCCGTTCGTCACCGTGCGGCCGCAATTCCGGATGGCCGTCCTGGGTAAGGTCGAGCGGCCGGGCCTATACGTCGTGGATCCCACGTTGAGCGTACTGGACGTCGTGGCCATGGCCGGGGGCCCAAGCTCCAGTGGCAACCTGAACGGCGTGAAGCTGCTGCGGGGCGGCGACCAGTTGCGACTGGCCCTGGAGGGCGGCATCCGGGGGCTCACGCTGCAGGAGATCGGCGTCCGCTCGGGCGACCAGATTCTGGTGCCGCGCAAGTTCCTCTCGCGGGAAGATCTGTTTCTATTCCTGCAGCTCATTCACATCGGCGTTTCCGTGGCGGTGCTGGTCAACACGATCTAGGGCAGTGAGACGTGAGAGGTGAGAGGGGCGTGGCAACCTTCTTACGTCTCACCTCCGGCGCTTGTGCCGCGCGCGCGGCCCCGTTAGACTCGCTCGCAGTCGCCAAGAATTACACCTTCCCGAGTAGCTCAGCTGGTAGAGCAGCCGGCTGTTAACCGGCGGGTCGCAGGTTCGAGTCCTGCCTCGGGAGTCATCGACAAAGGCCCACCAACAGGTGGGCCTTTGCTGACGTAAGTCCCTCCCAGGCTGATGAAGGCCCCTTCATAGCCAACGCTTAGGAACTTCACGAAGCTCCTGACACCCTGTTCAATAAATTTGGACCTGAATTGTCCAGGATGCAGCTCACCAAAGGCAGCGCGTACGCCCTTCGTGGGTTGGCGGTTCTGGCCTCGCATCCCCACGGTGAGGCCGTCTCGCTCGCCGACATCGCCGCGATACAATCCATACCCGCTGCATTCTTGGCCAAGGTCTTCCAGCGACTTGTGCGCCATGGGATTCTCATCGCCGCGCCCGGTCCGGGCAACGGTTATGCGCTGGCGCGCTCACCAGCCGAGATCTCGGTCCGGCAAGTCTTGGAGGGTGTGGAAGGACCGAGACTGTTTCAGCACTGCTTCCTTTGGCGCAGCCACCGTGCCGACAGCGGCCCCTGCCCGCTGCATGATCAGCTGCAGGGCTGTCTGTCACAACTCACGCTGGGCCTGGAGCGAATCAGTCTAGCCGACTACGCGGCCACGTCCGCTCCTGACGTGCACCGCACCGCCACCGCCGCCGGAGCAATACCATGAGATCGCCGCCTCGCTCCATCCTCGGTGTGGCCAGCTTGCTCCTCGTCGCCGCGCCGACGGCCCGCGCCCCATCGGCCCCGACTGGTCTGGCGACCACCCTGCGCCCGACGGAGCAGGGCCAGGAGAAGTTCCAGACTTTGTGCTCCGTGTGCCACACCATTGGCGGCGGACGGCTGGTGGGGCCTGACCTCCAGGGCGTCAGTGAGCGCCGCAGCGAGGGGTGGATCATCCGGTTCGTGCAACACTCCCAGGAACTCGTCGCGGCGGGGGATCCGGACGCCGTCGCTGTGTTCCAGGAATTCAAGAGGATGCCGATGCCCGACCAGCCGCTGTCCGACGAGGAAGTCCGGGGGATCATCGCGTACATACGCGGCGCTGGGTCCACCGTTGCGGCGCCGCCCGCCGTTCAGGAAGGGGCCACGGACGCACAGGTCCTCCTGGGACAGGCCCTGTTCCAGGGAACCACCCGATTCACCAGCGGCGGACCGACGTGCAACTCCTGCCACGAGGTGAGGAACGACGCGGTCATTGGCGGCGGGGTGCTCGCCCGTGAGCTCACGACAGTGTTCTCGCGGTTGGGCGGACCAGGAGTCCGGGCCATTCTGGGGAGTCCTCCCTTCCCGGTGATGCAGCGAGCCTACGCGGGCAAGCCGCTTACCGATGAGGAAATCGTGGCGTTGGTCGGCTTCCTGCAACGGGCCGACGAGGAACACGCCTTTCACCAACCACGGGACTATGGCCCCAAGCTGTTCGCCTCCGGGATTGTAGGTGCGGCGATCCTCGTGGGCCTGTCCGCGCTGGTCTGGCGCGGGCGTTTGAAGGGCTCGGTGAACCAGGCGATCTACGACCGGCAAATCAAGTCTACCTGAGTCTGCAACCGGCAAGAAACCAAGGAAACGCCAATGGGTTGGATCAAAGACATCATCTCACCGCAGACCAGGAAGTGGGAAGAGTTCTACCGCAACCGCTTCCAGCACGACCGGATCGTGCGAAGCACGCACGGCGTGAACTGCACGGGAGGCTGTTCCTGGCAGATCCATGTCAAGGACGGCATCGTGACCTGGGAGACGCAGCAACTGGACTATCCCCTGCTGGAAGACTCTCTGCCACCATACGAGCCCCGGGGATGTCAGCGGGGGATCTCGTATTCGTGGTACCTGTACAGTCCCCTGCGGATCAAGTACCCGCTGGTTCGGAGCGCCCTGCTCGACGCCTACCGGACGAAGAAGCGCGAAACCGGCGACCCCATGAAGGCCTGGAAGGCCTTGCAAGCGGACCAGACGGCACGCCGGACGTACCAGCAGGCGCGCGGCAAGGGCGGATTTCGCAGGGCGAGCTGGGACGAGGTCATGGAGATCATGGCCGTCGCCAACATCAGTACGGCCCAGGAATACGGTCCGGACCGCGTCATCGGGTTCAGCCCCATCCCCGCGATGTCGATGTTGAGCTACGCGGCCGGGGGGCGTTTCCTCCAGCTCTTTGGAGGCGTCAACCTCAGCTTCTACGACTGGTATTGCGACCTGCCCACGGCGTTCCCGGAGATCTGGGGCGAGCAGACCGACGTGTGCGAGAGCGCGGACTGGTACAACGCGAAGATGATCGCGGACATGGGTGCCTGTCTCAACATGACGCGCACGCCGGACTGCCATTTCTTCGCCGAATCGCGTCACAACGGGACCAAGGCCGTGGTGTTCTCGCCCGACTTCAGCCAGGTCTGCAAGTACGCCGACCAGTGGGTGCCGCTCCACGCGGGAAGTGACGGCGCCTTCTGGATGGCCGTGACCCACGTGATCCTCAAGGAGTTCCACCACGAGAAGCGGACTCCGTATTTCATCGACTACGTCAAGCAGTACACGGACAGCCCGTACCTGGTGAAGCTCGAGCGGCACGGCGAGCGCTACCAACCGGGACGGCTGCTCCGCGCGTCGGAGATCCCTCAGTACAAGGACATTTCGAACGGCGATTGGAAGTTTCTCAACGTCGACGCGCAGACCGGCAAGCTGGTGGTTCCCAAGGGAAGCTCAGGGTCCCGGTGGGACGAGAAGCAGGGCAACTGGAACATGAAGCCCGAGAACGTGATCGACGACCAGCCCTATGATCCGGTGCTCACGCTGCTCGGGCGGGCCGACCAGGTCGTCCAGACGGCCTTCACGGAGTTCGGGCTCGATCAGACGGTGTACCGCGGCGTACCCGCGATGCGGGTCGAGACGATCAACGGGCCCGCCCTGGTCACCACGGTCTACGACCTCACGATGGCGCAGTACGGCGTGGACCGCGGTCTCCCCGGTGACTATCCGAAGGACTACGGCGACAAGAACGCGGCGTACACGCCGGCGTGGCAGGAGCTGTTCACCGGCGTCGCATCAGCCACGGTGCTCCAGTTCGCCCGTGAGTGGGCCAGCACGGCCGAGGCCACCGGTGGCAAGTGCATGATCATCATCGGGGCGGGCATCAACCACTGGTACCACGGCAACCTGATGTACCGGGCGGGCGCGATGGCCCTGATGTTGACCGGCTGCGTGGGCAAGAACGGTGGCGGCCTCAACCATTACGTGGGGCAGGAGAAGCTCGCTCCGGTGGACTCCTGGGGGGCGATCGCCTTCGCCCGGGATTGGCAGGCCGCCGTCCGGCTCCAGCAGGCGCCCATCTGGCACTACATCAACACGTGCCAGTACCGCTACGACGGGCAGTTCTCCAGGTACAACACGGTGCCGGACAACGCGCTCACCCGGCGCCACACCGCCGACCAGATCTACCAGGCAGTGCGCATGGGGTGGATGCCGTTCTACCCGCAGTTTGACCAGAACCCGTTGGAGCTGTGCCGCGAAGCGGTCGAGCGCGGAGCGCGCGACGACGAGGGCATCAAGCGGTATGTCCTGAACAAGCTCACGAGCAAGGAGCTGAAGTACTCGGTCAGCGATCCGGAGGCCGAGCGGAACTTCCCGCGCGTGTGGTACATCTGGCGTGGCAACGCCATCATGGGGAGCATGAAGGGCCACGAGTACTGTCTGAAGCACTACCTGGGGACCCACTCGAATGCCATCGCGGAGGATTCAGAGGACCACACTAGCGAGGTGAAGTGGCACGATGTCGCGCCCGTCGGGAAGATGGACCTGGTTGTCGATCTCAACTTCCGGATGGACTCCTCGGCGTTGTATTCCGACATCGTGTTACCTGC
>DATECF010000114.1:0-50339 GCA_035287045.1 Gemmatimonadales bacterium | reverse complement strand
CTCTAACTCCCGCTCGTACACTTCCGGACGCATGGAGCCCCGGGTCCCGCGCAGCCCTACTACCAGCCGCTCCAACGAGTCGCGCCGGGCGTAGAGCCGCCTCACTTCCGGGTCGGCCGTGTCCGCCACGGCCATGGTCCGCTCAGCCGTGAGGAAGACGGTCGCGGCCAGCGCACCGTCCCCGCCGGTGGCGACGGGCTCCAGCGTACCTTTGCCGTCACCATCGTCATCCAGCTGCGCGTGCTCGGTCAGGAGGCGCTTCTCCTGTTCGTACGCGCGTGCGACTTCACGCCGGGCGTAGTCGAACACCTCGAGCACCGACAGCCGTCCGTCCTTGTCAATGTCGGCGCCCTCCGCGGACCCAGCGCCCTTTCCAGCCCCTCCGGCAAGCGCCTGCACGAAATACTCGCCGAATTGGGTGGCGTTGCGCTCGAACCCGGATCGGGTTGCCGTTACCACGATGCGCCCGGGCCCCGCCAGGGCCGGGATGAACCCGCCGCTGGCGCTGGCGGCATTGACCACCACGATCCGGCGCGCTTTCACCGCCGCGAGCCAGGTGGCCAAGTCCGCGGCGGTCACGTCCGGACCCACCAGATTGAAGCGGGGCTCTCCCTCCCGGTCGCTCCCATGGCCAAAGAGCACCAGCACCACATCGGCGTCCGGTCCGGCGCGTTGTCCGATATCCCGCAACGCGGCCTCGAGTCGCTCCTTGGTGGCCGGCCCGTTGATCCTCGCGTCCCGTTCCGGGCGCTCCGCGAGAAACACGACATTCGCCTCGGGGACCGCGAGCCGCTGTCGAGCCGCATCCACCAGCTCCCCACCCCACCGGGTGAATCGGCCCGTGAACTGCGGATCGCCCCCCACCCCGGACACGACGAGCACGTACGTCTGCGCCGAGGCTGGCCGCACGGACAGGACCATGCCCAACAGCGCAAGCGTCACGAGGGGCCTGAGGCTGATCACCGCGGAGAACGGTGCCGGCTTCACGCGAGCCCCCGCGCCCGCCGCCATCCCCATTCCACGCCCAACAGGGCGAGCAGGAAGAGAAATGTGGCCGGCATGTCCCAGAGATCGTAGTGCTCGAACACGGTCGCTCCCGACTCGGTGAAGCGCACGTCCTCCGGGAGCGCGGCGGCCTGGGCTGCGGTGTAGAAGCGGCCGCCCGTTTCCTCCGCCACCTGCTCCAACGCCGCGCGCCGCATCCCGGCCCCGAAGAACTCGGCCCCGAGGGCGCCGGCGTCCAGATGCGCGTCACCCTCGCCCAGCGGGCGGCCCGCCCGGCGGGCTTCCACCCGGACGCGATACGGCCCGGCCGCGTCCGCCACGAACCAGCCGCGGTATTCCCCGTCCCGCAGCACGCTCCACTCCAGCGGGACCTGATACTCGCTGCCGTTGGGCAGCGTCACGCGAGCCACCACGGACGCGCCGTTGACCGCCGAGAACGCGGAGTCGCTCACGGCCGCGGTGATGGCGACGCTGTCTCCCGGCTCCGCCCGGTCGGCCGACAGCGTCACCGTCACCGGATCCGGAGCGCCGCTGACCAGCCAGCGCAGCACCTGGCGCCACAACGCTTCGTGCGTCTGGTCCTCCACCGGAATGTCCGCGTGCATCTGCCAGAGCCAGGTGTCCTGCACCGCCAGCGCGAGGGACTTGCCCCGGCCGTAGCGCTGAAACGCCAGCACCGGCAGCACGGCTCGCCCCTCGGCCGGTCGCCCGGTGAGCAGCACCGTCGCGCCCGCTTTGGGAGCGCCGACTCGGTTCACCAGCGTGAGGGGCGGCAGTGTGGCCCATCGCTCGGCGGACGCCGGCCCGGCCCCCGCGAGTTGCATGGCGGGATGTCCGCGGCCGGCCGGCGTGGGATCCACCTTGACTTCCACCAGGTGGCCCGTCGAGTCGGCGCCCACCTGATCCACCGCGGGCAGCTCGAACGGCACCAGGTCCGCCACCGGTGTCCCCAGGTACCCGCCCTCGGCGAACGCCAGGCGCCCGCCCAGCAGCAACACGCCTCCGCCGCGCTCACCCGCGAAATCGCGAATCATCTGCAGCTGGTCGTGGGTGAACTGGCTGGCCTCGACGCTGCCCAGCACCAGCCCCACGTAGCGAAAGAGCTCCTCCCGGGTCTTGGGGAATCCCACCACCAGCTCCTCCGGACTGTCCACGTCGAGCCGCAGGAACTTGTTCTCCGCGGTGCGCTGCAGGACCACCAGCTGAATCTGCTGGTCCTCCTGCACCGCGCGCCGGATGAACTTGGCTTCGAAGCGGGGCTCGCCTTCGAAGTAGAGGACCTTGTGGCGCCGGTCGTCGGCGTACACCATCGCCTCGCGGGCGTTGTTTTCAGCCAGTTGCTCTCCAGCTTGGGGAGCGACCCGGACGCGGATCAGGCGCGGGCCCGTGCCGGTGAGGGTGAACGGGACCCGCACGGTCGCGGCGCCGTCCCGCGGCAGGCGGACGGTGTCGGTGGCGACGATGCGTCCGGATTCCTCGACGTACACCGGCACGGGCGCGTTGTCGTAGCCGGCCTGCGACAGCAACAGGTCGGCGATGAGCGTGGACCCGGCCAGGGCGGAGCCCGGGAGGTCCAGGCGGGACACCTCGATGTCCCGGTCCAACCGCTCGCGCCCCAGCCCAACGGCATACACCGGCACCTTCGCGGCGCGGAGCTGCAAGACGGCTTCGCTGGTGGCGCCACCGGTGTGGTCGGCGCCGTCGGAGAACAGGACGATGCCAGCCAGCGGCGCGCCGTTCAGATCCTGCCGCACGCGATCGAGGGCCGCGCCCAGCCGCGTGCTTCCCCCGGCGAACGACAAGTCCGCCGCGCTCCCAATCCGCTCCGTGGTCGCCGAGAAGCGGTACATCCGGACCTTGAATTGCTGCTCGAGCCGGCGAAGTAGATCGCCGTCCGGCGCGACCAGGCCGGCGGCGACCTGACCCCGTCCCTGCCCGTCCTGGTCCGCCACCTGCATGCTCCGCGAGTCGTCCACCAGGACCGCGAGGAAGTTTTGCTGGGGGACCACCGTGGGAACCACCAGCGCGGGCCGGCTCAGGGCGAACGCCAGCACCACCAGCGCCCCAAGGCGAAGGCTCGCGAGCCCCCACCGCTCCGCCCTCCACGCCTGGCCCGGCTTGTGATAGCCCAGTACCACGACCAGCGCCCCCAGCAACACCACCGCCAGGGGGACTTGCCAGGGCCCCTCGAACGCCAGGTGCCCCCGCTCGAAGAGCAGCGGCCGGTACTTGAACAGGAACTCGAAGATCGGCGTCACGGCCGCGTCTATCTACGGCTCGCGAAGAAGCCCGCCAGCAAGGCCCCGCACTCGTCGGCCATCACGCCCCCCTGTACCTCCGGCTGGTGGTTGAGCTTTGGATGCCGCAGCAGGTCGCCCACGCTCCCGGCCATGCCCGCCTTGGGATCGTACGCGCCGAAGACCACCTTGCCCACCCGGGCGAGGACGATGGCGCCCGCGCACTGGGCGCACGGCTCGAGGGTCACGTAGAGCGTCGCCTGGTCCAGACGGTCGAGGCCGATGCGTTGCAGGGCCCGCTGAATCGCGATCAACTCCGCGTGCTGCGTGAGGTCTCGCCGCGCCACGGTTTGGTTGTGTGCCACGCTGATCACGCGGCCGTCCACCAGGACCGCCGCACCCACCGGCACTTCCCCGGTTGCCGCGGCCCGCCGAGCGGCCGCCAGCGCCGCCGCCATCCCGGCCCGGTCGGTATCGCTCACCGGCGCCTGACGCCGGGTCATTCAGGGACGTGCGGCTTGAGGCTCCGGGTGCGTCGCGCGTTCAAAGGCCAGCCCGTCCGGGTTCCGTACCACCCGGACGGCGTCGGCCTCGCCGAATGTCCCTTCCAGGATGGCCAGGGCCAGGGGGTTCTGGATGCGCCGTTGGATGACGCGTTTGAGCGGGCGAGCACCATACCGTGGATCGTACCCCTCGGCCAGGAGAAAGTCTCGTGCCTCCGGCGTAAGTTCGAGGGTAATCCGGCGATCCGCCAGTAATCGGCGCACCCGTTCCAACTGGAGATCCACGATCCCGCCGAGGTGGTCGCGGGACAACGGCCGGAACACGATCACGTCGTCCACCCGGTTCAGGAACTCCGGCTTGAAGGTCTCCCGCAGCGCGTCCAGCACCCGTTGCCTGGCGTCGTCGAACCCGCCCTCACCCAGCTCCAGCAACCACCGGCTTCCCACGTTGGACGTCATGATGAGGACCGCGTTCCGGAAGCTCACGGTGCGGCCCTGGCTGTCGGTCAGCCGGCCGTCATCCAGAATCTGGAGCAGCACGTTGAACACATCCGGGTGCGCTTTTTCGATCTCATCGAACAGCACCACCGAATACGGACGGCGCCGCACGGCCTCCGTGAGCTGGCCGCCCTCCTCATAGCCCACGTATCCGGGTGGCGCGCCGATCATCCGGGCCACCGCGTGCTTCTCCATGTACTCCGACATGTCGAGGCGTACCATGGCCCGCTCGTCATCGAACAGAAACTCCGCCAGCGCTCGGGCGGTCTCGGTCTTGCCGACGCCCGTGGGCCCCAGGAAGATGAAGCTGCCGATGGGCCGGTTGGGGTCCTGCAATCCGGCGCGCGACCGGCGGACCGCGTTGGCCACGGCGCCCAGCGCCTCCTCCTGCCCGATCACCCGCCGGCCCAACTCTCCCTCCAGCCGGGTCAGCCGCTCCCGCTCCGATTCCAGCATCTTGCTCACCGGAATCCCGGTCCATTTCGAGACGATCTCCGCTACGTCCTCGGCGTCCACCTCTTCCTTGAGGTACTTGACCTTCGCCTGAACCTGGTCCAGGCGCTGCTTCTCCGTTTCGATCTCCCGCTCCAGCTCCGGGATGCGCCCGTAGCGGATTTCCGCCGCCTGCTGGAGGTCGCCCTCCCGCGTGGCCCTTTCCGCGGTGATGCGGGCCTCCTCCAGTTTCGCCTTCTGCTCGCGCAGCCGGCCGATGCCGTCCTTCTCCGCCTGCCACTGCGCCTTCATGCTCTGGGACTGCTCCTGGAGCTCGGCCAGCTCGCGCTCGAGGGCCGTACGCCGCTCCCGGCTCGCCCGGTCGGTCTCCCGGGAGAGCGCCTGCTGCTCGATCCGGAGCTGGATCATGCGCCGCTCGATCTCATCGATCTCCTGCGGCAGGCTGTCGATCTCGATCCGGAGCCGGCTCGCCGCCTCGTCGATGAGGTCAATCGCCTTATCCGGCAGGTGGCGGTCGCCGATGTAGCGGTCCGACAGGGTCGCCGCGGCAACCAGCGCGTTGTCGATGATCCGCACGCCATGGTGCACCTCGTAACGCTCCTTGAGGCCGCGCAGAATGGCGATCGTGTCCTCGACCGAGGGCTCGCCCACCAGCACCGGCTGAAACCGCCGCTCCAACGCCTTGTCCTTCTCGATGTGCTTGCGGTACTCATCCAGCGTGGTGGCGCCCACCAGGTGCAGCTCGCCCCGCGCCAACGCGGGCTTGAGCATGTTGGACGCGTCTACGGCGCCCTCTGCCGCCCCCGCGCCCACGATCGTGTGCAGCTCGTCCAGGAAGACGATGAAGCGGCCCTCCTGGCTGGTGATCTCCTTCAGCACCGCCTTGAGCCGTTCCTCGAACTCCCCCCGGTACTTGGCGCCGGCCACCATCTGACCGATGTCGAGCACCAGGAGATGCTTGCCTCGCAGGGACTCGGGCACGTCGCCGTTCACCATCCGCTGCGCCAACCCCTCGGCGATCGCCGTTTTGCCCACGCCCGGCTCGCCGATCAGCACCGGATTGTTCTTGGTGCGCCGCGACAGCACCTGCACCACGCGGCGGATCTCTTCATCCCGGCCGATCACCGGATCGAGCTTGCCCTGTCGCGCCAGCTCGGTGAGATCCCGCGTGAAGCGCTGCAAGGCCTGGTACTGCTGCTCGGGCTCGACCCCGGTGACCCGGTGACTTCCGCGCACGGCCTGGAGGGCCTCGCTCAGTTCGCCGGCGTCGATCCCACGCTGCGATAGCGCCGCCCGGGCCGACGTCCCCTTGGTATCCACCAACCCCACCAGCAGGTGCTCGGTGGAGACGTAGGCGTCCTCCATCTCGCGGGCCAGCTGGTCGGCACGATCCAGCACCTGGGTGAGTTCGCGGGACATCGTCGCCGCGCCGGCCCCTCCGGACTGCTTGGGCAGCCGCTCGATCTCCCGCTCCGCCTCGTGGGTTAACTCGGCGACGTTGAGCCCCACCTTCTGGAGCACCGGCACCACGATCCCCTCGTCCTGCTCCAGGAGCGCCAGGAAGAGGTGCGCGTCATTCACCACCGGGTTGCCGCGCTGGCCGGCCAGCGCCTGGGCCTGCTGCAGCGCCTCGGCGGCTTTGAGAGTGAGACGGTCGGGACGAATCATGAACGCGACGTCCGATGTCCGGTGTCAGATGTCCGTGCGAAGCCGATCGCTTCAAGCGCAACCACCATGCCCTAAATATGGCGTCAAAAAGGCAGGGCGCGCTGGTTGCCCAACGCGCCCCGGTGCGCTCATGCCGTTATGCCGTTATGCCGTTTACTTAATGATCGTCATCTTCTGCGTCTGTCGCTGCCCGTCAACCTCGAGCTGGTACACGTAGACGCCGGATGCGGCCTCTCGATCCGTCCCACGGTACTTCCCGTCCCAATAGGCCACAAACGCCCCGGTGCCATTCCACTCCAGCTGGAGGTTTTCCATGAGCTGCCCGGAGCCCTGGAGGACCGGGATGGCGACGAGCTGGGCCAGCACGTTGTAAATCCGCAGGCTGACCACAGGCCGATGGCCACCGTCGAACAGCTGCTGAGGCAGCTGAAACGGGATCCAGGTTTCCGGGTTGAACGGATTCGGGTAGTTCCTGCCGAGGGACACGCCAGACGACGCCTGGCCCTCTTGAGCGGCCGCGGCGTTTGGTGCCACCAGCAGGAGCCCGAGCGACAGCAACGCCCAGGCAAGACACTTCATTTCAAGCTCCTATTCAGACAACGCAGATACCTGACCGAGACTCCTTGGATGTAAGAACACTGTTTGCCCGCAATGCTGAACCTAGGACCACGCTTTCTCACCGTCAAGCGTCCCAACCTGTTTGATTCGCAGCCGGCCCCAAGCGTCGCGCGTCCCCGACCCTCACGGTGAGCCCCACCGAGTCCATCCAGCCTAGAATCGGGATGAGGTACTTCCTCGTAAGTCCAAGTACATCACGCACTTCGCTCGGCGTGATCTGGCCGTTACTCCGGATAGCGCCGAGTACCTTTCGAGCCGCACCCTCCAACTGCAGGCGATCGTAATATCGGTCACTCCCCACGCGGATTGCGGTGCCCTCCCTCACAAGGAACTCCGCGATCTCAATGGCTGGCGCTTCTGCCACCTGTGCCGCCACTTCGGCAGCGCTCCAGCCCTCCGCTCCGGCGTCGGCCAGACCGGCGCGGATGGCCTGTGCAGCCTGGGCATGTGCGGCGGGTATGGCCGGCCGGTGGGCCGCGAGCCTCACCATCCCCCGCTCCTGCACTACAACCTGCTCCGCCTCCAACGCCGCCATCACCTGCGCCGCGAGCCCAGGATCCGCCACCAGTTTCCGAAACCCCTCCAGCGGCATTCCCGGCAACAGCGGCTGCTCCTCATGAAACGCGGCCAGGCGCTCCAACACCAGGGATCGGGCTCCGATGGCCGCCGTGCCCGATATCAGGCGGTCGCCGGCCTGCACGATGCCTTCGCGCCCGACGGCGCCCAGGGTGCCCGCCGCGGCCTCCGGCGATAGGCCCACCCGCACCGTCAGGTCGCCCACCGGCACGCCCAGGGCCCCCGCGAGCGCCACGAACGCCCGGACCCGATCGCCCGGATCCCTGGTGCCGCGCTCCAATGTCCCCTCCGGCCGGCGCGGTCGCGAAGCCGGGTAGGGATCGACGACCCAACACCCACCGACGGTGGTGACGGGTGAGACAGCGCGCAACACCGCCCGGTCACCCCACCGGGCGAGGATGGGTTCATCCAGCCGGAGCCGGGCCGGCACCTCGCGCGCTCCCGGCTCGATCCGCTCGCCTGCCGGGACGATGCGCGCCACCACCTCGGCGGTCCCCAAATGGAGGCGCACCCGGGACCGTTGCGTGAGGGGGCGGGCATCCGCCAGGAGGGTCAGGAGCACGTCCAACGACGCCGTCTCCCGCCATCCCACGTGACTCACGACCACGCTACCGCGTCTGGCCTGCTCTCGCCCCAAGCCCACCAGGGCCAGCGCCGTGCGTCGCCCCGGCGTGGCCCGCTCCTGCGAGCGGCCGTGCACCTCCACAGACCGTACCCGCGCACGCACGCTTCCCGGGAAGAGCGTCACTTCCTCTCCTACCCGGACCGTACCGCTCCACACGGTACCGGTGACCACGGTGCCCGCCCCCGGAAGGCTGAACACGCGGTCCACCGGTAACCGAAACAGATCCCCGGCAGCCCGACCTCGAGCGCGCCCGGCCGCCTGTCGCAGCGCCGTGCGCAACGGATCCAGCCCCAAGCCGGTGACCGACGAGACCGCCACCGGCGGTTCCCAGGCGATGGCGGACCGCGAGAGCCGCTCCGTCACGTCCGCCCGCACCAACTCGAGCCATTCCGCGTCGGCGAGGTCGGCTTTGGTGAGCGCCACCACTCCGGCCTGGACACCCAGGAAGTCGAGAATCGCCAGGTGCTCCACCGTCTGCGGCATGACGCCTTCGTCGGCGGCGACCACCAGCAATGCCACGTCCACTCCCGTCGCACCGGCCACCATGTTGCGTACGAAATCCTCGTGGCCGGGCACATCCACCACGCTCGCCTGGAGGCCGCCCCCCAGATCCAGCGGCGCGAAGCCCAGGTCTATGGTGATGCCCCGCCGTTTCTCCTCCTCCCACCGGTCGGTGTCCACGCCGGTCAGCGCCTGCACCAACGCGGTCTTGCCGTGATCCACGTGCCCGGCGGTCCCGATTACGACGTGCCGTTCCACGCGGCTGTCTCCCAGAACGCCAGGGCCTTGAGGGGACGCCCTTCGGCGAGGTGATGCTCGATGAATCTGGCCAGCAGCCGGCGATGGGCGGCGGCATGTCGCGGGCTCCACCCGGCGGGCACCTCGTCCGCGCCCTGGAGCAGCTGCTCCAGCGCGCGGCGATCCTGGTCTTCCAGCACCGTCGTGCTGCGCTCCGTGGTGCAGCGGATGCACAGCAACCCGCCGTCGGGCACCGAGAATCCCACGGCACCGTCGCCCAGCGCGCTGCCGTCCCGGACGCAGGCGGTCACGGTCGGGGCAAAGCCCAGGGCGGTGACCATGGACCACAGGGCGGCAAGGCCGGCGGTGGCGACCCGCGGGGCCGGCACGACCGCCAGGTGACCGAGCTGCGCACTCGCCAGATCGAACAGCGCGGGGTGTGGCTCCGAGGGTGCGCAGCGCAGCATCAGCTCGGCCAAGGCCGAGGCGGCAGCGTAGCGCCCCATGTGCCGGGCCAACGCGGGATGCTGCTCCCCCACGTCGAACGCCGATAGGGTCTGGAGCTCGGCCGTGGGCCGGAGATACAGATGCGCCGTGCCTTGCGACAGCACCTGAAGGTTGGCGCCGAACCGGCTCTTGGGCCGAGAGGCCCCCTTGGCGATGGCACTCTGGACCCCGTGCTCGCGGGTCGCGAGGCGGACGATCTTGGAGGTGTCCGAGTACCTGAAGGCGTGAAGGATGATGGCGGGCGTGGTGACGAGGGGCATGGCTGCAAGATATAGGGGGATGGAGGGGGATGAGGATCCTCATCGTGCATCGCCTTCCATCGCCCTCCATCCCCTTCCATCCCCCGTCGTTCTCAGAACCTCGCCCTGGCTCCAAGCCAGATGGTCCGCCCTCTCGCCGGGAAGTTCACCGCTTCCTGGTACGGAGCATCCAACAGGTTCTCCACCCGAAGCGTGAGCGTCGCGGTTCGGTCGGGCGTTCTGATCAGGTCGCCCTCGGCGGAGAGATTCACCACGGAGTAGGCCGGCAGGCGCACCCGCTCGAAGGCCGTGTAGTCGATGTCCGCCCGGCTGCCCGCGTGCCGGACACCCATGCCAAATCGCAACCGCCACGACGGGCGGTACCGCACCTGGCCCGCGACCATGTGCGCTGGCCTTCGCAGGAGGGCCGAGTCTCGCGCCAACAGCGCTCCAGGCCCGGCGTCGAATCCCCCGTCGGTTACCCGCGCGTGCAGGTACGAGTACCGCCCCTCGAGCACCAGGCGCGCCGTGGGGGCGCCACTGGCTTCCAGCTCCACGCCTCGCGACTCAGCCGAGGCGATGTTGAAGTAGTTGGGATCCCCCGGGGCGGGCGGCGCGAACGTGAAATCGATGAGGTCCCGGAATCGTTGGCTGAAGTAGGTCGCGGCCATGGTGACGCGGCCCGCCGCAAACGTCTGCTCCACGCCCAGCTCCCAACTGGTCGAATGCTCCGGCTCGAGCGCGGGATTCCCCCGCACGAACCCGGTCGCAAAGTTCTCGTAGAACGTGGGCTCCTTGAAGCCGGTGCCCGCCGTCGCGCGCAGCCGCAAGCCGGCTCCCGGCCGGTACACCACGCCGCCCCGGTAGGTAACGAACCCACCGAACGTCTCGCTCCGATCCCACCTCGTGCCCGCGTTCACCGACACGGCCTCTACCGGGTCGGCCTGTACCTGGGCGTAGACCGCGTGATTACGGCGTGTCACGTCCAGGCGATCAGTGGAGTTTCCGAACGAGCTGCTCGATGTGCCGACGCTCCGCTGCGACTGGCGCTCAAGTTGGCCACCCACCGTCAGTACGCCCCTACGGCCGTACACATTTGCCCGTGCCTCCGCCCTCCGGCGCTGGACGTGGTCCAGGCTGCTGTAGGCGAAGAACCCGGTAGTGTCCGCCAGATCATCTGGAGCGTCCTCGATCCCGCCGTCCGTGGTGTGCGCGGCCAGCATGAGGCGGGCTTCGACGCGCGGAAGCACGAACCGCCCCAGGTCGAGGCCAAGCGTCGTCGCCGTCCCGTGCTGGTATTGGTTGGCGTCCGTCAGCCGGCCCGCCCCATCCGTGGGATAGTGGAAGGTGTGGTCACCGTACCGCACCATGAGGCTCGCGTCGGTCCGATCATCCGGCATCGCGCGGAGCAGGCCGCTCGCGACCGTATTGCGATAGCTGTTGTCGAACGCCGCCGTACCGTACAGTCCCGCGGTGCTGGCCCTCGAGACCGAAAACGCGTACCCCGCACCCTCGCTTCCCCCCGCGACGTCCGCCTCCCAACGAGCGGCCGTCCTGCCCGATCCGCCGGCGACGGGCGCGGGGCCGGGCGTCGCGGTCTCGTATCGACCCGCTTCGACCGCCGCCTCTACCCGAAGCGGCCCACGACCTCGTCGGGTGAAGATCTGCACCACCCCGGCTACCGCATCTGACCCATAGAGCACGCTCACCGGCCCGCGCACGATCTCGATGCGATCCACGTTGTCGGTGGTCAGGTCCGCCAGGTTGATGGCGCCACCGGGTTGGTTGAGCGGCACACCGTCCACCAGCACGCTCACGTGGTCGCTCTCACCACCCCGCAAGAACACTGAGGCCAGGGCGCCGAACGAACCCGGTTGCACCACCGCCACCCCGGCAACGTCGCGCAGGGCCTCCACGACCGACGTAATGCCGCGCTCCCGGAGCTGGGTCCCGCTGAGCACCGTAACCGACGCGGCCACCGATGCGCGGGCGGTGGCGACCCGAGTGGGCGTCACCACGACTTCGGCCAGGCGAACCGTGTCCCGGGGGGGGAACTGCGCGGTCGCGGCGGTCGTGGCGGTCACGGCGGTCAGGGCGGTCAGGGCGGTCGCTGCGACGCCTATGGGTGTGCGAGGGTTCATCGGGTTGACTCGCTTCGTTTGAGAGGGACGAACTGTGGGGTCTCGTGCCAACGGCTGATCTCGATGGGCCACCCGAACACCGGCTCCAGGATCTCGCGGCGGATGACGTCCGCGGCAGGCCCGGTGGCGGCGACCCGCCCCCGGTGGAGCACCACCAGGCGGTCGGCGTAGCGAGCGGCCAGGTTCAGGTGATGCGTCACCACCAGCGCCGCTAATCCGTCCGCGCGCGCCAGGTGCGCGGCCAGCTCGAAGAGCTCCATTTCGTGCGCGACGTCGAGGTTGGCCGTCGGCTCGTCGAGCACCAGCGCCCTGGGTTCCTGCGCGAGCGCGCGCGCGATCCGCACGCGCTGCCACTCGCCGCCGGAAAGCGTGCCGACCCAACGCGGGGCCAGAGCGGTCACGTCACACCGCTCCAGCGCCCGGTCCACCGCCGCTTCATCCCGGGCGCTGGGCGCACCGAGCGGCCCCATGTGCGCGTAACGGCCCATCATGACCGCCTCGCGGGCGCGGAGCGGGAACGCCGCCTCTTCGCGCTGCACCACCACGCCCACGGCCCGGGCCAGCGCCCGCCGGTCCCAGGCCTTGAGGGGCCGGTCGAGCAACCAGACCCCGCCCCGCTCCGGCTCCAACAGGCCCAGGAGCACACGAAGCAGCGTCGTTTTGCCGCTCCCATTGGGGCCCACCAGCGCCAGCAGCTCGCCGGCGCCGAGCGTCAGGTCCACGCCGTCCACGGCCGGGTTCCCCACCAGGTCGTATCGAAAGGCCAGCCCGCGGGCCTCGAGGATCATCGGGGCCATCGGCGCAGCAGCAACACGAAGACGGGAACGCCCACGAACGCCGTCACCACGCCCACCGGCAACTCCACCGGCGCGAATATGGTGCGGGCCAGCGCATCGGCGAAGACCAGCAGCGTCCCGCCCAGCAGGAAGGCCGCGGGCAGGAGCGTCCGGTGCAGGTGCCCCCAGAAGAGGCGAATCGCGTGGGGCACCACGAGGCCCACGAAGCCGATGGTGCCGGAGACGGCAACGGCCGCCGCGGTCAGCAGCGACGCGGCGACATAGACGCGCCGCTTGGTCCGTTCCACGTCGGCGCCGAGGTACGTCGCCGGCTCTTCGCCCAGGGTGAGCAAGTCCAGCGGGCGCGCCGCGAGGTACATCAGGGTCACCGGGACGGCAGCGTACGAGGCGAACACGGAGACCGACCGCCAGGACGCGCTCCCGAAGCCGCCCAGCAACCAGACGAACGCGTTCCTGAGCTCCGCCGCGGGCGACACCGCCATGATGGCCCCCATCATGGCGGCCGCGAAGGCCCCAACCACGACGCCCGCCAGCAGCAGCACGCGCGGGTCCAACACCGCGCCGGTGACCACACCGAGGCGATAGACCACCAGAATCGCCGCGAGGGCGCCGACGAACGCCGACGCCGGCAGCACCCAGGGACTGTCGAGGTGAAGGGCGATGGCGCCCACGGCGCCGAGGCCGGCGCCGCCGGACAGACCCAGGAGATAGGGATCCGCCAGTGGGTTTCGGACCAGCGCCTGGAGCGCGGCCCCGGTGACGGCCAGACTTCCGCCCACCAGAAACGCCAGCAGCGCACGGGGGATCCGCAGATCGCGGATGATGGCGACCGTGGCGGGTTCCCCCGAGAACCCGGCGGGGCCCACCACCACGGCGGTGAGCAGCGCCAGCAGGGCCGCCGCGCCCAGCGCGAGCCACTTCACCGACCCTTGCTCCGGCGCAGCGCCGCCCGCAGCGTGCGGACCGCGTCGAGCGAGCGAAAACCGGGCCGTTCGAACTCGCTGCCCTGCACGGCCACGAAGCTCCGCCGCCGCACGGCACCCACCGCCTGCCACTCCGGGCGCCGCGCGAACGCCGGAACGCCTTCCCCCAGCACCAGCAGTGCGTCGGGCTCCCGGGCGGCGATGGCTTCGATGCCGGTTTGGGCCGACGGCTGGGCCACGTCGTCGAACACGTTGCGCGCCCCGGCCAGCTCGATGAGCTCGGTGAGGAAACTCCCGGCGCCAATGATGATCGGCGGATTGTCCCACGAGACGACGGCTACCCGCCGGGTCGGGTCGTTAGCCCCGGCCGCTCGGGCCGCCCGCGCGGAGTCCAGCTCCGCTCCGAAGCGCGCGGCCAGCGACTCCGCCCGCGCCGTGGCGCCGGTGAGCCGGCCCAGCAGTCGCGCCACGCGGGGGACATCGTCCAGGCGATCCAACCGGACCGACGCCGCGCCAAGCCCCAGGCCATCGAGTCGCGCGATGACGCCCTGGTTGGCGGCGGAGGCATAGAAGACGACCAGGTCCGGCTTCCGGCTGAGCACCAGCTCCAGGTTGGGATTGAGGCCATCCCCCACGCTGGGCACCGCGGCCGCTTGAGGCGGGAAGTCACACCATCGAGTGCGGCCCACGACGCGGCCTCCGGCGCCGATGGCGAAGAGCAGCTCGGTGGTTGACGGGGAGAGGGAGACGATGCGCCGGGCCGGCCCTGGGAGCGCTACGGCGCGGCCGAGGTCGTCCACCAAACGACCGGCCGGAGGCGCTTCCCGCGCGGTGCAGGCGACCACACCGATCGCCAGTGCCGTTCCCACGAAGCCCAAACGCAAAACGCTCACTCCTTCTCCGGGCGGAAAGGGTGAGCGTCACGCCCACCATCCCTCCCGCGAGGGATCGCTTGGTGGCGCGAACGGGAACGTCTCCTGGCTTCGGGCCATCGGCTCCCCTTCCCGGTTTCCCAGTGGGATCGAGCCGACGACTGCTGCCCGTTACAGTGGCGGGGCCGCGCCGGAGTTACACCGGCTTCCGGACTCCGCGTTCGCAGCGAATCGAAGCGTACAATATGGAGGCCGCGGTCCGGGGTCAACCCCATGACGGCGGGGATGGGCTTAACGCCGGGAAAGCAGCTCTTCGAGGCGGGCTTTGAGCGTGGCGCGACGGCGCTGGTAGGCGGCCCGCTCTTCCGGCGGCGCGTCGGCGCGATCCTCGAAGGCGGCATCCAACGCCGCGATCTCGGCGGCAATCACGTTGGGGTCCGACGGCACGACACCGACGGCGGCCGGAGCGGTCCGCCGCCACGCCGCCACCAACCCGGCCCCCAGCGCCAGGCCGGCCAAGCCGATCACCACCCACCAGTACCTCCCGGGCGAGAGGGCCCCGCGCGGGAAGGTGACGACCACGCGTGTCCCTGCAGCCACGTCGTTCCTGGCAAACCGGATGAAACTGGTGCCTTCCATGGTCTCCGTCCCCATGGTCTCCAGCGCGTCACCCTCCAGGGTTGTCCCCGACTCCTCCGCCAGCACATTGAGGCGCGCGATCGGTTGATCCACCCGGAGGTCCAGGGCGCGCCGCGCGCGGGGGAGCAGGTAGCTCACCACCACCTGTTTCTCCCCCGGGGGGACCGGCGCCGCGACCGCGATCGAGTCGCCGCGGCGATACACCGCCTCGGCGCTCACGTCGCTCTCGCCCACCTCCAGCTGAATGGCGCCGATGGGCAACGCACCCTGCCACACGGGCCGCCCCGTATCCGGTGAGACCCGGGTCCGTTCCCCGCTATTGCGCAGCACCAGCAGCTCCAGGACCTGGCGCGCTCCATCGGCGGCCGGCCGCCGCACGATCACGTGCCGCTGGGCGACCTCCACCACCGGCGTGGTGCTGCTGGTGTCGTAGACGGCCAGCGTCTCGGCGGCACCGCGCGTGACGTCCCGCGGGGCATGCAGCGGTCGGGTGAAGTAGGCGATGCCGGCGTAGGTGACCGACACGACGTACACCAGGCTGGAGTCGCGGACCGCCGCGCGCACCTGATACCGCCCACCGCGGTCGGTCTGCGCCGAATCCACCGGGGCCCCTCCCCGGAGCGACACCTGATGCAGCACGGCCCAGGCGCCGGCCACGGGCGCGGAATCGGCTCCGGTCACGACCACCACGCGTCCGGACACGCGAAAGCCCTGGGCCGGGAGGGGATGCGACGCCAGGCCGGGGGCAACGAGGAGCGCGGCCACTGCCAATGCACGATCCATGTAGCGGTGGGGGATGGATGGGGATGGGAGAGGTAGCAGGGGCTAGGGTGTGAATTTCCCGAAGTCTTCAGGATCCAGATTCTGGAGGTAATTCTTGAGCTGCTCCGCGTCCCACGCTTGGGGGCCGGACTCCTGTCCGGCCGTGTCCACTGAGGTCAGCTCCAGGAGGCTCTCTTGCGTGAAGATCGGCGCCTTGAGACGCAACGCCACCGCGATGCTGTCCGAGGGACGGGCGTCAATCTGCACCACGTGATTCTCGCGGTAGATGTGGAGCTCGGCGTAATAGGTGTTCTCTTTCACCTGGGTGATGAGCACCTGGCGAAGGTCCCCGCCGAGGCCCACGATGATCTGCTTGACGAGGTCGTGGGTGAGCGGCCGGGCGAATTTCACGCCGGCCAGCTCCATGGCGATGGCGCTCGCTTCCGCTGGACCGATCCAGATGGGCAGCACCCGCTCGCCCTCTTTCTCCTGGAGGATCACCACCGGCGTGTTGGTCGTCCGGTCGAGTCCCAGATGCGCCACCCGGACTTCGATCATGGCTCCTTCAGGTGCCCGCCTCCCACGACGACAGGTACTTCTCCTGCTCCGGCGTGAGCGTGTCGATGACGATGCCCATGGCGGCCAGCTTGAGCTGCGCCACCCGCTGATCGATCTCCGCGGGGATCCGGTGTACCGCCTTCGAGAGACTACCCCCCTGCCGGACCAAATGTTCGGCGGCGAGGGCCTGGTTGGCAAACGACAGGTCCATCACGCTCGCCGGATGTCCTTCCGCGGCCGCCAGGTTGATGAGCCGGCCCTCGCCCAGCACGAACAAGCGCTTGCCGTCCAGCACCCACTCCTCCACAAAGGGCCGGGCGACCTTGGGACCCTTCGCCACCTTGGCCAGCCCCTCCAGATCGATTTCCACGTTGAAGTGGCCGGAATTGGCGATGATGGCGCCGTCCTTCATGGCGCGCATGTGCTCCAGGCGAATCACGTGCATGTTACCGGTGAGGGTCACGAACACGTCGCCCACGGCGGCGGCGTCCCGGAGCGGCATGACCCGGTACCCGTCCATCCGGGCTTCCAGCGCGCGCAGCGCGTCCACTTCCGTGACAATGACGTCCGCGCCAGCCCCGCGGGCCCGCATCGCCACGCCGCGCCCGCACCAACCGTACCCGGCCACCACGAACGTGCTTCCCGCCATCAGCACGTTGGTGGCGCGAAGGATCCCGTCGATGGTGGACTGCCCCGTCCCGTAGCGATTGTCGAACAGGTGCTTGGTCAGGGAGTCGTTCACCGCGATCACCGGGAACTGCAAGACGCCGTCCTTCGCCATGGCCCTGAGGCGAATGACGCCGGTGGTGGTCTCTTCGGTGGATCCGATGACCTCGCTCACCAGCTGCCGACGCTGGGACGGGTTCAGCGTCTCCACCCAGGACCGCACCGGCGGCGCCAGGTCATCCAGGCGCTGGAGCGCGATCATATGCAGCGCGCTCACCAGGTCGGCCCCGTCGTCCATGGTCAGGTCCGGCTGGTGCGCCAGCGCCTGCTGGATGTGGCGATAATACGACTCGTTGGTTTCACCCTTGATGGCGTACACCTTCACGCCGTGGTCGCGCGCCAGATAGGCCGCCGCGTCATCCTGGGTGGAGAGCGGGTTCGAGGCGCACAGCGCCACGTCCGCTCCCCCCGCTCGCAGGGCGATCACCAGATTGGCGGTCTCCGTGGTGACGTGGAGGCAGGCGGCAAGGCGCCGGCCCTTGAGGGGCTGCTCCTTGGCGAAACGCTCGCGAATCTGACGCAGGACCGGCATGAAGCGCTCGGCCCATTCCGTGCGGCGCCGGCCTTCATCGGCCAGGTTGAGATCACGAACGTCGTGCGAAGGATCGGTCTTGACTGCCGTCATGTTAGGGAATCTCGGTTGGAATCCAGAGAAAGGCTCAGGCGACGCGGCGAACGACGTCCTTGAGCTCCGCGAGCCTGGAGGGGTGCTCCCAGGTGAACAGCTCCACCGGGCGGCCGTGCACGTCCCGCGTCTCCGGCGCTCGGCCGAAGTGCCCGTAGGCGGCGGTGGCCCGGTAGATGGGGTTGCGGAGCGCCAGGGACTGGATGATGCCGCCGGGCGTGAGATCGAAGACTTTGCGGATGGCGCCCTCGATGCGGTGGTCCGGCATGGTGCCGGTGCCGAAGGTCTCGACCATGATCGAGACGGGCTCCTTGACGCCGATGGCATACGCCAGCTGGACCTCGCACCGGCGCGCGAGGCCCGCGGCGACCACGTGCTTGGCCACCCAGCGCGCGGCGTAGGCCGCGGAGCGGTCCACCTTGGACGGGTCCTTGCCACTGAACGCGCCACCGCCATGCCGGGCGGCGCCGCCGTAGGTGTCCACGATGATCTTCCGGCCGGTGAGCCCGGCGTCTCCCTGCGGCCCCCCGACCACGAATCGGCCGGTGGGATTGATGAGCAGCCGCACCGCAGCCGACTCCAGGCCGGCGCTTCGCAGCACCGGGTCGATCACCACCTCGCGCACGCCCTCCGTCAGCTCCTTCTGGCCCACGGTGGGCGCGTGCTGGGTGGACACGACCACCGTCCGGACGGCGGCGGGCCGGCCGTCCGCGTATTCCACGGTGACCTGACTCTTGCCGTCCGGCCGGAGCCACCCCACTTCCCCGCTCTTCCGGGCCGCCGCCAGCCGCTGCGTCAGGCGGTGCGCCAGCATGATGGGCATGGGCATCAGCTCAGGCGTCTCGTCCGTCGCGTAGCCGAACATCATGCCCTGGTCGCCGGCGCCGCCGGTGTCCACACCCTGCGCGATATCGGGGGACTGCGGGTCGATGGCCGTCATCACGGCGCAGGTGCGCGCGTCGAACCCGTGCGAGGCGTCCGTGTAGCCGATCGCCTCGACGGTGCCGCGCACCACCTCCGGCACGTTGACGTAGGCGGCGGTGGTGATCTCCCCGGCCACCATCACCAGCCCCGTGGTCACCAGCGTTTCGCAGGCGACGCGCGCCGCCGCGTCCTGGGCGAGGATCGCGTCGAGTATCGCGTCCGAAATCTGGTCGGCGATCTTGTCCGGATGACCTTCGGTGACGGACTCGGACGACAGGATGTAGTTGTGCGAGATACAAGCCTCCCAATCAGCGTTTCAAGCTAGTCTCGTGACGGGTCCGCGGCAACCGCCCCGCGTCGAGCAAACGCAGGTCCACCTGCTCCGCCACGGCCTCCTGAAGCAGCGCCAGAACCTCCCCCGTGGTCCGCGCCTCGAGGGCGGCCTCCGCGGCCCGCCTCGCCCGGCCGACGTCGAACTGACGAACCAGCCACCGGACCAGGGGCAGCCGCGGCGGCGAGGTGCTCAGCACGCGGTAGCCCAGGCCCAGGAGCAGCACCGCCGGCACCGGCTCCGACGCCATTTCCCCGCACACCGAGACCTCCTTGCCGGCGTGATGCCCGGCGTCCGCCGTCGCTTTGAGAAGCCGCACGACGGCCGGATGGAGCGGCGTGAACCGGTCCGCCAGCCGCGCGTTACCACGGTCCACCACCAGCGTGTACTGCGTGAGGTCGTTGCTGCCGACGCTGAGGAAGTCGCTCACCTCGGCGATCCGGTCGATCATCACCACCGCCGCGGGCGTCTCAACCATGACGCCGAGCGGCAGGTCCGGCGCGGCCTCCCGGCCCTCGCGCTTGAGCTCGTCAATGGCCTGGACGATCATCTCCCGCGTGCGCAACACCTCTTCCACCTGCGTCACCATCGGAATCATCAACTGGAGGTTGGCCCGGGCCCGCGCGCGCACCAGCGCCCGAATCTGCGTCCGGAAGATGTCGGGGTGATCCAGACAGACGCGCAGGCCCCGCCAGCCCAGGAAGGGATTCGCTTCCGGCTCCGCCGCGCCCGGCAGGGGGAACTTGTCCCCCCCGAGATCGTAACTTCGCACGATCACCGGGTGCGCCGGGAACCGCTCGCCCACCCGGGCGTAGTACCCGACCTGTTCGTCCTCCCCGGGCAGCTCGGAACGGCCCAGGATCATGAACTCGGTGCGGAGCAGCCCCACGCCTTCCGCGCCGTGCTGCGCGGCCGCGTCCAGCTCTTCAGGCAGGTCCACGTTGCCCCGAAGCGTGAGCCGCACGCCGTCCAGCGTCACCGCCGGCTGCCCCACGGCGCGTTCCAGTTCGCGGTCCATCGCCACGCGGCGCCGGTCGAGCGCCTGGGCCTCGGCGATCTCTTTGGGCGTCGGGTCCAGCAGCACCGAGCCGCGCGTACCGTCCAGGATGACCGTGGTGCCCGGACGCACGCGGTCGAGGCCGCCCACCAGGCCCATGACGCAAGGGATACCCAGGCTGTGCGCCAGAATGGCGGCGTGCGACGTGCGGGTCCCCTGCTCCGCCACGAACCCGGCGACCTGCGGCCGGTCGAATTGCACGGTGAGTCCCGGCGTCAGCTCGCGCGTGAACACGATCGCCGGCTGCCGACCCAGCCCCTCGGGCGTCCAGTCCATGGGGAGGCCCATGAGATGTTGCAGCAGGCGGACATGCACCCCGGACAGGTCCGCCACGCGATCGCGCAGCCGGGTGTTGGACGACCAGAGCGCCCGCATCTCCAGCGCCTTGAACTCGTACGCCCGCTCCGCGGCAAGCTGGTTGTCGCGGATGAGACCCTCCACCGCGCCCAGAAACTCTTCGTCCTCGAGCATCAGGATCTGCGCGTCGAAGATCTTGGCCTCTTCCGCCCCCGCGCGGCGCTCGGCGCGCTCCCGGATGCGCTCCAGGTACGATCGGACGGCCTGCACGGCGCCGCGCAGTCGCTCGACCTCCCGGCTCACCGCCTTGCGCGCCACCACGCGATGCGGGACCTCGGGCATGGCCAGCTGGACCAGCACGGCCGGGCCGATCACCACCCCCGGCGAGACCCCGATGCCGACCAGCAGCCGGTCGCTCCCGCTCATTCGTGAAATCCCGCCGCCACCAGGTTGACGAGCGCGTCCACCGCGGCCTGGGCGTCATCCCCCTCGGCCCGGATGGTGAGCTCGCTTCCCGGCTCCGCGGCCAGCGTCATCACGCCCATGATGCTCTTCCCGTTGACCACCATGTCATCGCGACTCACGGTCACCTCCGCCGTGAACCGCCCGGCGACCTTGACGAAGGCGGCGGCCGGCCGGGCGTGCAGCCCGAGCTCGTTGACGATCCTCACCTTCCGCTCGATTACCGCCACAGCCACGCCGCCAGGATCGCCGTGCCCAGGAACAGCAGCCCGAGGCGCACGCCGGACAGCGTGGGCGCCAGCACCCGGGCCAGCAGGAGTCCCACCAATCCGACAACGCCCGCGCCCAGGCGCTCGCTGCCCCCGAAATCCGCCAGCAGCCAGGACGCGACCAGTGGAAGCGCCACCCCGATGGCGAACGGCGCGGCGGCGGCGCTGAATCGCAGGCCGCCGTGCATCACGCGACCGGCCAGCTGGCCGGCCACGCCGATGCCCGCGCGCCAGCCCGCGGCCAGGCCCCACGACCGCAGTCCCAGGTGCAGGACGTTGTAGAGGATCAGCAGCGACACCACACCGGCCGGCACCGACACCAGCACGGCGACGATGAGCCCAACGGCCACGGACATCGGCAACCACCCCGCCCAGACGAGCTGATCGCCGACCGAGCCCAGCGGCCCGATCAGGGCGCGCCGCAGGCGATCCGCCTGGGCCTCCGGCACGCCGTCGTATTCCACGCGCGCCAGGGCGCCCGCCGCCATGCCCGTGAGATACGGATGCGCGTTGAAGAAGCCGGCCACGCGCTTGAGCGCGGCGGCGTATCGGCCATTGGTCCTCCCGCCCGGCAGGTCACGGAGCAAGGGCTCCATGGCGTAGGCCACCCCGATACCCACCATCCGGTCGTAATTCCAGGACGCCTGAACGATCAGCGTCCGTGCCCAGGTCGCGAGCATGCCGCGCTTCATCGCGCCATCACCCAGGCGGCACCAATGACCAGCCCCGCCGCCAGCCAGGCGCGGCCCCCGCCCCGCCCGACCAGCCGCAGCGCCCCGGCGGCCGCCACCGCGAACGCCGCGCCGACCGCCACCGTCCCGACCAGTACGGCGCCGCGCAGGTCGAGCGGCAGCCATCGCCTCACCACTTCAGCCAGCGCCAGCCCGAACACCGTCACCAGCAGCGCGCGAATCGCGTCGCGCAGCATCCCCCGCAGGTGGACCCGGCGCAGGCAGGCCGGGTCCCCGGCGTCCAGTCCCACCCGGTTGCGCCGGGCGTCGGCCGAGTTGCCCCGCCGGACGATTTGCACGGTCCGTTCGCCCAGGTATCCGACCACCAACGCCACGGCAACGGCCGGACCCAAACCCAGCACGCCCGGCACACCGGCCGCCGTGGCCGCTCCCGCCACCGCCGCGGGACCGTAGTCCGGGTAGCGCGCCCCGCCCACCGGGAGTAGCTCCAGCGCGAACAACTCCAGCGTCACGCCGACCATGGCCCCGGCGGCCGGGTCGCCGGCCAGCACGCCCGCCAGCGTCCCGGCCACCAGCGGGCGCCCCACCATCACCTGGCCCGCGGACACCAGGTCGAGCCCGGCGATCGTCCCCCAGAGGAGCAGCCACCAGAACCCGTCGGTCATGCCAGCTCCTTGAGCGGCACGGCGCGTGCGGTGGGGACGTCCTGCGCCGTGATCTCGACCCCGCGCGCCACCAGCGATGCGAGGGCGCCCGCCTCGTTGTCGGTCATGAAGACGTAGGGCAGCCGCTGCCGCCGTCCCGGGGCCTGGTGGATGCCGCCGAGGTTCACCCGCTTGATCTGCGGGGCCAGCTCACACAGGCGGACCGCCGCCGCGATCTCGCCCAGCACCACGATGGTGCGGCTCGACGACGCCTCCCACTGCGGCACCCGCTGGGCGGCCTGCTCCACTGAGAGGAATTCGATGGCCATGTCCGGCGGCACGCCTACCCGGTGAATGTCGCGTTCCCATTGGTTGGTGCTGACCTCGTCATCCACCAGAACCAGCTGCTTGGCGCCCAGCGCATGCCCCCATCCCACGACCACCTGGCCGTGAATCAGGCGATCGTCCACCCGTACCAGCGACAGGGTCACTCGACCACCCGGACCGCGCGCCCGCCCACGTCTCCGGCCCGCTGCGCCGCCGCCGCAGGCGTGAGCTCGCGGTGATACACGAAGTCCACCAGCATGGCGAGATTCACGCCCGCCACCACCGCCACGTCGCGGTGGCTGCGCAGGTAGGCCAGGGCCGCCTGGAGGCAGCTTCCGCCCGGCAAATCCACAAACACCACCGCCGGCCGGGCCCCGATCGCCTGCGTGAGTCGGTCGGCCAGCCGGGCGCGGCTGCACCCTTCATTGGTCACCGGCAGGAGGGCGTCGCGCTGCCCCGTGATCTCCCCCACCGCCGCCACCATGGCCTCCGCCAGCTGGGCGTGCGACACCACGATCCCCTGTAATCCGTTACTCATAGTCCGCTACTCATAGTCCTCGGAGAGGTACTCGCGCACCTCGCGCCGTTCTGCCAGGCGCTTGAGCAGCCGAGTGTTGAACGCCTGGGCCGAGTCCACTCCGCTGTAGCGCAACAGATGGTTCATCGCGACCACTTCGGATATGACCGTGATGTTCTTGCCCGGATTGAGCGGGACCGAGACCAGCGGCAGGTCCACGCCCAGGATCTTGGTGGTCTTACCGTCCAGGCCCGTCCGTTCCACCTCCGCGGCCTGTTCCCACTCGGTGAGCTCCACCACGACTTCAATCCGCTTCTGGTGGCGGACCGCGTGAATCCCGAACAACGCCGACACGTCCACCAGCCCCACCCCCCGGATTTCCATGTATCGGTACGAGAGCTCGTGCGCCCGGCCAATGAGCACGTCCGCGCCGCGCTGGGTGATGTGCACCACGTCGTCGGCGACCAGCCGGTGACCACGCTCCACCAGGTCGAGCACGCACTCGCTCTTGCCGATGCCGGACCGGCCGATGAACAGCAGCCCCACCCCGTACACGTCGGCGAGCGACCCGTGGACGGTGGCGGTCGGAGCGAAGACCTCGGTCAGGTAGGGCGTGATCCGCCGGTAGAATTCGGCCGTCTTGAGCTTGCTCCGCAGCACCGGGATCTTCCGGGCCTTGGCCATGGTGAGCAGCTCGCGCGGCACCTGCTGCGACTTGGTGACGAATACGCAGGGCAACTCGTAGCTCAGGAAGGCCTCCAGCGACTTCCGGCGCTCCGCGGGTTGCAACGACTTGAGGTACGCAATCTCGGTTTCCCCCAGGGCGTGAAGCCGCCGCGCCGCGAACCGGCCGGTGAACCCCGCCAGCACCAGACCCGGGCTCGAGATCTCTGGCACCGCAATGGTGCGGTCGAGACCGATCTCCCCGGTGAGACTCTCGAGCTGCAGCGACTCACCTTTCTGGGCCAGCAGCTCGCGGACCCGGAGTGTCGGCGACGGGCTCGTCACTTGGCGGCCGGGCGGCGGACGTAGCGGGAGTTGGTCTTTTCGAGCTGCCGGCGCAGCTTCTCCGCCGCGCGATCGAGGGCGGTGCGGAAGTCGGTGGCTTCGGCGGTGGCGATCCGGGTGACGCCCCGCGGCAAATGCAGCTTGATCTCGACCACTTTCTGCTGGTGATCGACGTCAAAGACCACGCGCGCGCGCTGTGGGCGGTGGGCCGCCTTCATGATCCGTGCCATCACCAGCCGGGCCTGCTCGCGCAGCGGATCGGGAATCTCGCAATGACGGGCCGTCACGGTGACCTGCATGGTTACGACCCCCTCCGCTCCGGAGGAGCGGCGTTGAGCATCATGAGCAGTTGCGCTTCGGTGTCCGCGGCAGCCCGGTCCCAGGAAAAGGTCTCCGCGAACCGCCGGGCCGCCGCGCCGAAGCGCGCCACCTGGTCCGGGTGCCGGGCCAGCCGCTGGAACGCGTCGGCCAGGGCCCCAACGTCTCCATGAGGAACCAGGAGTCCGGTTTCTTCGTGGCGCACCGACTCCCGGAGTCCGGGACGGTCGGCGGCGAGCGCGGGCGTGCCGCACGCCGCGGCCTCGATGTTGGATATCCCCCATCCTTCTTTCGCCGACGGTAACACCACCGCCCAGGCCTGCCGCAGCAGCGTCCGTTTGGTGGATTCGGGGACGAAGCCCAAGAACGTCACGGCCTCTGCCAGCCCCAACCGGCGCACCAGGCCGGTGAGCCGGTCCCGATCGTCGCCGTCACCCGCCACCGCGAGCCGGACCGGGCAGCCCCGCCGTCCCACCTCGGCCACGGCCCGCACCGCCGTTTCCAGTCCTTTATAACGCTTCAATCGTCCGACGTACAAGAACGTCGGAGTCGTTGCGCGCATCACGGACGCGTCGGGGGTGAACCATTCCGCATTCACCCCGGGGTAAATCACGTGAATGCGATCGCTGGCCACGCCACGGCGCACCAAGTCGTCCCGGGTACTCTGGCTGATGGCGTGGAACCGGGCCCGGCGATACACGCGGGGGATCGGCTGCTCGGCCATCCACACAATGGCGGCGATGGGCCACGGCGCCTCGCGGAACGCCGTGCTGCCAAACAGGTGCGGGACGATCACGTACACCGGGAGGCGGCCCAACGTCGGCGTGTAGAGCGGGAGCTTGTTGATGTCCTCCACCACCACATCGTACCCATCGCCCTGAAGCGCGCCGCGAAGCGCGCCCCGCGCCGTCATCGCGAAGCTGTAGCGCCGCGCGTACCGGCGGACCTCGATCCCGTCCAACGTGGCTCGCGGCGCGCCGCCGGGGAATCCCGACGTGACCAGGGTGACCGTGTGCCCGCGGGCCACCAGCCGCCGGAAGATCTCGAAGAAGTGGAGCTCGGCGCCTCCCGCCTGGGGATTCTCCCGGTCCAGCCAGTTCACGGCCAGGATCCTCACAGGCGACCGAGGCGGCGGGCCAGCGCGTCGAGCACGCCGTTGACGAATCCGGGCGCCTTGGGCCCGGCGAACCATCGCGCCAATCGCACCGCCTCATCAATCGCGACCGCCGGCGGCGTGGCCTCGCCCAGCAGCTCCCAGGTTCCCAGGCGAAGGATGTTGCGCTCCACCGCGCCGATGCGCTCCAGCCGCCAGTGCTCCGCGCTCTGCGCGATCTCGGCGTCCAGCCGTCCGACCTGGGCCGTCACGCCCTCCGCCAGCGCCAGGCCCGGCTGCCACCGCCGACGATCCTTCGCCACCAGCGCGCCGAGCAGCTCCGCCAGCGGCGGCCGATTCTGGGCTTCCCACGCGTACAGCAGCTGGAGGGCGCGGGCGCGGGCCCTCGTCTCAGGCCTCAGCACGACCGGCCAGGGTGTCCAGCACCCGCACCATCTCCACGGCGCTTTCCGCCGCTTCCACGCCTTTGTGGCCGGCGTCGCCCCCGGCGCGGGCCAGCGCCTGCTCCTCGGTGTCGCAGGTCAACACGCCGAACCCCACCGGGATGCCGGCTCGCACCGAGACTTCGCGCAGCCCGTTCACCGCCGCGGAGGCCACGTACTCGAAATGCGGCGTCTCGCCGCGAATCACCGCGCCCAGCGCGACGCCCAGCCGGTACCGCCCGGTGGCCAGCGCCCGGTCCACGGCCAACGGCAGCTCGAACGCTCCCGGCACCCAGTAAACGTCCACCCGCTCCGGCGGCCAGCCGCGCTTGGTCAAGGCCGACACGGCGCCGTCCAGCAGCCTCCGCGTCACGTCCTCGTTGAACCGGCTCACGACGATGAGCGCGCGTTCGGCACGTTGGCTGGAACCGGGCCCGCCTTTGGGGCTCATGTCAGTGCGCCAGGAGGTGTCCCAGCTTGTCCCGCTTGACGTCCAGGTAAGACCGGTTGTGGTCGGTAGGATCCGGAACGATGGGCACGCGCTCCACCAGCGTGAGGCCGTACCCGTCCAACCCCACCAGCTTACGCGGGTTGTTGGTGAGTACCCGGATGGACCTGAGACCCAGACTGACCAGGATCTGCGCCCCGATGCCGTAGTTCCGGAGGTCCGGAGCGAATCCCAACCGCTCGTTGGCCTCTACCGTGTCGTCCCCCGCGTCCTGGAGCTCGTAGGCCTTGAGCTTGTTGAGGAGCCCAATGCCCCGGCCTTCCTGATCCAGGTACACCACGACGCCGGCGCCTTCCGCCGCGATCATCCGCATGGAGGCGGCCAGCTGCCAGCCACAGTCGCAGCGGCGCGAGCCGAAGACATCGCCGGTGAGACACCGGGAGTGCATTCGCACCAGGACGCTGTCCCTGCCCTTCACGTCGCCAAACACCAGCGCCACATGCTCCCGATCATCCACGTCGTTCCGGTATCCGACGATCCGGAACTCTCCGTGCGGCGTGGGCAGCTTCGCCTCGGCCACGCGGTGCACCAGGCTCTCGTTCTGAAGCCGGTACGCCACCAGCTGCGCGATGGTGACGTAAGTAAGCCCGTGCTGGCCGGCGAATGCCTCGAGCTGCGGACGCCGCATCATCGTGCCGTCGTCCGCCAGGACCTCGCAGATCACTCCGGCCGGATACAGGCCCGCCAGCCGGGCGAGGTCCACGCTCGCTTCGGTATGGCCCACGCGCTGGAGCACGCCGCCCGGACGCGCCCGCAAGGGGAAGACATGCCCGGGACGCCGCAGGTCCGACGGTACGGTGGCCGGGTCAATCGCCACCTGGATGGTCCTGGCGCGGTCCCGGGCCGAGATGCCCGTCGTCACCCCAAACTTCTTGGCCGCGTCCACGCTCACCGTGAACGCGGTCTCGAGGGAATCCGTGCTCTCAGGCGTCATCTGCTGCAGGCCCAGCGCCCGGGTGCGCTCCGGCGTCAGCGCGAGACAGACCAACCCCCGCCCGTGCTTGACCATGAAATTGATCATGTCGGGCGTCACCAGCTGGGCGCCGCCCACCAGGTCGCCCTCGCTCTCGCGGTCTTCGTCATCCGCGACCACGATCAACCGGCCGGCGTGGATGTCAGCAACGGCCTGTTCAATGGTGCCGAAGGGCATACTCCTCTCCTACCCCTTACCGCTTTACCATCTGGCGCACGAACTTGCCGATCATATCTCCCTCGAGGTTGACCCGATCCCCCGCCTTGAGCGTCCCCAGCGTGGTCTGCTCCAGCGTGAAGGGGATCAACGCCACCTGAATCCGGCCGGGCGCCGGCACGGCGTTCACCGTGAGGCTCACCCCGTCCACCGCGATCGACCCGTGCAGGAACGTCACGTCCACCAGATCCGGCGGCATATCGATATCCACCAGCAGGGCGTCTTCCGACTGCCGGGTGGCGACCACGGTCCCCAGGCCGTCCACGTGGCCCTGGACGAAATGTCCGCCCAACCGGTCCCCTGCACGCAACGCGCGCTCGAGGTTGACCTCGTCGCCCACGCGGAGGTCGGCCAGCCGAGTCCGCCCACGGGTCGTGGTGATCACATCCACCGCGAAGCAGCCGTCGCCCGCCTCGACCACCGTGAGACAGGCGCCACTCACCGCGATGCTCTCGCCGGCGGCGAGGTCCGGATAGGGGGAACGAATCGAGAGCCGCAGCCGGTCGTCGGTTCGCTTTGCGGCGGCGACGGTGCCGCGCGCCGTCACGATGCCGGTAAACATAACTGTCTATCCACCACCAATAAGCTATCGCGACCCAGGGCGCCGCGCTCTGTGACCACCCATTGGCGCGCGGATTCCAGTGGAACGGCGTCGCGCGGGCCGAAGGCGGGCATGCCACTGCCCAGCCACACGGGGGCCTGGATCAGATAAAACCGATCCACCAAGTCCTGGGCCAGCAGCTCGGCGGCGATGGTGCTTCCGCCCTCAACCAGCATCGAGCCAATACTCAGGTCCCGGAGTGCGCGCAGGGCCGCCGTAACACCTTCCGCGCCAACCACTTGCGCGCCGGTGCCCGAGAGTCGGCCGGCGGTCCGGTCTCGCACCTCAGGAGAGGTTACGACGATGGTGGGGACGTCGCGTGCGGTCCGCACCAGCCGCAGGTCTTCGCGCACCCGGCCACTCCGGGCGAAGACCACGCGACGCGGCGGAACCCGCGGCGTGACGACCCCACGAGCGGTGAGCTGGGGATCGTCCGCGTCCGCCGTGCGCCGGCCCACACCAATGGCGTCGAAGCCCGCCCGCAGCCAGTGCGCATACTCCCGGGCTTCTTCACCCGAGATCCACTGTGACCGCCCTTGCGCGTCCGCGATGAAGCCGTCGAGGGAGGCGGCGATCTTGAGCGCCACGAACGGGCGGTCGGGCCGCGCCACGCTCCACAGGAACGGCGCATTCAGCGCCGCCGCGATCTCCTGCCGGCACCCCACCTCGACGCCGACACCCGCGCGCCGCAACACCTCGACGCCGCCGCCCGCCTCCGGATTCGGGTCGCGGAGTGCCATGACCACGCGACGCACGCCCGCCGAGATCAAGGCGCCAGTGCAGGGCGGCGTCTTGCCTCGATGGGCGCAGGGCTCCAGCGTCACCACGCAGGTGCTTCCCGTGGGATCGGCGCACGACGCAAGCGCCGCCGCTTCCGCGTGGGGACCGCCGAACTCCGCGTGGTATCCCTCGCCCACGACCTGACCGTCCTTGAGCAGCACGGCGCCCACCAGGGGGTTGGGGCTCACCCGCCCCCAGCCCTTCAACGCGAGGGCCAGCGCGCGATCCATGGCCTCCACTTCGTTCATGAATCCCCGCGGGGCGAGGGCACCAAGACGCAGCCCGCGGGATGATTCACCGCGGAGAACGCAGAGGTCGCAGAGGCGGTTTTGGAGAGTAGAAGATGACGCACTTCGGGACCTCTCAATAGAACGTTCTCTGCGGCCTCTGCGTTCTCCGCGGTGAAAACAAACGCGACGTCGTAGGCGTTCGCGATTGCTAGGCCAGCGCCACGCCGGTCCCTCGCGTGATTTCCCCGATCACCCAGGTCTCCACGCTCGCGCGCCGCGCCACGTCTCGCACCCCGCCCGCGTCGCCCGGTGCCGCGACCGCGACCATCCCGATGCCCATGTTGAACACGCGGTACATCTCCTCATCGCTCACGCCGCCCTGCTGCTGCAAGAAGCTGAAGAGTGCGGGCCTGGGCCACGCCGCGGTTCGTACCGCGGCGCCACAGCCTTCGGGAAGCACGCGGACCAGGTTCCCGGGCATGCCGCCTCCCGTGATATGCGCCAAAGCATGGATTCGGGGCAACGCGGGGTGAACCGCTTCCCAATAACTGCGATGCACCGCGAGCAGCACCTCGCTCACCCGACCACCCAGCTCGGCGACGTCGGCGTCGATTCCCAGACGCAGGTCGTCGAACAGAATGCGCCGCGCCAACGAGTACCCATTGGTGTGGAGCCCGCTGGACGCATAGCCGATGAGCACGTCCCCCACGGCCACGCGATCGCCGTGCAGCGCGTCACGCTCGGCCACCACGCCTACAATGGTGCCGGCGAGATCGTAGTGGCCCGGCTCATACAGGTCCGGCAGTTGGGCCGTCTCGCCCCCCACCAGGGTCAGGCCATGGGCCCGGCAGCCACGGGCCACCCCTTCGACCAGCGCGACCAGCGTCTCCGTGGGCACGTTGGCCCCGGCGATGTAATCAAGGAAGGCGATGGGGCGGGCGCCGTGCACCAGGATGTCGTTGACGCAGTGATTCACGAGGTCCTCGCCCACGGTGTCGTGGCGCCGGGCCCGCAACGCCACCAGCACCTTGGTGCCCACGCCGTCGGTGCTCATGACCAGGGTCGGGTCCTGGAGGTCCGAGGGCAGCCGGACCATCCCTCCGAAGGCCCCCACCATTCCCCGCGCAAGCACCGTGCGGGTGGACGCCGCCGCCTCGGCGATGCGGGCCTTGGCGCGCTCCAGGGCGTCCAGGTCCACGCCCGCGGCGCGATAGCGCTCAGCCGGTGGCATGCTCGGGCTCCATCTCGACATGCACCAGGTCTTCGAACTGTCGCGCCCGCGCGGTGACCTCCGCCGGTCCGATCTCGTCGAACCGATAGACCGAGAACCGCTCCACCGCGAAGGAACCCATGGTGGCCCCGTACACCATGGCCCGGCGCAGGTTGGCCGGGCTCCGGTCCTTGGTGCGGGCCAGGTGACCCATGAAGCCGCCGGCAAACGCGTCGCCGGCGCCCGTGGGATCGAACACCTCTTCCAGCGGGAACGCCGGCACGTAGAAGATGCGGGTGTCGTCCACCAGCACCGCCCCGTATACCCCCTGCTTCACCACCACCATTTTGGGGCCGGCGCGAATGATCCAGCGGGCGGCGCGATAGATGTTCCAGTCGCCCGACAGCTCGCGGGCCTCCGCGTCATTCACCATCAACACGTCCACGCGCCGCAGCAGATCGAGCAACACGTCGCGCTTGGAGTGAATCCAGTAGTTCATGGTGTCCGCGGCCACCAAATCCACCGTAGCCACCTGATCCAGCACGGCGAGCTGAAGCTCGGGGTCAATGTTCCCCAGGAACAGGTACCGGGCTTGCTTGAAGGACTCCGGCAACCGCGGGTTGAACTCCGCGAACACACCGAGCCGGGTCTCCAGGGTTTCCCGGTTCTGGAGGTCGTAGGAGTACTTGCCTTTCCAGCGGAAGCTTTCGCCGTTCCGCTGTTCCACGCCGCTCAGGTCCACGCCGCGCTGGGCGAGCCGCTTGAGCGCGTCCAGGGGGTAGTCGTCGCCCACCACGCCCACCATTTGCACCGGGTGCAGCAGGCCGGCGGCGCAGGCGAAGAACACGGCGGATCCGCCCAGGGCGTCCGCGGTGGTGCCGAACGGCGTCTCCACGGAATCCAGGGCGACGCTACCCACGACGAGGAGGCTCATCAGCGTTCCATGGCGTTAGGGTACGGCGGCATAGCGGCATGGCGGCAGGGCCTTGTTCCTCACATGCGATCCGGGGCGCTGACGCCGAGGAGGTTGAGGCCGTTGCCCAGCACCAGCTGCGCGCCACGCGCCAGGACCAGCCGCGCGCGCTCCAGCTCGGGAGGCGCGCCCACCACGCGGTGCTCGTGGTACCAGCGATTCACCGTGGCGGCGAGCTGCTCCAGATACGCGACCAGCCGATGCGGCTCCAGGGTCTCGGCCGCTTTCGCGACGATCCCGGGGAACTCGCCCAGCTGTTTGATCAGCTCTTGTTCTTCCGGCTCGCGCAGGGGGGCGAGATCTACCCCGGTCCCGGTGATCGACGCCGGGTCCACGCCCGCGGTGCGGAAGATGCCGGCCATCCGGGTGTGCGCGTACTGCACGTAGTACACCGGGTTCTCTTCCGACTGCTTGGTGGCCAGGTCGACGTCGAAGACGAAGTGCGAGTCGCTCTTCCGCATGAGGAAGAAATAGCGCACCGCGTCGGCGCCCACGAAGTCCACCAGGTCGCGAAGGGTCAGATAACTCCCGGCCCGCTTGGAGATCTTCAGCTCCTCGCCGCCCTTCATCACCGTGACCATCTGGTGGAGCACGTACTCCGGGTAGCCCGCCGGGATGCCCATTTCCAGCGCCTGGAGCCCGACGCGAACGCGGGTCACGGTGCCGTGATGGTCGGCGCCCTGCACGTTGATCGCCCGGGTGAACCCCCGCTCCCACTTGGTGACGTGATAGGCCACGTCCGGCACAAAGTAGGTGTAATCCCCGCCCTTGGCCGCGCTCTTCCGCATCACGCGGTCCTTGTCGTCGCCGAAGTCCGTGGTCTTGAGCCAGAGGGCGTCGTCCTTCTCGTACGCATGCCCGGCGGCCACCAGGCGGCGCACGGTCTGCTCGACGTTACCCATGGAGTAGAGCGAGGTTTCGAGGGAATACACGTCGAACGTGACGCCGAGCACCTGCAGGTCGCGGTCCTGCTCGTTGCGGAGTTCCGCGACGGCGAAGCGGCGCACGGCGTCCAGGTCGTCTCCTTCCGGATCCTTGGGATGGGCCGCCAGGTACCCGCGGGCGATGTCTTTGATGTACTCGCCGTGATAGCCGCCCTCGGGCATCTCGGCGTCGCGGCCCTTGAGCTGTTGGATGCGCGCCTGGACGCTCTTCGCCAGGTTGGCGATCTGCTGCCCGGCGTCGTTGTAGTAGAACTCGCGGGTGACCTGCCAGCCGGTGAAGGCCAGGAGCAAGGCGATGGCGTCGCCCAGCACGGCCTGGCGGCCGTGACCCACGTGCAAGGGACCGGTGGGATTGGCCGAGACGAACTCCACGTTCACCGGCCGCCCGCCACCGGCATCGGAGCGACCCCAGGATACGCCGGCCTGCATCACCGGCCGCAGCGCGTCGGCGACCGCGTCAGGAGCCAGCCAGAAGTTGATGAAGCCGGGGCCGGCGATCTCGACCCGGGTCACCACCGTCGGTGGCAACGCCAGTCGCTCGACGATTTCCTGCGCTACGTCGCGCGGTTTCCGGCGGAGTTGTGGAGCCAGCTTGAGCGCCACGTTGGTCGCGAGATCGCCGTGGGCGTCCTCGCGAGGGCGCTCGAGTGTGATGTCCGTTTCCGGTAGGCCCAGCGCCTGGACGACTCCGCGCAGCGCCTCCCGCAGGCGCTCCGCGCCGACGGTCACTCGGCTCCCGACGAGGAGGATGAGGGGGGCTTTTTCGTCTCGGTCTTCTCGGGCTGGTCCGGTTTCCCGGCCTTGTCCGGCTTGGCGGCCTCCGTGGTCTTGTCGCCGCGGTGGGGGCGTTTGTAGTCCGTGGCGTAGAAACCAGAACCCTTGAACACGAGCCCGACGCCCCCTGAGATCAAGCGCTCGGACCGCTTGCCGCACTCGGGGCACTTGGGCCGGCTCTTGACGGTCATCTTTTCGAACTTCTCGAAATCGTGCCCGCACGACGGGCAGCGATATTGGTATGTGGGCATGTGACCTTTGAGCTTCGTAATTCGTGGCGAGACAATAGGTTAGCGGCGATGGTCTCCGAGGTCAAGCAACCGCGGGGGCGGACCCACGCAACGCCGGCTGCGGGATCATCGAGCTTCTGCGGTTCCCCAGTAGTTGAAGCTGGCTGGACGCCAACCAGGTAGGTACATCGTCTCCAAGGCCGTGATCCGAAACCCGCCCGCCTCGATCAGCGCGGGGATCGGCCGATTCAGGTGACATCCGCCCCCGAATCGCTTCCACAGCGGATTCAGCCGATCCTGCCAACGGCGCACGCTCACGTCCGGCGCGGCACCGTGCTCACAGAAGATCAATTCGCCACCTGGCCGGAGGACTCGAAGCATTTGCTGCAGCGCTGGGGTGGTCTCGGGAATGGTACACAGGGTATACGTCAGGAGTACGGTGTCGACACTGTGGTCGTCCAGCGGGATCGCATCGCCCGGCAGACCGATGAACTCCACCTCGAAGCGGAGCGAGCGCGCCCTCGGTTCGGCCATCCGGATCATCTCGGGGGACGGCTCGAGGCCCCAGACCTTGGTCACCTTGGTAGCATCGTAGAACGGGAAGTTCAAGCCCGAGCCAATGCCGACCTCCAGCACGCGGCCCCGAGCGCGTGGAACGACCTTCTCGCGCTGGTGCATGGTCGGCTTCAAGCCGCACGTGAAGTGCACGACCTTCGGAAGGATGTACTTGCTGTACCATCCCATAGCTTGCTCGATGTGGGCCGCCCTGGCAGACCTCACGCCGGCGGTCGGTACGTCCCCCAGGCCGCCCGCAGGCAGTCGCTGATCTCCCCTACCGTGGCCCGCGCCCGAACCGCTTCCACGATCGGGGGCAAGAGCGGGGCGTGCTGCCGACGCGCTGCTTCTCCCAACCGATCCAGCGCCTGCCGCCAGCGCGCCTGGTCCCGTCGCTTTCGGGCCTCGCGGACCCGCGTCCGTTGGGCCGCTTCCAACGCGGAAAAATCCGGCGCGTGCGGGGCCGCGGCCGCCGCATCCTCGACATACCGATTCACCCCGACGACCACCACCTCGCCCCGTTCCAGGGCACCCTGGTACTGATACGCCGCCTGGGCGATGGCCTGCTGGAAGTAGCCCGTCTCGATGGCCCGCGCCGCGCCACCCAGCTTCGCCACGTGTTCCAGCAAGGCCCGGGCTTCGCGCTCCAGGACCTCGGTCAAGTGTTCCACGTAATACGACCCCGCCAGCGGATCAATGGTGTTCACCACCCCGGACTCGTGCGCCAGGATCTGCTGCGTGCGGAGCGCCAGGCGAGCGGATTGCTCCGTCGGCAGCGCCAGCGCCTCGTCAAACCCGTTGGTGTGGAGCGACTGGGTGCCGCCCAGCACGGCCGCCAGGGCCTGCACCGCCACTCGCACAATGTTGTTGTGCGGCTGCTGGGCGGTGAGCGTGGACCCGCCTGTCTGGGTGTGGAATCGGAGCCGGCAGCTCTCGTCGTCCCCGGCGTACTCCTCGCGGACCAGCCGGGCCCACAGCCGGCGCGCCGCGCGGAACTTGGCCGCTTCCTCGAACAGGTCATTGTGTGCGTTGAAGAAGAACGAGATCCGCGGCGCGATGTCTCGCACGGTGAGCCCGGCAGCAACCGCCCGGTCGAGATACTCGCGCGCATTGGCGAAGGTGAACGCGATCTCCTGCACCGCGGTGCAGCCCGCCTCGCGCATGTGGTAGCCACTGATGGAGATCGGATTGAACGGCATGCCCTCGTCAATGACGAATCGAAAGGCATCCGTAATCAGCCGCAGCGACGGCTCCAGCGGGAAGATGTAGGTCCCACGCGCGATGTACTCCTTGAGCACGTCGTTCTGCACCGTGCCGCGGATCCGCTCTCGCGGGACACCCTGTTCCTCGGCCACCACCACGTACATCGCCAGGAGGACGGCGGCCGTGGCGTTGATGGTCATTGACGTGGAGACCTGGTCGAGGGGGATCCCGGCGAACACCGCGGCCAGGTCGTCCACCGTGTCAATGGCCACACCGGTGCGGCCCACTTCGCCGTCCGCCACCGTGGCGTCCGAGTCGTATCCCATCTGGGTGGGAAGATCGAACGCCACCGAGAGCCCTGACTGCCCGGCGTCCAGCAGCTGCCGGAATCGCGCGTTGGTTTCCTGGGCCGTGCCGAATCCCGCGTACTGCCGCATGGTCCACAGGCGGCCGCGGTACCCCGAGGGGTGGATGCCGCGGGTGAACGGATAGGCTCCCGGGTATTCGGCGGCCGGGCCGCCACCCGCGTCTCCCGGGCCGTATACCGGAGCCACCGGCAGCCCGGAAGGTGTGCGCCGCTCTTCGATCATGCCGCTATGCCGCCGTGCCGCTATGCCGTCATGCCGTCATGCCGTCGGTCTCTGCGACCGTCCGCTCCACCAGCGCCACGTCGTCCCGGCTGCCGATCACCAGGGGTGAGCGCTGGTGCAGCTCGGTGGGCACGATGTCCAGAATGGGCCGCACCCCGTCGGTCGCCGCGCCACCAGCCTGCTCCGCGATGAACGAGAGCGGGGCGCACTCGTACAGTAACCGGAGCTTGCCGTTGGGAGACTTCTTGTCTCCCGGATACAGGAAGACCCCTCCCGCCACCAGGTTGCGGTGGAAGTCCGCCACCAGCGACCCGATGTACCGGGCGTTTTTCCCGTTGCCTTTCCCGTCCACGCCCTTGAGCGTGTCAACGGCGCGGCGATAGCCCGGCGTCCAGCGCGGATAATTACTCTCATTGACCGAATAGTATTTCCCGGTGGCAGGCGTCCGGATATCGGGATTGAGCAACAAGAACTCCCCGATGGTGGGATCCAGCGTGAAGCCATGCACGCCGTGCCCCGACGTGTACACCATGATCGTGCTGGATCCGTAGATGATGTACCCCGCGGCGACCTGCTTGCGGCCGGGCTGCAGCAGGTCCTTCAACACCCCGGGGCCGTGGTGCGAGACCCGCCGGTGAATCGAAAAGATCGTCCCGATGGACACGTTGACGTCAATGTTGGACGACCCGTCCAGCGGATCGAACAGCATGACGTACTTGCCCGGGTGGTACTCGGTGGGCGTGGGGATGGCTCCGTCTTCCTCTTCCGACGCCATCACGCACACCCGGCCGGTCCAGGCGAAGGCCTGCTTGATGGTCTCGTTGGCCAGGACGTCCAGCTTCTGTTGCGTCTCGCCCTGGACGTTGGTCCGCCCGGCCGAGCCCAGCACGTCTACCAGTCCCGCCCGCCGGACGTTGCCGGAGATGATCTTGGCGGCGAGGGCGATGTCGTAGAGGAGGTTGGATAGCTCGCCGGTCGCGGCAGGATGCAGCCGCTCCTGCTCCATGATGAAGCTTTCGATGGTAACGATGCTCGAGCCAGACACCGTATGCCCTCCCACCAGGATCCGGACGCGCGCTGCCCGACCACAAAATAGCGCCCGTTCGTGCGAATCGTCACCGTCCCACCGCGGTCCGTGCGGTACACGTCCGTCCCCCGCGCCGCCAGCCGCCTGAGGACCTCGGGGCTGGGGTGCCCGTACCGATTCTCCCCCACCGAGATCACGGCGACCCTGGGACGCACGCCGTCCAGGAAGGCCTCACCGGTGGAGCCCGCCGACCCATGGTGCCCCACCTTGAGAACTTCGGCCTCCCCCAGGCTCAACGTCAACGCCGACTCGGCGGGAACGCCGGCATCTCCCGTGAGGATCGCGTCGAACGCCCCATAGGTCACCCGCAGGACCACCGAGTTCTCGTTCGCGTCCAGGTGCGTCTCCACCCAGGATTGAGCCGGGTGCAGCACCGTCAGGGTCACCGAGTCCAGCGTCAGGGTATCACCGGCGCGGACCGGGCGCCACGCGGCCCCAACTTCATCGACGGTCCGGAGGAACTCAAGGTACAGCGAGGTCCCTAATGGCTGGCCCGGTTCGACCACCAGGTCGGGTGTCAGGGCTCCGGCCACGGCGGGAATCCCACCCAGGTGATCGGCGTCGCCATGACTGGCGACCACGAGATCGAGCGAACCAACCCCCTGCCGGCGAAGGTACGGAAGCACCACGCTCCGCCCGGCATCACGGATGGGGGTTCGCGGGCCACCGTCTATGACCGCCCATCGTCCGCGCGGCGTGCGGAGCACGATGGCGTCCCCCTGCCCCACATCCAGCACGTCGAGCCGGAGCTCCCCCCCACCCTGACGTGAAGCCAGTGAAGGAATGACGACGCCAGCCCAGGCGCCGGCGGCGAGGACCGCGGCGACGCGCAGGCGGAGCGCTCCCAGGTTGGGCCGTTGGCGGCAGACCCAGACCGCGGCGGCGACCCCTACCACCCACGGGAGGGCGAAGCCCACGCCCGGGGCGCCCCGAACCTGGCCCCCGGGCAACGTGGCGGCGATCTCCGCGGTGCGTTCGACCGTAGCGAGTATCAGCCCCGATCCTGCCGCGAACGGTCCGCCTCCGGCCAGACTGACGAGCACGCCCGGCACCGCGATGCCGGCCAGCGGCACGGCCACGAGGTTCGCCAGCAGGCCCACCGGAGCCACCGCCCCGAAGGCGAACGCGGTGATAGGCGCGGTCGCCAGCGTGGCGCCGAGGGAGGCTGCCATCAGACCCACCACGGGCCGGCGGCGGAGCGCGGGGGGCAATTGGCGCAACGCGAATCCCGTGCCCCAGGTCGCGGCCACCGAGAGCCAGGCGCCGACTTGCGTGGCCGCGAGGGGATCGATGGCCAGCACCACCACCACGGCCGCGGCGAGGATCGCGTCCGGAGGCGGGTGCCGCTGCCGCACCTTCGCGGCCGCATGCAGCGTGATGAAGGTGGCGGCTCGCGCCGCCGGCGGCGGGAACCCCAGCAGCGCGACATACGCCCACACCGCCGCCGCGGTCGCCAGCTGGGCGATGGACGGACGGACAGCACGGCGCGCCAACAACAGGGTCCAGCCCGCCACGATCCCCACGTGTAAGCCGGAGATGGCCAACAGGTGTGCGATGCCGGCATCGGCGAATACCCGGCGCCACCTGGGATCGAGATCGTCGCGGCGCCCCAGGATCAGCGCCTCCACGAACGGGGCGCGGGCGCCGTAGAGCCGCTCGATCCGACGGGCCAGGGCATCCCGAAGCGCGTAGCGGGCCGTGCGTGGGCCCGCCAGCACTCGCACGTGCTCCACCCGCAGCACACTGGGCGCCCGGAAGGTGCCGACCACGACCGCCGGGGCCCCGGCCACCAGTGAGCCCGGACGCGCCGCCAGCCGCAGATCGCCGGCGCATCCACCGGGCGCCGCCAGTATCGTTGCGGTCGCCAGGCCCCGGGGGCCCGCGCGATCGTGCAGCGCCACCAGCGCCGCTTGTCGGCCCGCCGACCAGACCGCGGTGCACGACGCCCCCCGCCGTTCACCGGCCAGGGCCCCCGTCAACACGCCAACCCCCGCCGCTCCGACGGTAATCCCGGGCCATCCCAGCGCCCCGCCCGCCGCCAGCGCCGCCGCGGCCGCGGCCAGGCCCACCGGCTGGGGCACAGACAACGCGAGGCCGACCCAGAGGCCGGCCCCGTAAGCTAGCGTGACGTATATGATAGGCGGCCGCATGGCCGCCTCAGCTCAGCCGCTGGAAGCTGCTCCGGCGTGCCCGGGTCGCGGCGACGACCCCACGCGGCGGAAGGCCTCCACCAGGACCACGCTGGCGTCCGCAATCGGCTGATCCCGGTGCAACGCCACGTTCCCGATCACCTCGCCCACGTTCGCGGCCACGTACTTCGGCGGGAGACGATTCAGGGCAAAGACAATGACGTCGTCCCGGCACTGGGCACAGCCACAGAACGCGGGCGGTTTGAGTCGCTCGTATTCCTGAGCGACGAAGTCTTCCAGCAGGTTCTTCACCCCACGACCAGCAACTCCCGCGCCGCCGACATCGGCGTCGCCGTGAAGGTCGCACCCGTGGTGCCGGTGAACCGCACCGTCCTATACGAGCCGATCCACTCGGCCGGGCCCTGCACCAACGCCACCTTGTTGGTCCGGGTTCTGGTCTGGAGCAGCCCACCGCGCCGGGCCTGCTTCTCGACCAGCACCTCGTGCGTGCTGCCCACCAGTCCCGCGTTCTTCCGCCGGGCCACGTCCCGGACCGTGGCGATGAGCCGCTCCAGTCGCTCCCCAGCCACCCTATCCGGCACCTGATCCCGGAGCTTGAGCGCCGCGGTCCCGTCGCGCGGAGAATACTTGAACGTGTAGGCGTCGTCGAATGCCACCTCGCGTACCAGCATCTCCGTCTCCGCGAAGTCGGCTTCGGTCTCGCCGGGGAAGCCCACGATAATATCCGTGGTAATCGCGATGCCCGGAATGGCCCGGCGCAGGCGCGCCACACAATCCAGGTACTGCTCGCGGGTGTACCGGCGCAGCATGCGCTTGAGCACCCGCGACGAACCGCTCTGCGCCGGCAGGTGCACGTGCTCGCAGACGGCCGGCACCTCGGCCATGGCCGCGATGACCCGGTCCGAGAAATCGTTGGGGTGCGGGCTGGTGAAGCGCACCCGGCGGATCCCGGCCACCCGGCCGGCGGCGCGCAGCAGGTCGGCGAAATCGTGCCGCCCGTCGTGGTAGCTGTTGACCGTCTGCCCCAGCAGCGTGACCTCGGAGACGCCATGCGCCGCGAGCCCCTCCACCTCGCGCCAGACGTCGTCCAGTGTACGGCTGCGCTCGGGGCCGCGTGTCATCGGAACTACGCAGAACGTGCACCGATAATCGCAGCCCCGCTGGACCGTGACGAAAGCGGACGGACCGGACGCGGGCCGCGCCGGGTCCACGTCCTCGTAGTGCTCCCACGCCCTGAACGCCACGTCGGCCGCCCGCTGGCCCGCACGGGCGGCCGCGATCAGCTCGGGCAGCCCGCGGTAGCCGTCCGGCCCAACCACCAGATCCACGTGCGGCGTGCGCGCCAGGAGCGTGGTTCCCAGACGCTGGGCCATGCAACCCAGCACACCCAGCACGTCGCCCGGACGTTTGTGCCGCTTGAGCTCACCCACCCGCCCGATCACCCGCTGCTCCGCGTGGTCCCGCACCGCACAGGTGTTGACCAGGATGACCTCCGCCCCCTCCGGCCCGTCCGCCGGAACGTAGCCCTCCCGCCCGAGCAGTCCCAGGATCAGCTCGGTGTCCGCCACGTTCATCTGGCAGCCGTAGGTTTCGACGTAGACTCGCGGCATCCTCAGGCGGCCTCGGCCAGCAGCACGCCGCCCTGATGACGCAGCGTGGCGCGGAGGCGGAGGGAACCGGCTCGATCCGTAGAAAGATAGACCGTGAGGTAATCCTCCGTCAGACCTTCGAAGCGACCCGCCTGTCGGGTCATCAGCACGACGTCCGCCGGTCCGCCGTCTCTGCTTGCCTGGTAACGGCGCCGATGCGACGCGGCCAGGTTTCTCAGATGCGCGCCCCGCTCGGCCGCCACCCGCGGGTCCACCGCACTACCCAGCCGCCGGGACGATGCGCCGGGCCGCTCCGAGTAGGGAAACACGTGGAGGTAGGTGAACGGGAGCGCAGAGACCAGCTCCACCGTGGCGTCGTGGTCGCGCGGCGTCTCCCCGGGGAATCCCACGATCACGTCCGCGCCCAGGCCCAGCCGCGGCAGCCGCGCCGCCAGCCGCTCGATCCGCTCGCGATAGGCGCGGGCGGTGTACCAGTGACGCCCCATCCGCTTGAGGAGGCGATCGCTCCCCGATTGGAGCGGCGCATGCAGGTGCGGCGCCAGGCGCAGGGGTTCCCCGGCCATCAGCTCGGCCAGGCGATCGTCCACCTCGGTGGCTTCAACCGACGAGAGTCGGAACCGCACCCGGGGAACCCGTTGGACCAGCGCCTCCACCAGGCGCCCCAGCGTCAGGTCGCCGTCACGGTCGCGGCCGTACGTGCCGATGTGCACGCCGGTGAGCACGATCTCCTCATGGTGCTCGGCCAGGAGCCGGGCCTCGGCCACCAGCTCGTCCAGCGGCCGAGACCGATTGGCGCCCCGCGCCAGGGTGGTGGCACAGAAGGTGCAATGTTCGTCGCAGCCGTCCTGGATCTTGAGCCATGCCCGGCTTCCCCGGGTGAAGGAACGCAGCAGCTCGCCGGCGTTGGGCGCGGGGAGGCCCAGGGCGGCGAGGACGCGCGAGGGATCGGCGCCGGCCACCACGGCTTCCACGCCGGGGAGGCCAGCGATCGTGCCGTTGTCGAGGGCCGCGGCACATCCCATGACCACGGTCCGGAATCCGGGCCGGCGGCGCGCCAGCCTGCGCACCAGGCCCCGCATCTTGGCTTCGGCCACGTGGGTGACGGTGCAGGAATTGACCACGGCGGCGTCTGCCAGGGACGCATCCTCAACCGGCACGGCACCCGCCCCCTCCAGCGCCTGCCGCACCACCTCGGTGTCGTACTGGTTGGCCTTGCACCCGAAGGTGTGGAGGTAGACGCGCATCACGGGATGATGATCACGCCGAGCGAGAAGTACCATCCCTCCTCGTCGGCCCCGCCACCCGATCGGTGAAACCGCTCCACCGACGCGTCGAGGCTCGCCCGACCGCCGCCGAGGAGCAGGCCGGTGCCGCCGGTGAACGCCGTCTCGGTGGGCTGCGTCACCACGTTGCTGAACGGCAGCTGCCGATATCGATACCCCAGCCGGATGGGCACCGAGGCGCCGCGCGCCTGCGGGCGAGACAGCTCGAGGCCGGTTCCAATCTCCCACGTATCGAACGCCTGGGTCGGGGAGATGAGATCCGGCTGCGACCTGGACCAGGAACGCCGGGCGGCCGTTGCGGCCAGACTGAGCCCGGCGACCGGCGTCAAGCGTAACCCACCAATCAGACTCACGGGAAGTCGAACGGTGCCGGCGGTCTGCGTCTCACTTCGGATCTCCAGGTCGCCGTCCACTCGGGCGGACGCCGCCAGCTCGATGGCGCTGGTGGGGAGCAGCACGATGCCGCCCGATACGCTCGTGCCTGCGAACGTCACCTGGTTGCGCTCGATGTACGGCGAGTAGTCGGGGCTCGAGAAGGTGCGCCCCACCATCAACCGGCTCGACCCACCGAGCAGATGGAAGGCCCCCCCAATGAGCACGCGAGGCCAGGGCCGGAACCCGAGCGCCCCACGAAAGTCGGTAATCCCGCCATCGGACGCCACCCGATCGGTCACGGTCAATGTGTCACCGCGCAGCACCTGGGTGCCCGTGGTGGTGACATCGTAGGTCCGTTCGGCGTAGGTCGAAAAACTGACGGCGAAGGACAGGGGCGTGTTGGGGACGCGCCCGCCGAACAAGCCAAAGGGAAACCGCGTCTCTCGCAGTCCCGTGACCGTGGAGTCGCCGGCCGTGTAACGGCGCAGGCTGGTTCCCGCGGCGCCGCCCGCCACGAGGCGTCCCAGCCCGGCGACGGTGCCCGGGTTGAGCGCCGACATGATGTCGAAGGCGCCCGTACCCCCGCCGAGCGAGCGCGCCCGCGTGGCCAGGGGATCGCCGGGGAACCCGATCCCGACCAGCCCGTAGACCGAGTTCTGCGCCGCCGCCGAACCGGGCGCCATCAGCATCGCCACCACCACGATCGCCGCGGGTCGCATGGTCAGCTTCCCGGGAGCCGGAACGGCGGCGCGTAGGTCACGCGGATCGCCGCCGGTGTGGCAGACCCCTGCCCCGGCAACTCCAGCGTATTGATGGACGCCGCTTCGGGTTCCACCTGGAACATCACCGTGCGCGGCACCGCCGCGTTGCCTCGCCACAAGGCGAAGATCCTGGTGATGTCCACCGCCACCGTGTCGCTGCCGCCCACCGCTACCCTTACCGTGCCCCCAAAGGAGGTGTCCGCCACCGGCGATTTCGGCCCAAAGTCCGACCCCAGCGCGACGACCCGCACGGAGAACGTGTCCCCCGGAGCCCCGAAGACCGGCTGCGTCGCGGGCAGCAGCAGCGTCGCGCGCACCACCAGCGTGGAGTCCACGATAAAGCCGGGCAGGTTCAGCTTGACGAACCCGCGCGCGCCGGTGGCGCCACCGACCGTCAACCCCACCGGCGACGGGATGCCTCCGGGATCCACCACGAACGTGCGAAACCGGATCCCCCAGGTATCGCTGCGCGTCACGCGGGTCGTGCCGGTGGACGAATCTACCTGGACGAACCGCCGGATGAGCGCGGCGGGCGCAATCGTGTCCGAGGCCACCGTCACGAAGGCGGGCTCCGGGGACACGATGCGGACGCCAATGCCCACCCGAAGGGTGTCGGGCCCGAAGTGCCGCAACGCGGCGGCGGGGAACGTCACCGACAGGGTGTCCTTCACCAGGGAGTCCGGAACCTGCAGCGTCGCGACCAGCGTGCTGTCCTGAAAGTACGGTGTCATGTCGCCGTAGGTCGTGGCGGAGTCCGGCGTCAGCGGAATCTCATGAAACGCCAGCGTCACGCCGCTGACACCCGCGTTGCGTCGGACAATGTTGAGCCTGACGCTCAGCGAGTCGGTCTGAATGATGGAGTCCCTGACCGTGGTATCGCCGCCGGCGTACCTGGCGTTCATCGAGATGGACACGAGCAGCGCCCGGCTCTCCGTGGGCCCGCCGGGCCCCACGACCTGCATCTGCCTCGCCTCGTGGGGCAGCAGGTAGCCGGTGTACGACCCCACCGGCTCCACGCCGGTGAGGAGCGTATCGACCACCCGGATCTCTCCCTCAGGGCAGAACTCGGGGCACACGCCCGGCGCCGAGACGATATCCTGGCAGCCCCAGCCAGCCGCCGCGGCAACGGCCACGATCACGCCCGCCCGACGCGTCATGCGAGTGCCTCCGGCCCGAACCGATCCGGCAGCAGCTCCTTGAGTACCCAACGGCGAGTGCCCTCGGGCCCCACCGATTCGACCATTAGATCTCCTCCGAACTCGGCCAGCACCTGGCGGCACGCGCCGCACGGCGCGGCGGCCGGCGTCGCGTCGGTCACGATGACCAAGCGCCGAAACCGCCGCGCTCCTGCCGCCACGGCCGCGCCCACCGCCACCCGCTCCGCGCAGTTGGTCAACCCGTAGGACGCGTTTTCCAGGTTGACCCCGACGAACACCCGGCCGTCATCCGCCTCCAACGCCGCGCCCACCGCAAACCTACTGTAGGGCGCGTAGGCTTGGGCCCGCGCCGCGCGCGCGGCCGTGGTCAACGGATCATCCATACGCCCGTGGCAGTCTCGATCCCAGTCCGGTCAGGACCTCGTACGAAATTGTTCCTACCCAACCGGCGAACTCATCCAGGGTGATCTCCGACGCACCGTCCGAACCGATCAGCGTCGCCACGTCGCCCGGCACCGCGCCCTCGGCCTGGACCATGATCATGTCCATGGTCACGCGACCCACGACCGGACAGAGCCGGCCGCCAAGCAACACCCGGGCGCGTCCCTGCGCGGACCGCGGCATCCCATCGGCATACCCGATCCCCAGGGTGGCGATATCGGTCGCCCGTTCGGCGCGCCAGGTCGCCCCGTAACTTACCGGTTCGCCCGGCCGTAGTCGGCGGGTGCTCACCACCCGCGCGCGCACCGCGACGACCGGCTGCGGCACCGGGGCGTGCCGACCCACGCGGCCGCCGTACAGGAACACCCCCGGGCGCACCAGATCGAGGTGCTCGCGCAGCCACCAGATGCCCGCGCTGTTCCCCGCGTGGGTGAGCGATGGCTGCTTGCCCAGGCTCCTGAGCGCCTGCTGGAAGCGGGTCCACTGCTCGCCCACGGAACCGGCTTCCAGGTCCGCGGAGTGGAAATGGGTAAACGCGCCTTCGAGTTGTGGTGACGTGACGGCGGCCAGTCGCTCGGGCTCATCCCACCTGATACCCGCGCGAGCCATCCCGGTGTCAATCTCGAGATGAAACGGCAGCGTCCACCGCCCGGCCACGTCGGGATCGTCCAGGACCGCCCGCAGATCGTGCGCCTGGTAGGCGGCCTGCTGATCGGCACGTGCAGGGGTAAAAACGACAATCGGCCGGCGGATGCCGGCCGCCCGCAACGCCGCGCCTTCCGGCACGGTGGCCACGCCGAACCCCCACGGGTCGAGGGCCTCCAGCTCCCTCGCCACCGGCACGGCGCCCAGCCCGTACGCGTCCGCTTTGACCATTGGGAGCAACCGCGCACTGCGCGCAGCCGTCTGCACGGTCCGCGCATTGTGCACGAGCGTGGAGAGATCAACCTCGACCCACGCCCGCTCCCGGTGCGCTTGCGTTGACGCGTTCACAACCGGCCGGGTATTGTACCGGCCCGGAGGTGCAAATGCAAGAACCATCAGCGCTTGGACGCGCGGTCCTGTTGGTCCGCGACCTCAGAGAACGGTGCCCCTGGGACGGCGCCCAAACGCCCGAAACGCTGCGGCCCTACCTGGTGGAGGAGGCCCTGGAATTGGATCACGCCCTGGGAGCGGGCGATCCGAGGGCCATCTGTGGCGAGTTGGGCGATCTGCTGCTCCACCTGGCGTTTCAGATCGTGCTGGGCGAAGAAGCGAACCGCTTCGGCTCCGAGGATGTGGTGAGCGGCATGGAGCGGAAGATGTGGAGACGACATCCCCATCTCTTCCCCACCGCACCGGCCGGGGGGGCCGCCGGGGGCGCAGGGGGCGACGCAGGATCAGGAACCGGCGACTCGCATGGTAACTGGGAGCGGACCAAAGTCGCCGAGCGTGGCGCCGATGGACCGGGAGTGCTGGATGGGCTGCCGCCCAACCTTCCTGCCCTGATCATGGCGTTCCGCCTCCAGGAACGGGCCGCCGGCGTCGGGTTCGATTGGCCCGACGCGTCGGGCCCGGCGGACAAGGTGCGCGAGGAGCTGGCCGAGCTGGAAAAGGAAACCCACCAGGGGCGCCCCGGGGATCCTGGGCGCGTGGAGCACGAGGTGGGCGATCTCCTGTTCGCCGTGGTCAACCTGGCCCGGAAGCTCGGCTGCGATCCCCGCGCCGCGCTGGAGAAGGCGAATCAGCGGTTCGCGAGGCGGTTTCGCGCCATGGAGCGACTGGCCGGCGAACGGGGAATTCGGATCGGCTACGCGGGACTGGAGGAGCTCGACCGGCTGTGGGACGAATCGAAGCGAGCTGGAGGCTAAGGCCTCAGCCGATGCATCTGCCGCGGGAACGCAATCGCCTCGCGCACGTGCGGAATGCCGCAGATCCACGCAACGGTGCGCTCCACGCCCAGCCCGAACCCCGCGTGCACGAACGTGCCGTACTTCCTGAGGTCGAGATACCAGCCGTAGGCCTCTTCGGGCAGGTGCTCGTCCCGAATCCGAGCGAGTAGCCGGCCGTAGTCGTCTTCCCGCTGGCTCCCGCCGATGATTTCCCCGTACCCTTCCGGCGCCAGACAATCGTTGTTCAACACGGTGCGCGGGTCGGCCGGGTCTTCCTTCATGTAGAAGGCCTTGGCTTCCTTGGGGTAATTGTAGACCAACACCGGCTTGTCGAACGAGTTGGCCAGCATGGTCTCCTCGTCACCGCCGATGTCCTTCCCCCACGTCACACTCGCGCCCATGCCTTCGAGCTTCTTCAGCGCATCCGTATAAGAGATCCGATGGAACGGCGGCGCGACCCGCTCGAGCGGCGTGGTGTCGCGCTCCAGCTCCTTGAGGTCTTCGCTCCGGCGCTCGAGGCAGCGGCCCACGATATAGCTCACGAAGTCTTCCTGGAGCCGCATGTTGGCGTCCGAGTCATTCCAGGCCACCTCCGGCTCCACCATCCAGAATTCCGTCAGGTGCCGGCGGGTCTTGGACTTCTCGGCCCGGAACGTCGGACCGAAACAATACACCTTCCCCAGGGCCGCGGCCGCCGCCTCGAGATAGAGCTGGCCGGTCTGCGCCAGGTACGCCTTGCCGAGGTCGAAGTACTCGGTCTCGAACAGATTGCCGGCGGACTCGCCAATGGCTCCCGTCAGCAGGGGCGTATCCACCAGCACGAACCCGCGCTCGTAGAAGAAGTCCCGCATCGCCTGGATGGCTTCATGCCGCACGCGCATGATGGCCACCTGCCGCCGGCTCCTGAGCCACAGATGGCGATGTTCGAACAAGAAGGACGTCCCGTGCTCCTTGGGGCCAATGGGGAACTCCACCGACGGACCAAGCAGCTCGAGGCGGGTCAACGTCAGCTCCACGCCACCGGGCGCGCGCGTGTCGGCGCGCACCGAGCCGGTGACGGCGACGGATGCCTCTTGCGTGAGCTGCTTGAACGACTCCCAGACGGCCTCGGACAGCTCAGCCCTGGACAGCACGGCCTGGAGGTAGCCGGTGCCGTCTCGCAACACCAGGAAGCCGATCTTCCCGCTGGACCGCGTGGTCGTCACCCATCCGCGGACCGTGACGGACTGCCCCACCAATCGGGAAAGGTCGTTGATGCGCAGGACGTCCTGCATGGCGGGCGTATGGTAACGCCGGACTACCCCTTCATCAATCGCCCCGTTCAGCCCAATATTCAGCCATCACCTTCCACCGAGGTCTGGGCCTATGAGCAGCGAACTCGCTGCCCTGTCCTGCATTCCTTGCCGCGGCGGCGTCCCGCCGCTCAAAGGCACCGAGCTGCAAGCGCTCAGCAAGAAGCTCGAGGGCGGCTGGCGTGTGGTGCAGGAGCACCACCTGGAGAAGGCATACGCGTTCAAGGACTTCAAGGAGGCCCTCGCGTTTACCAACGCGGTGGGCGAGATCGCCGAGCGTGAAGGCCATCACCCGGATATCTACCTGGCGTGGGGGAAGGTCGGCCTCTCCATCTGGACTCACAAGATTGACGGGCTGACCGAGAGCGACTTCGTGCTGGCGGCGAAGGCGGACCAGGCGTTCGAGCGGCGCTAGTCACGGTATGATCTGAAAGTCTTGCTTCCAGATCCGGCCCGGCAGGCTGCGGTACAGCTTTTCGTCGATCCACACGCCGGCCTCGCTGAAGTCCAGGAGGACGTGGGAGCTTGCTCCCGCCTCGCTTCGCACCCGCACCGTGACCCGTTCTTCCTCGGGGATCCGGCACAACACGTAGGAACCGCTCGAATCGGTGGTGGCAACAGCCTCGCGGTCACTCCAGGCCAGACCCCCTGCCGCGCCGCGCACGGATTGCCAGGTGGCCCGGACGTCCAGACCGGGCGCCGGCGTGGTGGTGCCCGCCAGGTGCACCCTGCCGACGATCACCCGTTCTCCCGCCTCGAGCCGAGCGGCGCACAGCCGTGCCGTGACCACGGGCTCCGGGGGCACCGCGAGTGCTACGGTGGCGCGCTCGCCGCGAGCCAGCCGCACCGGCACCGCGTCCGGCGTAAACCCGAGCGAGTCGAGCCTGGCGTGACGGAAGGCGACGGCGTACTCACCATCCAGCCGCGCGGCGATCTGAAACCGGCCCCGCTCGTCAGCCGTGACCTCCCGCTGCGTGCCCTCCAGGAGGACGGTCGCCTCCGGCAGCGGCAGCCCGCCACGCGAGGAGTCCACCACGGTGCCTTCCAGGATCGCGTCGAGGGCCGAGAATACCACGGCACCGGACGCCGCAGTGATCGTCACGACTTCACCGCCCGCCTCGCGGAACCCCAGCACCTTGGGCTCGGCCTGACGGCTGGACTCCCGATACACCACTCTGGCCATCTGGGCCATCCGGATCCACCAGTCCTTGACGATCCAGGCACCGGATGGAAGCCGCATGAACTCCACGTGGCCACCGAGGGCACCCTCGGGAAGCCCCCAGGGAAGCCTGGCGTAGGTGAAATCGAGGAACCGCAGCTCGAGCGTGGCCTTTTCGATCCAGAGCACGCCCTGCACGTCGGGGAGTGAGCGACCTGGCGCCGGTTGAAACACCAGCCCAACGAGACCCGGATGCTCGTCGCCGCCGTCGCGCGCGTTGAAGCAGTGCGTGTTGACGAATCCGTCGCCCAGGAGCACCTCGGCGTCCGGCGCGTAGTAGTCCATGACATCCCGAGGTCCGGCCACGACATACCCGCGACTCACCAGCTCCTCGCCGGGGACGCTCTTGAAGGGCGTCTCCCCGTACCCCGACCGCGCGGACCGCTGCTCCTTGAGCACCCGGCCTCCGGCCACGGCGAAGTCACGCTCGAAGCGTTCCACCGTGTAATGGAGCGTCGCCTGACCGGCCGTCCATCGAACGCCCGCCAGCGCTTCGCGGGCCTCTTCCCAGAGCCGGGCCACCGCCGTGCCCTCGTCGCCGCGGGTGCCGCACTGGGGGCGCCCCTCAACCACCACCGGAGGGAGGCGGGCGGGAACCGCCTCGACCTGGAGACGGAAGCCCACGGTCTGCCCCTCCGCCACCGTGAGCGGCGGAGAACTGGAAACGCGGAAACCAATGCGCTTGGACTGCAGCTGATAGGTCCCGGGACCGGGGGCCCGCAACAGGAACGTGCCATCCGGCCCGGTCAGGACTCGCGCGACCTCCACGCCCCCCTGATCGAGCAGCACCACAAACGCGCCGCCGATCGGAAAGCCGTTGCCCCGGTCCACCAACTGCCCTCTGACCGCCTGCGCAGGCAAGTGGGTGGCGCAGGCCAGCACCAGCGCGATGGCGGTAGTAGCGGCAGAGGCAGCAGAAGGCTTCGGCCAGTGGAACCTGCCGCTGCTGCCGCTTCTGCCGCTAGCGCTGCTCCGTCGGTGCATCTCCTCCTCCCCCATAATACCATACGCACGCCGCCCGCGAACGTCACGCCCTCACCCCACCCGGAACAGCTCCATCCCCCGCTGGTAGCGGCGCTCGATACGTTTCCGCAGGGCTTCGTACCGTGAAGACGCCAGCGCAGGATCGCGCTCCAGCATCCCGAGCGCGGTGCGCCGGGCGGCGACCACCAAATCGGCGTCGGTGACCAGGTTCGAAGCCCTGCGGAAACATA
>DATECF010000113.1:0-17639 GCA_035287045.1 Gemmatimonadales bacterium | reverse complement strand
AGCATGACGAGCATCAGGGAACCGATGACGCGGTCGCCCAGGGTGGTGGGCGCCAGCCAGGTCAGCAGGTACGTGCCTGCCAGCGCGAGGTCGGGGATGGCCGAGAACAGATTCTGGATCTCGATGCCGCGTTGGGCGGGGGCTTGTGAAGGGCCGGTCATCGCCGGTCGCTGTACCAGTACTCGTGGGCCCAACGCTCCAACGTGCGGGGACGCACCAGGAGACCCCAGAGGCCGCGGGCCATGAGCGCGAAGTAATGCCACTCGCCGTAGCGATCGAATTTCCGCGTGGAGGCTGTGGCCTTGGCGGAGCGGGTGCGGCCGAGCCGCTGGCCGCGCCGGCGCCCCAGGCGGCGGAGGTCCAGGAGCAGCTTGACGTCTTCGGCGAACTTCAGATCCTCGCGGTAGCCACCGATGGTCTCGAAGTCTTGCCGACGGCAGAACGTCACGCCGGTGTCCATGCCAGTGAGCCAGACCAGCGGCAGCATGAGTGCGAGCGTCAGCGCGATGCCCGCCGACATCCGCTCCAGGCGCACGCCACTGGCGCCGCCCACGTACCGCCTGGTTTCCAGCAGCCGCCCGATGGCGTTGAAGGTCTCCGGGTGGATCCGGGCATCCGCGTCCACGAAGCACAGGATCTCGCCCCGCGCGGCACGGGCGCCGGCATTGCGCACGGCGCCGATGACCCGCTTCTCGACCCGCACCACCCGGCACCCGTGCGCGCGGGCGATCTCCGCTGTGCGGTCAGTAGAGACGTTGTCGGCCACGATGACCTCGATGGCGTCGGGGCCGCCGCGGTAGCCTCCGCGCGCTACCCGGACCGTTTCCAAGAGCCGCGGGAGATAGGCTTCTTCGTTCCGGGCGGGGATGATGAGCGAGATCCGCATCGGTGAAAGAGGCTAGCCCCGCGGGCGGTGGAAGAACACGGCGAGGTTCTGGTCCGGCACCGGTTTGGTGAACCGCGACACCGTGACGAACAAGATGAGGCTCACGGCGATCCCCACCTCCACCGCGTCAATGCCGTGCGAGGCGAATCCCCGCTGCCCGGTGAACTCCCACGCGAGGCAGGCCAGGAAGCCGCCCACCATGGCGGCCATCGCGCCGGCCGCAGTGCCGCGCCGCCAGTTGAGTCCGATGACCACCGGCACGAAGAAGAAGCTGGCGATGAACTTGGCCTGCTCCACCACGATCGTCTGCACGTCCCCGTACTTCTGGAGCGCGAAATACACCGGGATGAGGGCCAGCACGAAGATGCTCACCCGATTCACCAGGACCAGGTGCTCCTGGCTGGCCTCCGGGCGCAGGAGCTTGCCGTACAGGTCGTGGGCCACGCCCGCTCCCACGACCAACAGGATCGAGTTCACCGTGGACATGATGGCGGACAGCATGGCGACCAGGAGCAGCGCTCCCACGAGCGGGGGCAGGATCTCGAAGGCCATGACCGAGCTGGCCAGGTCCTGGGAGCTCAACGTGGGGAACAGCACCCGGGTCAGCATGCCGATCCCGAGCACGCTCACGCCGATCACGACCTGGAACCCGATGGCGACGTAAATGGCCCGCCGCACCGTGCGCTCGTCGCGCATGGAGTAATAGCGGGTCATCTCGTACGGGGCCGCGGCGATGGCGAAGCCGAAGCTCACGCTGAAGGCGAGGATCTCCTTCCAACCGTAGAAGCCGGACGTGAGACGCGGGTCGAGCGAATCGAGGAAGTGCCTGGCCTGCGTGATCCCGCCGGCGTAGTGCAGCAGCACCGGGACCGCGATCACCAGGGCGCTGACCATGATGAGCATCTGGATGAACTCGATGTACGAGCTGCTGCGGACCCCGCCCAGCACGGTGTACACCGCCGTGCTGGCCACCAAGATGAGCATGGCCGTGAGGGGTTTCATTCCGAAGACCGTGAGCGCGATCTCACCGCCGGCCTGGAACTGGGCCACGAGGTAGATCGTGTAGGAGACCACGATCAGCGCTCCCGCAAGGGCGCCCGCCCCTTTGCTGCCGAACCGCACCGCGATGTAGTCGGGCACGGTGAGCGCCCCGAACCGCCGAAGCTTGGGCGCCACCCAGAACGCCGAAACCAGCCACCCCGCCCAGACGCCGAACCAGACGTACCACCAGGACACGCCGGCGAGATAGTGCCGGCCCACGGTGCCGACGAACGTCCCCGCGCTGATCTGCGTCGCCGCCAGCACGGCGCCGCCTACCAGGGGACCGATCGACCGGCCGGCGGCGATGAAGTCCACCTCGTCGGCGGTCCGGAAGTAGCTCCAGATGGAAATGCCGAAGATGGCGGTGAAATACATCCCGGCGACGACGAAGAACGTGGCGGTCATGTCCTGCGTCGTGCGGCGAGGTGGGTCAGCAGCCAGGCGAGTGTCCCGGCGAACGCGATCAGCAGGACACTCCATTGCGCCAGCGCCGGCACCGGGAGCCCACGCGCCGGCTTCACCAGCGCCACCACGCTGGGCAGGTGGTCGGGGGTGGCGCGCCACGGGCCGCGGGAATCGCGGGTGAAGCGTGGCACGACAAAGCGCGCCGCCCGGTCCGGAGCCAGGCCGTCCACCAGGATCGTGACGCGGCTCTGCCCCGGGGTACTGGGGGCCTCCGGAACGAACAGCGGGATGCGGGAGAGGTCTCCGCGCACGGAGTAGCGCAGATTCAGGGTGATTCCCCGGCCCTCGCCCAGGGCGGTGAGCCGGAACAGTCCGGGCAGCGTATCGAGCCGGAGCCGGGGATCGTCGAACCGGCGGTCGAACGCCGTGTGCTGGCCCGCCACACGCGGCGCGTGGAGGCGGATCGAGTCCCCGGGGTCGGTGATCCGATACCGGGCGTCCACGTGCGCCGTGTCGCCGACGATCGCGATGCGAACTCGCGCGTCCTGCAGGCTCCCCTGCGGCGCGGCGGCGATCAGGGCGAGGAGCAGCGGCCCGGCGAGGAGCGTCACGCCGAGCGGCGGATCAACCGCCAGGCCTCGTGCAGACGGTTGGCCACCTTGTTGATCTCGCGCGTGAGGCCGGCCTGGAGGAAGCGTCGTTGATCGGGCGGGACGGCCTGGAGGCGAGCGGCCGCCGCCAGACGGGGAACCGCGCCCAGCGGCAGCGCCGGGTCGTGGTCGAATCGTTCACCAGCGGCGTAATTGATGGGCACCAGGATGCGCGACAGCTCCTTCAGCGTGTCGTTGGCGCGCTCGGCGGCCGCGCCGCGGGGCGTGCGGGCCAGCCCGGCGTAGAACGTCCGCAGCGCGGACTTGAGCTGCTTCAGCTCGCGATCCACTGGCGAGAAATCCGCCAGATCCTCTGCCTGCTTCCGGTATGCGGCCACCGCCTCCGCGATCTCTTTCACGGTGGCGCGGTAATCGAGCGGCAGGATCACCGCGTCGAGGACCCGGCTGATGGCCGTGACGTACACGCGCAGGTCCCGTGTGAGGTTCTCCCGATCGGCCACCTCGAGCGTGTCGTCTTCCGTGTGCCAGGCGATGTTCCCGCCGCACCCGCCCACCGGGTAGAAGCCACGGGCGTCCCGCTCGGCTTTGGAGATGTTGGAAAGCAGCATGAAGAACGACGTGAGGCCGATCTGGTTAAACGAGTAGTCTCCGGCCCGGATGGGGCGCAGCCGATGCGGCGTGACGCCGGTGGCATCCTGGATCGCCCGGCGGCAGAGGTCGCCGGCCTCCGCCATCCACATCACTTCCTCGTAGACCGTGGCATCCCGGCAGCCAGGTGAGTCAATGTTGAGCGCCGCCACGCACCGTTGCCGGAGCTCCATCGCGAACCGGTCGGCAAACCAGGTGGAGCCGGCGTAGCGTCCCATGGAATGGCCGGGCCACCACGCCACCCAGAGCGAGCGGCGGAGCTTCCGCTTGTGGGCGTGGAAGATCCGGGCCAGCTCGAGTAGGGTGGCGTCTCCCACGGCGTTATCGCCGATGCCCACGTCCCAGCTGTCGTAGTGGCCGTGCGCCAGGAGCAGGTCATCCGACGCCCCCGCGATCCGGGCGACGGGCACCTTGCACCGGTACCAGCCTTCCTCCAGCGCGGTGCGAATGGTGATCTGCGCCAGGCCGGACTGGATGGCACCCAGAAGCCGGTCGCCGTCCGGGCGGCTGATGGCGAGCACGGGTGTCCTGGGTTTCTGCTCGAGGGTGCGGTCGGTGGGCATGCCCCAGATGGGCGTGCAGATGCCCCAGTGGACCCGCTTGCCCGGGTTGATGTACACCTGCCCCGCCGCCCCAGCGCGCTCGAAGCGCTGCACCGCGAGTGGCATGGCGTAGCCCTCCGAGACCACGATCTTGCCGCGCACGTCGGTGCCCGCCGCCCGGTGGTCCTCGAACAGATCGGTCACGTCCTTGATGGCGGCGGCCGGTACGTGCACCACCGGCGCGCTTACGCCCCCCGGCCCGGTGGACGCGGCGAAGGATGGTGGCTTTCCCTGGAGGGTCGTTGCCCCCGCGGCCGGCAGCTCGACCGACGCGCTCCGCGGGAGCGACAGGTACAGCGTGGGCTCGTGCACCTCGTGCGGGATCTTGAGCCGCGCGAGCTGCGCGGCGATGTAGTCCGCGGCCGCGAACTCGTCGGCGCTGCCGGATTCGCGCACCAGCGTGGTGAAGCGCTCGATCAACGCCCATCCCAGGTCCACGGAGACGTCGGCCAGAAGCCTGGCCTCGACGTCGCCAGAAGGCTGCTTGGCGGTCATGGTCGGTTCTCGGGAGGATTCTCGATTAACTTGCCGTGTCTCTTGTCGGAGCGTCCAAGTATGATGATGCGGCTGCGGTTGTCCAGCCTGTCCCTGTTGATGCTCGCGCTGCCGGCGGGCTTGCTGGCGCAAGCGTCGGGCGGCGGTCCCAGGCTCGGTATTGGCGTGGGCGCCGGGACGTTCGGCCTCAGCACCGAGGCGAAGCTGGGGCTGGCGAACCGGTTCGAGCCACGAGTGCAGCTGAACTACTTCAAGCTGAGTCGGACCGACCAGTCCATCGGCAACGTGGCGTACGGTGTGGACGCCAGGTGGCTGTCCGGCGCCCTCCTCGGCGACCTGTACCTGGCCGGGCCGATCCGCATCACGGCTGGAGCCCTGTGGAACGGCAACCGGCTTACCATTGACGCCAACCCCACGGTCAACGTCACCATCGGGGACACGACCTACCAGGCCACCGACATCGGGACCATCAACGGGAAGATCGATTTCCGAAGGGTGTCGCCGTACCTCGGCGTCGGGTTCGCGGGGAGGGGACGAGTGTCGCCGGTCCTCCAGCTCGGGGTCCTGTTGCAGGGATCGCCGCAGGTCACGTATGACGCGACCACCACCCTCACCGGTGCGGCGAAGACGCGGTTTGATCAAGAAGTGCAGCAGGAGGTCGCCCAGATCGAGGATGACCTGAGCTTCTTCAAGTACTACCCGCACGTGGCGCTCGGCCTGACGATACGACTGTAAGGGGGTACGAGATGCGAGAGGGGTGAGGGGTGGACCCCTTACCCCTCACCCCTTATGCCGCACCGTACGCCGTCGCGAGCGCCACTGGTACCGACTCAGCCGCACTCGCCCCCGCCAATCGAACTCCACCCCCTCGGCTTCCAGCAGCAGGCGCTGGCGGATTTCCCCGCCGAACTGGGAGCGACGGCTGATTTCCCCACGGGCGTTGATCACGCGGTGCCAGGGAACCGTGGTGCCGTTCGGCAGGGCGTGCATGGCATAGCCCACCTGCCGCGCGTGCCCCTCGCGACCGGCGAGGGCGGCGACCTGGCCGTAGGTTGCGACCCGGCCGCGCGGAATGCGGCGGACCACGGCGTAAATGCGAGTATAGCTCTGGCTCAGGCCCATAGGTCTCGCGGGCGCGACTTCCCGGCGCGGGGACCGAGCCGTATTGTAACTGATACCACTTTCGTTGGGATGATCATGTCGTTGGCGTGCAGGCTATCCGGAGGGCTCCTCGCGGCGGCGGTGGCGTGCTCCCCGGCGGAACGCGCCCAATCGCAGGTGAACAGGTTGACCACCGCCGAGCGCGAGGCCGGATGGCGGCTGCTGTTCGATGGGAAGACCACGGATGGCTGGCGGGGCTATCACATGGACTCGCTGCCTTCCGGCTGGCAGGTGGTAGACGGCGCCCTGACCCGCGCCGGGGAGGGCGCCGACATCATCACGCGGGAACAGTTCGGCGACTTCGATCTGTGGCTGGAGTGGAAGGTGGCGCCCGGAGGCAACAGCGGCGTCATGTACCGCATCACCGAGGAATACGACTACTCCTACAAGAGCGGGCCGGAAATGCAGGTGTTGGATGACGCGGCCCATCGCGACGGGCTGTCCCGGCTCACGGCTGCGGGGTCCAATTATGCGCTTCACGCGGCGCCCGCTGGAGTCGTGAAGCCCGCGGGCGAGTGGAACCTGGCACGCATCTTGGTGCAGGGGAACCACGTCGAGCATTGGCTCAACGGGCAGAAGGTGGTCGAGTATGAACTCCTGAGCCCGGAATGGGAGGCCCTGGTCCAGGCGAGCAAGTTTGTGCAGTGGCCCAACTACGGCCGGGCCGGGCAGGGGCACATCGCTCTGCAGGAGCACGGTGACTGGGTGGCATACCGGAATATCAAGATTCGCGCGTTACCGTAGCGGCATAGCGGCATAGCGGCATAGCGGCATAACGGCATAACGGCATAACGGCAGACCAGCCCCTCTTGCCTGGCCGAGCGGCCGCTTTTAGGTTGCGGTTATGGGCCTTTCTTGAGGCCCGACGAAACTAACGAGGACCTGATTACGAATATGCATACCCGTTTCGTCCAGATCTCTCTGCCGCGTCGCGACGCGTATGGGGCCGTGGTGTGCCCGCGCGCCTCGCGCACCGGCATCGGCGAGGTGCCTCTCTGACGTAAGCCCCGCAACCTAGGCTTTCATGCACGTGATCCGACGGCCTTCCGGGGCGCTCAGAGCAGCCCCGGGAGGCCGCGTTGTTTCCGGACAACGGTCAAACGCATAACGGATAACGGATTACTGGCATGAACCCCGAGCAGCGTAGTCTCGACGAACAGATCATCACTCGCTACACCGGCCAGCCATACCGGCTTCCCGCGGACCTTCGCCGCGAGGTCGAACGGCAGTGGCGGGGCGACCCGGTACTGCTCTACGCCCTGGCCGACCTGGACCATTCCCTCCGGCTCGCCGAGTCGTGGCTGCTCCTGGGCCCCAGGCAGGTGGCCGTTGCGACGCTGCTGCCCGCGGGGGCTTGGGACGTCCGGTCGTTCGATCGCGCCCGCGTCCGCGCGGTGCGCAACGTCCCGGGCCTCTCGGCCAGCACGCTGACGCTGGCGTGGGAGTCCGGCGAGCCGCCCCTGGCGCTGGTGCGCTACACGCACCGGCAACGGCGGGCGATCGAGAACATCCGCGTCGTGCTGGAGGAGGGGCTCGAGGGCCGGGCGGTGAACACCGGCGATCCCGACGACGCGTATGCCGAAGGTGTGGCACGCCCGGTGCGCGAGGCGCAGGCGATGGTGGCGGGCCGGGACACGGCGGTCATCCTCCGGCTGCTGAGTTACCTGAGGCCGTATCGTCGCCAGGTGTCGCTCGGACTCGGCGCGGCGGCGCTCATCACGCTGGTGAGCCTGCTCCCGCCGTACCTCGCGGGATACCTGATTGACCGAGTGGTCCGGCCGGCCCAGCAGGGGCTACTGCCGGCGGAGCGCGCGGCCACGATCGCCTGGATTGCCGTGGCCGCGATGGCCGGCGCGTACCTAGTGCGCCAGGGCGCGGCGATGGTCCGGCTGCGGCTGATGTCGGTCCTGGGTGAATGGGTGGCGCGCGACTTGCGGGCCGAGCTGTACGAGCACATCCAGCGCCTCTCGCTGTCGTTCTTCTCGCGGAAGAAGACGGGGAGCATCATCACGCGCGTGTCGGCGGATACCGATCGTCTCTGGGACTTCCTGGCGTTTGGTGTGGTGGACGTGTCGCTCTCGGCGATCATGATGCTCGGCTTGGCCGGCGTGCTGATCTCATTGGACCGGCAGCTGGGCCTGGTGATGACGCTGCCGGTGCCGCTGTTCGTTTGGGCGATCTACCGCTACGGCGAAGCCTTGAACCGGCTGTTCCTCCGGGCGTGGCGGAAGTGGTCGCGCGTATCAGACGTGCTCTCGGACACCATTCCGGGGATCCGGGTGGTGAAGGCGTTCAACCAGGAGGCGCGCGAGATCGGCCGGTTCGACGAGCGGAACCGCGCCGTGACCGACGAGTTCAACCGGATCCACCGGCTCTGGACCACGTTCTGGCCGCTGGTGATGCTGGCCGTGCACGGGACCACTGTGGTGGTGTGGGCGCTGGCCGTGCCCCGGCTCCTGGGAGGTGGTGCGGCGCTCAGCGTGGGGACGTTCATCTCGTTCCTGCTCTATGCCACGATGTTCGCGGACCCGATCGAAACCATAGGCCAGATCGCGCGGACCATGAACCGCGCCACCAGCTCGGCGCACCGCGTGTTCGAAGTCCTGGATACGGAGCCGGAGATCCGGGAAGCGCCGGCGCCGGTGCGGCTGGAGCCGGTGCGGGGCCGGGTGACGTTCGAAAACGTGACCTTCGCGTACGACGGCGTCCGGCAGGTGTTGCGCGGCGTGAGCTTCGAGGTCGTCCCGGGCGAGCTGATCGGCCTGGTGGGGCCGTCCGGCGGCGGCAAGTCCACCATCGCGAATCTCATCGCGCGCTTCTACGACGTGAGCGGCGGGGCGATCCGCATCGACGGGGTGGACCTGCGCGCGCTCGACCTGGGGCATTATCGCCGGCAGATCGGCATGGTGCTGCAGGACCCCTACCTGTTTCACGGGACCGTGGCGGAGAATATCCGCTACGGCTTGCCGGAGGCGTCCCTGGACGCCGTGGTGGAGGCGGCGCGGGCGGCCAACGCGCACGACTTCATCTGCAAGCTGGCCCACGGGTACGACACCGTGGTGGGTGAGCGGGGCCACACGCTCTCGGGTGGCGAGCGCCAGCGGGTGTCCATTGCCCGGGCCCTGCTGCACGACCCGCGGGTGCTGATTCTGGACGAGGCCACCAGCAGCGTGGACACGGAGACGGAGCGCGAGATCCAGGAAGCGCTGGACCGACTGGTGCGCGGCCGGACAGTGTTCGCGATCGCGCACCGTCTCTCGACGCTGCGCAAGGCCTCGCGGCTGTTCGTGATCGAAGACGGAGGGGTGATCGAGAGTGGGACGCACCATGAGTTGATGATGAAGCCGGAGGGACGGTACCGCCGGCTGTATGAACTGCAACTGCACCTTGCATAGCGGAGGAGCCATGACGACGACGGTGGTACAAGAGGCGCTCACGTTGGAGCGGCGGGCGGATGGGCGATTGTGGGCGGCACGAGGCGGCGCGGCACGACCCGTCTGGGTGCTGCGCTGCTTTCCCTGGTCGGAGCCGGTGCGCTTTGTGTCACTCCGGGACGACGACGAGAACGAGGTGGCGCTGGTGGCGGACCCGGCCAAGCTCGACGACCAGTCTCGCTCGGCGCTCGAAGCCGAGCTCGCGAGTGCGGGGTTCGTCTTCGAGGTCACCGGGGTGTTGGCCATCGAGGAGGAGGTCGAGATCCGGCACTGGCGGGTGGCGACGCGGCAGGGCGAGCGCCGATTCCAGACTCGGCTGGACGATTGGCCGCTAGAGCTGCCGGGTGGGGGACTCCTGATCCGGGACGTGGCGGGAGATCTGTACCGCCTGCGGTATCCGCGGACGCTGGACCGGAGGAGCCGGGAGCTGCTGTGGGCCTTGGTGGACTGACGCCGGCCCTAGCGCTCCGCGACCATCTGGATCTCGACCAGGAAGTTGGCTCCCATGAGCGGCGTGCCGACAACGGTCGGCTGAGGCGCGCCGGCGGGCAGGACTTCGTCGAGCACCCGCTTTACGGCCTCCCACTGCCTCATGTCGGTGACGTAGACCCACACGTCCACCAGGTGCGAGAAGTCCATCTCGGCCGCCCGGAGCGTCCCGAGGAGGTTGTTGAGCGTGGTGCGGGTTTGTGCGGCGACGTCACCGGCGCCGCCCAACATCCCGGATAGATAGACACGATTCCCGGTGCTGATCGCGGGCGACAGGGGAGCCCGCGAGCGTTGCTGGCCCTCGGCCATCACCACCATCCGGGTTGGCGACGGCTCCGCGACGCATTGGAGCTCGACGTCAAAGGCCGGATTCATCAAGCCCGCGCGCACGGTGGCGCGCGCCGGGGGATCCTGCGCCGGAACGAACTCGGCGTAGGCCTGGTTCATGGCACCGAACCGCCGGGCGTCGTCCAGGAACACGCGGCAGCTGGTGAGGTCCTTGAAATCCATGGCGGCGGCCTTGAGCACCAGGCCCATGTTGCCGAAGATGCGGCGGGTCTGGGTCGAGACGTCCCCCAGCACCGGCTCGTACGTGTCCGGCGCGCGGCTGGTCATGCCGGACAGGAAGAGCGTGTTCCCGACCTTGATGCCCCAGGAATACGGCAGGGACGGGGACACCATGCCTGCCGGCGCGATCACCTGCTTCCGGCCCCTGGCGGCCACGGCCGATAACTGGATGAGGGCGTCCGGGTCGGGGAGGTCGGCTTCCGCCGTCGCGCGGGTGGGCGGTTCGTTGGCGAACACGCGCCGGTACACCGCGTTCATGTCCTGGAAATGGCGCGCGTCCTTGAGAAAGACGTTCACCGCCACCACGTGTCCCAGCTCCAGTCCCCGTTCCCGGAGCGACGCACCGAGGTTTGCCAGCGCCCGGGTGGTCTGGTCGGCGATGGTGGTGAGCGCGCGTCCGTCGGCCGTGGTCCCGGTGACATTGGAGACGTAGACCAACTCGCGTTCCTGCGCGGCGAGCGCCGCGGCCGCCATGGTGATGGCGCACGCGAGCGTGGCGAGGGTTCGGGTCGGGCGTGGCAGGGTCATGGAATCCTCCAGAGGGACGGGGAAGATAGACGTTCACGAGGGTCGCGGCGAGGGGCCCGGTGGCTGCTCGCCGGACCGGGTAGCGGCACCCCCTTCCGCCACATAGCTTGGCGGCAATCCTCTCCCGTCGGAGACCATCTGATGAGCGGTTCGTCCGGCGTCCGGGTTCGTCTCTCCGCGATGATGTTCCTCCAGTACTTCATCTGGGGGGCCTGGTCCGTGACCATGAGCACCTATCTCGGGCAGACGTTGCGCTTCGAGGGGAGCCAGATCGGCCTGGCGTACGGAACCACGGCCATCGCCGCGATGATCTCGCCGTTTTTCGTAGGGCTCGTGGCCGACCGGTTCTTCGCCACCGAGAAGATCCTGTTCCTGCTGCACGCGGCGGGGGCCGTGGTCATGTACCTGGTGTCCACCGCCACCACGTTCGGCACCTTCTATCCGCTGCTGATCGGCTACGCGCTCCTGTACATGCCCACGCTGGCACTCACCAACTCGATTTCCTTTCACAACGTCGCCGATCCCGCCAAGCACTTCCCCGGCATTCGCGTCCTGGGGACCATCGGCTGGATCGTCGCGGGGCTGATCATCGGATGGTTGGGCGTTGAGCCGACGCCCACACCTCTACGCCTGGCGGCCGCGGCGTCGGTGGTACTGGCGGTGTACTGTCTGTTCCTGCCCCACACGCCCCCCAAGGCCGGGGGCGGGCCCGTGCGGGTACGTGACATCCTGGGGCTCGATGCCCTGGCCCTCATGAAAGACCGCTCCTTCGCCACCTTCGTGATCGGCTCGTTCCTGCTAGTGATTCCGCTGCAGTTCTACTACGCGTTCACCAACCTGTACCTGAACGAGCTGGGGATGAGCGCGGCGGCGAGCAAGATGACGATGGGTCAGATGTCGGAGATCGTGTTCATGATCTTGTTGCCGTGGTTCCTGGTCCGGCTCGGCGTCAAACGCATCTTGATGATTGGTATGGCCGCGTGGACCCTGCGGTACCTGCTGTTCGCGCATGGCAACGTTGACAGCATGGTGTGGATGCTCTATACCGGGATCATCCTCCATGGCATTTGTTATGACTTCTTCTTCGTAACCGGGCAGATCTACGTGGATCAGCAGGCCAACGTGGCCATCCGCGCGGCGGCGCAGGGGTTCATCGCGTTCGTGACGCTGGGGGTGGGCTGGTTCATCGGCTCGTGGGTGGCCGGCCAGGTGGTGGAGGCGTTCCAGCTCGCCGCTCCCGCGGGCACGGTGGAGCACAACTGGCGGGCGATCTATCTGGTCCCAGCGGCCGGAGCGGGCGCGGTGCTCCTGCTCTTCGCCGCACTGTTCCGGCCGCCCGCGGCGGCTGGCAGGACCGCGTAGGAGATTCCTCGGGGAGGTACGGCATGACTCGCAAGCGCATCAACCGGCGGACCTTCGTCACTGAGATGACCACGGCGGGCATGGGCTTCACCATCGTGCCGCGCCACGTGCTGGGCCGCGGCTACCGCGCGCCGAGCGACACGCTCAACGTGGCGTGCGTGGGTGCGGGCGGCATGGGTTGGAGCGACGTCCGCGGCATGGCGGTCGAGAACATCTACGCCCTGTGCGACGTGGACGACCGGCGCGGCGAGGAAGCGTTCATGGCACATCCCAAGGCGAAACGCCACAAGGACTTTCGCCGGATGTTCGAGCAGGACGGCGCCAACATTGACGCGGTGACGGTGTCGACGCCCGACCACACGCACGCCGTCGTCGCGATGGCAGCCCTGAACCTGAAGAAGCCGGTGTACGTGCAGAAGCCGCTCACCCGCACGCTGCACGAGGTTCGCAGGCTCACCGAGGCCGCGCGCCGGGCGGGCGTTGCCACCCAGATGGGGAATCAGGGGCACGCGCGCGAAGGCACCAGGCAGACTCGCGAGTGGATCGAGGCCGGCGCCATCGGCACGGTGCGCGACGTGCATTTCTGGACCAACCGGCCAATCTGGGGGCAGGGCATCGAGCGGCCACTCGAGGACTACCACGTCCCGCCATGGCTCGATTGGGATCTCTGGCTGGGTCCGGCGCCGGAGCGGCCGTACCATCCTTCCTACGCGCCGTTCAGCTGGCGAGGGTGGTGGGATTTCGGGACCGGGGCGCTGGGGGACATGGCGTGCCACATCATGGACACCGCGTTCTGGACGCTACAGCTCAAGTATCCGACGCGGATCGAGGTGGAGCACACGCCGCTGTATCACGAGAGCGCGCCCAAGGGAGCCCGGATCACCTATCACTTTCCCGCGCGGGGCAGCCGGGGTCCGGTGACGGTGGTCTGGCGCGACGGCAGCCTCTATCCGCCGCGGCCCGCGGAGATCAGCAGCGACGCCAAGTGGCCGCCGGACGCCGGCGGCGGACAGCTGTGGATCGGCAGCGAGGGCAAGCTGGTGGCGGGGACGTACGGTGACGACCCGTTGCTGCTCGATGCCAAGCGGCACCAGGACCTCACCGCCAACCCGCCCCCCAAGAAGTATCCGCGGGTGGAAAACGTGTACGCCGAGTTCATCGCGGCGGCTAAGGGTGGGCCCGCGGCCGGCTCCAATTTCGTGGACCATTCTGGGCCGTTGACCGAAATGGTCTTGCTGGGGAACCTCGCGGTGCGGATGGGGCGTGATCTCGAGCTGAACCCCGAGACCGGCGTGGTGACCAACGTGCAGGTGCCGGAGCAGTACATCAAGCCGGAGTATCGGACGGGCTGGATGCTCTGAACGGCGGGGAAGAGATGCGTGAGGGGTGAGCGGGCCCCATCACCCTCACGCTGTTCCTGTTACCCCTTTACCCTTCAGGGCCGTACCTGGACCAGTTGCTGCAGGAGTTCGACGGCCAGCGTCTCCGGGATGACGCCTTTCAGCGTGACATCCACGCCGCCGATGCGCACGTGGCCCACGACCGTGTCGGCCGGCAGCCCGGTGACGCCGATTTCTCCCTCAATGGTCGAGTCCGCCGGGAACTCCTCCAGGATGATGGTCTGGCCGGATGCGAGGATCTGGATGATCCGGAATCCTAGCCGGTTGTCCGGCGAGAACTCCTCCACGCTTTCGACTGCCAGTCCCGACACCACGTAGACCACGCCGGTCAGCACCAGGCCCGGAGGAAGGTCGGGCGGGATCAGTGGGCGAGCTGGCCGCTCGACGGCCCGGGCGGGTGGCGCGGCGGAGACCGGCTGGGCCGTGGCTGTGTCGCGCGCCATCACGGTATCCGGCGGCTGGACCGGGCGCCGAGGGGGCGTCCGGACCTCCACCGGCGCGGGCTCAGGCTCGCGTTGTGGAAGGAGGTTGCGCAGGCGATCGAGGGAGATGACCCCGAGCCCGAACAGCGCCCCCACGCCGCCGCCGACCACCACGAGGCCGATCACAGGCCCGAGCCACCTCGGCGCCGGTCGTGGCCTGCGCGGCGGGGCAGCCGCGACCTGCGACAGCCTGGGCGGGGGGCGCGATGGTCGCGAGGGACGGCTCGGACTGGGAGGCTCCGGTCGTGGCTCTGCTGTCGGAGTCCAGGGAGGAGACACCGGCGGGAGCGGGGGGGGCGTAAACGTGTTATCGATCACCAGCTCCTGCGAGACGCGCAACTTTGGCTGCGAAGCGTCCGGCGTCGGCGGAAGCGGCGGGAGCGAGTCCAGGCGCGGTGGCTCGGGCGGCCCCGGCGGGGGCAGGGGCGGCAGCGGTGTCGAGATGGACTCGCGGGTCGGCAGCGGCGGGGCGACGAAGGGGGTCTCGGCCGGTGGCGGAGCGGCCGGCGCCGGGGGTGTCACCGCCTTCATCTCCGCTGCCGTGGGGAACAGGGATTCCGGAGTGACCTCGGCGGGGCGCTGCTCCGGCGGACGCTGCTCCAACAGACTCGGCTCGGGCTCGGCGTCGAGCGCCCCCACCGGCACCGTGAGGCGCTTTTTGGGGCCGGACGGTTCAGGCGGTGACACCTCCTCCAGCGCCGGCGGCTCACCCTCCTCGTCCTCCACCGGCGGCGGGACCCGGGCGGAAGCCGGCCGCTTGGCCCAAGGCGTCCGCTTCGGGACCCGCTCTTCGGCGGCTTCGATCGCCTTGGTGAGGACGATTTTTTGGTTGTCCTCGGCGTGGCCGGCGAGCTTTTCCAGCCCGTCACGAGTCTTGTCGAGCTTGGCCCGCTGCGCGTAGTCCATCAGCACCCGACGGGCGCCTTCGGTCTGGCCTGCCTCGAGCAGCTTCCGCGCCAGCCGGAGATACGCCCCCACAGCCTGCGGGTCCGCGCGCACGATCTTCAGGCACAGGGATGTCACCGGCTGCGCCGCGCCCTGCGTGGCGTACTCGCCGGCGGCGCGCTCGTACATGTCCACCGCGCCGTCCACGTCGCCGGCTTTGAGCTGGAGGTCGCCGATCTTGATGAGGAGGGGCAGTTCCTGGCGGATCCCGCCGATGGCATCCAACTCGGCCAGGATGAGCTTATACATTGCCAACGCTTCGCCCGCATTGCCCTTCTGCTCGAGGGCGCGGGCCTGCTGTTTCAGATCCGCAATTTCCACGCGTGGCGTCCCAGCTAGGGCGATGTCCGAGACCGTCCCGTGGTGAAACCTATGGTGGGCGGCGGAGGGTGCAACCCGCGGCTCCGGCCGCCCGGCGGGTGGGGGCGTCCCCCATTCCCGGCCGGTTGTTGGTCGCCCGGTGCGAGGGTCACTCCACGATTTTCCAGAAAGAATCCTTGCGCGCGATCTTGCCGTCGACGAACTCCAGCAGGTCAACGCCCCGCACTGCGAGACTCTTCCCGGAAGCTGACGTGCCTGTCAGCGTCCATTCCGAGACTCCGAAATCGCCGCAAGCCCAGTGATGGTCTTCTCTGTCGATTTGCAGAGGGATGGGACCCTGACTTTGCAGAAGCTTTCCCCCCGGTCCCCGCATCGGCGTGACGGTTTCTATTTGCGCTTCCTCGCCTCCCGTTGTCCAGGGGGGTGGCCTGGCTTGAGCCGGGCGCGGTATGACTCACCCTCGATGATCAGGTCGTAGGCGTTGCTGGTGAAGCGATCGATGGCGCTCTGGGCCCGCACGGGGTCGGCGAAGGTGGCGAGCCATTCGTCAGGACCGCGGTTGGAGGTGACGATCATGGAGCCGGCCCGGTGGCGCTCGGCGAAGATCGCGTGGGCATCGCGGCTCTCCTCCGCATCCATGGCGTCGAGGCCGAAGTCGTCGAGGATGAGCAGGTCGGCGGCGAGCAGGGCACGCAGCTCCCGCTCGTGGGCTTGCGTGAGCCGGGCCTGGGCAGCGCGGCTCCATGTGGCGACAAGACCGAAGCGTGGGTGAGCGCGATGGTCACAACGCTTGCGGTGCTCGCCCGCGTGGCCGTCCCGCAATTGGTGAGGCACAGCATCACTGCGGCGAAGCCGGCCTTCGTGACTGCAGTGCGTGGGCAAAAATGGCGGGGCAGTGTGCGAACACTGGAAGTATCGGCTGCGTCGGCGGCGAGTGGGTCAGCCGACGACGTTGGCCTGAGCTCGTTTCGCGGACCATTCCCGCAATCGGGAGGCGCGCCAGCTTGCTTAGGTGAGTACACTTGGTCCGGTTGAGACCGTGTTGTCGGGCTAACGGATTGGAAATGAGCCGCTGGCGACTCGCCCGCTTCTACACAAACATACACTTCCGTATCGACCGCGTCGGCGCCAGCCAGCGCACGGGCGCTCGGGGCCACGAGCGCCCGTCAGATCCATTTCCAGTGTTAGGCCGCAACGACACGTGAGAGCGCTACCGATCGTCTCACCTACGGAAGTTCGTCCGGCGCAACAAACCCTGAAACCGCGGATCGGAGCGTAATGGATCCCAGCGGGGGTCGAGGCGCAGGCTGTGGACCGTGAGTTGGGAAGGGCCCGTGAGCAGCCGCTCGATAACATCCAGCGCCGCATCCGCCTCACCCACCTGGCCCAGAATCCGGGCGCGCTCCTCGTCCATATAGGCGCGCAGAATGACGTCCTTGCGATAGAGAACCGTCTGCTCGATCCACTGCGCCTCTCGCACAGCCTCCTCGTGGCGGCCTAGGCCGGCGAGCGCCAAGCCACGCGCCGCGTGCACTTCCCACTCAGCCTCCGGGCCTCGACTCACGGAGTCCAGCAGCCCGAGCGTCGAATCGAATGCGAGGCGTGCCGCGGCCGTATCACCACGCAACTGATGCGCCCATCCGGCATAGAGGGACGCTGGTACGGAAGGGAGACCTGGAAACACGTTCGCGTGCGCACCGCGGAGCCAGCCGATCAAGCTGTCGGGCTCGCGCTCCCAGAGGAACAATGCGGCGCGCTGACCTGCGGCACTGCCGAGCCAGACCAAGTCGGCGTCTGCTGGAACCAGTTGAAGAGTAGCGCGCAGTGTGTCCAGTTGCCCCTGCCACCCGACATAGGTCCAGGCCTTGTGAACAGCTGCCAAATGGAAATCGGGCGCCAGCTCCAGCGCGCGGTTATCCATTCGAATGGCGTCCTCGTAGCGTCGCGTGAATCGGTATGTGAAGGCTCCCAAGTCGTTGAGCTGGACCACGTTACGAGGATCTAATTCGGCCACTCGACGGAACGCCCGATACACCGCTTCCCAGTTCCCCAGCCGTCTGCTGACGGCGCCGATTGCTCCCCAGAGCTGCCAGTCGTTGGGCAGTCCGCGCAGCCCGATTTCGTACTCCGCCAGAGCCGCAGCGTAGTCTCGCCGGGCAAAATAGTGCCAGTGACCCATGGCGTGGTGGGCCTGCGGCAACCCTGGCGCGAGCCGCAACGCAGCTTCGGCCGCCTCGCGCTGTCTTGCCGCCCGTGTGGCGG
>DATECF010000112.1:0-52952 GCA_035287045.1 Gemmatimonadales bacterium | reverse complement strand
CAACCCGCCGAGCGTGCGGCAGCGATGCATCGGCATGCCCGCGGACCGACCTTCTGTCACCGTGAGCCTGGCGGCCGTGGCGGAGCTCCCAGTTGTGCCATTCTAGCCCGCGCAGCGCGCACCGTGGGCTGCAGCTCAGCATCGGCGTGTTCCCAAAGGGCCACGAGCTTGTTGTAGGCATCTCTCGCTTTGTCGCCATTACCACGCTGATCATGCAGTTCGCCCAGCCGTTGGTACGTCGGGCCCAGATGCTGAGCCTGCTCATCGTTAAGCCCGAATGCCGGTGTCATGGCGAATCTCTCGTAGTCGGCGATCGCCGAATCGGTCTCTCCCAATCGGTCGAATGTTTCCGCCAACTCCTGAAGGCCCGCGAGCTGGCTGCTGGCATGGTCCCGATACGACCGAAACGCCGCGACAGCATCCTGCAGTCGCCCCTCGGACAGGGCGATGGCGCCAGTTACATAGTGTTTTCCGGCCAGATGCCCCGGGGGGATGGGGTGTACCTCTCGTTCGAATTCCGCCAAGAGGCGCCTAGCCAGGCTCACGCGACCAGCGCGAGCGTAGAAGCCCGCGAGCTGGACATAAGGGCGGTCGGATGCCAGGATATTGGAAAGGGGGTGGCTGCGTAGCGCAACCTCGACCTCGCGCAGCGCCCGGTCAGGGTCGGCCCGGTGCTGAAGATCCATGGTGGCGAGATACACCGCGTCAACCAGGTATCCACCGAGGACGCCGCGATCCTCGTTGGCGGTCATTGCCTCTCGGCGGTACCGCTCCGCCTCAACCAGCCTCCCATGCACCAGGGCGACCTTGGAGAGGCCGTTGAGGGCCGCAATGCGCCAATGCGTGCGTTGCTCGGCCTGCAACAAGGAATCGTACCGCGTCACCGCGGCGTCGAAGTCGCCCAGTGTAGCACTGTAGCGCGCGCGGGCCGCCAACGCGTCGGGACTGCCAGGTAAGCGCTCCGTGAAACGGGCCAGCGTGGTTTCAGCAGCGGCGAACTTGCCCTGCGCTACTTGCGCGCTAATCAAGAAGCGATAGGCGACGGCGATATCTCTCAGGGCCGTCACCCTGCGATACATTCCTTCCGACGCTCCGTAGCGTCGCGTGTTGTGGTAGCGTTCTCCGAGGTTGGCCAGCGCAATGACGTCATCGGCATCCATCTCGAGCACTCGTCGAAACGCCGCGATTTCCTTGTCCTGATCAGGTTGCGCGATGTCGTAGAACGACGCCTCCGTCAGGTAGCGTTCTCTCGGCGGCAGGCGGTCTCGGTACTGAAAGGCCTTCCTTGCTGCAGCGACCACCTGCGATCGACCGCCTCCGGTGTTCGCCAGCGCCGGTGCGAGCGCGCGGTAAGCCATCGCGAACGTCGAGTCAAGCGCGATCGCCTCCTCCAGCAGCAGAATCGCTTGTGCGTAGTCACCGCGAGCGAACATCGGCTGGGCCTGGCTGTATCTCCGAAGAGCATCCAGGGAGCCTGTCGTAACACGCTCCAGGGGCTTGCTCCTCCGAATGGTGCCGAGCGACTCGCCGAGCCCCGCCCGGAGTTTCGCGGACAGTTGATCGACCGCTCGAATGAGCTGGGTCTCATCAGCAGCGGTTTCGCGCAGCGGTGCCACCACGTCACCCGTGGCCGCCGATACCACTCGAGCCGAAAGCACGAAGCCAACGCCCAGCGGTGCGATCTCGCCGATCACATAGGCCTTGGCTCCTTCCCGCTCGGCGATTTCTCTCGCCATCGCCGGGTTAAGCGGGCTCGCAGCGTCGCGTTCCATACGCCCCAGGACCGCGGCTACCGCCTCGCCGTCAAGCAGCTTCAATGCAGGAGATTGTCCGAGATCGATTCGCAGGGCCTCGGTGACAGTGTGCCCCAGCGCGGAATCGGCGGTGCGATTCTCGAAGTCGGCCACGACCAATAGGTTGCGTCTGGCGGTTGTGCGGGTCGTCTTGAACTCATTCAGCGGGTCGATGCCCGCAAACCGCATGGCGGTGTATGCCGCGGAAGCCAAGCCCACCGCGACGATGGGCGCCAGCGCGAAAAACCTGGTCTTGCGAAGGGACATGCTTGGACGAATGGTCGCTGTGACTCTCGCTGCGCGGTCGGGGCGTTTGGGAACGGGCTCAGCGCCGGTGCGGGGCGGGCCCCGGCGGGTCCGGATCCCGCTGACGATGTCCCGTGTTTCGGGCGACGGCTCGGCCTGATACTCCGCGGCCAGGCGTTCGGCGAAGGCCTCGTATTCGCGCAACGCCGTAGCTCGATCACCGCCCCTGTCCAGGATCACTAAGAGCTTCCTCAGCGCCTGCTCGTTCTCGGGTCGTAACTCCAGCACGCGACGGACCCAGCGAACCGTTTCGGTGGCCGATCCGACTGCCTCCGCCTGGTCCGCCAGGCGCGACGCCGCATCCGCAGCCCGATCTCGCAGCTGACGCCGCCGCTCGTCCAGCCAACGCTCGACCTCCCCGCACTCTGAGACATGAAAGCCCGTTAAGAAGTCACCCCGATACAACTCGAGCGCCCGTTCCGGGTTATCCGCTCGCAAGCCCTCATCGAAGTCTGTCACGTCGCACTGCAATCGTTCGGGATCGATGCCTACCTCTTCGGCACCCCGTGTCCGGATGACCTCTTCTCCCAACTCGTGGCGCAGGAAGGTGAGGGCCTGTCGCAGCGCGGCGCGGGCGTGCTCCTGGTCGAGCTCGGGCCAGAACAGGGCGAGCAGGGTGTCGCGGCGAAGGAACCCTCGGGGAGCGGCGACCGCGAGGTAAACCAGGAGGGCTACACGTTTAGGTTGGGAGAGCACCGAGGTGTGCTCTCGCCCGGTGGAGTCCGTCAACTCCAACGCGCCGAGCGTGCGGCAGCGCAACATGCAATGCCCCTGGAGGGGTGGCGGGCGGTGTTACCTGGGCGGTAACGCCGGCGTCACGGCCGGGTAACTGCCCCCGCGTACCGTGGCTCAAAGCTGATGCGCCGCGCCCCGATTCGCAATTCAAGGAAGGCGCGTCGGACCACCGTCACGGGCCGCGTTGCGCCCAGGGAGCGCCTTCATGAAGCCAATCGTTGCTTACGTCGTCGTTTGGCTCAGCCTAACTGCTTGTGGCTCAGTCGGTTATCGATCCAATACCCGGGGGTCGGCCGGGGAAGTGGGCCCGGCGGGCTCAGTCGTCCTGTACGTGTCGAACGATCACGCCGAGGACGTTCGGCTCTACCTATTGCGAGGCTCGACCCAGATTCCGATTGGAAGCGTGGGCAGCAACAGCGCCAGGCGGTTCGTGATCCCGCCGGCGCAGGTTGGATCGAGTGGTCTGCTTGAGCTGGTTGCTCAAGCCCTTGGGTCCCGAGCCATCGCGGCACCGGAGGCACTCGACATCCAGCCTGGTGTCGAGGTCGAGTTTCACATCGAGAACAACCTCAAGTACTCGCGGCTCGTGCCCCGACTCTACCGGCCGCAGTGAAACTGGCAGCGGCGTGGTGGCGCGTCACCGCCCGGTGAGGTGCTCGCTTTCTAAGCAGCGAGCCGGGGGTTTCTGCGTTCCATGACCCCGGCCATCACGCCGCCGCCGCTACGGCTTCCAGGTCCCCCGCGCCACCGCGGGCACGAACTCCGCTAACCCCGGCGGCGGGAACTCCAACGTCTTCCCCTGCTCCGCGCTCATGTACGCGGTCATGAGCAGCTTCACCACTTCGATACCGTCGTCCCAGGTGAGCAGCGGCTGCTCGCCGGTCAGGAAGCACTGCGAAAAGTGGCGATCCTCGGCCTCGTACCCGTAGGCGACCGGCTCTTCCGGCACCACCGGCATCAGGCCCATCTCCGCGTTCTGTTTCTCGACCAGGTCTTCGCCGGCTTTGCCCTTCACCTCTCGGGAGAAGAACAGCTTGAGCCCGCTCTCCAGGGTATTCCAGGACATGGAGTACTCCGGGCCCAGCAGCTCGGCGGACAGCCTCAGACCCGCGCCGACATAGCTCCATGACGTGGTGGCCTCGCCCAGCACCCGGCGCCCGTCTGTGGTCTCGAACTCGATCATGGCGCTGGCGAAATCCTCGGCGGGGTGCTTGGCGTAGTCCACGGCCTCACCCATGGCCTGCTTGAGGCGCTTGGTGTACTCCGGCAGCGTCCACTTGAGGCTGGCGATGTGCCCGGTGACGCGAACCGGCTTGAGCGTCGAGCGCCGCATCCCGGGTTCGGTGAGCAGGAAGCGCACCAGCTCGGCGGAATGACACATCATGTCGTTCAACACCCCGCCGCCCTGGAGGCTTCCCTGCCAGAACCAGGGCATGTGGGGCCCGCTGTGCTCTTCTGCGGCACGGGCCAGGTAGGGCCTGCCGGTGATGGCGGCGCCCCGCGCCCAGATGATCTCCTTGCCTCGCGTCACGTGCGGCGCGAACACCTGGTTCTCGAGGTAGCCGTGCGGAAGGTTCACGCCCTTGATGAGCTTGGTGATGTGCTCGGCCTCTTTCACGGTGCGGGCTAAGGGCTTCTCGCAGGCGATGCCCTTGAGCTCCCCCTTGCCGGCCTTGAGCACGTCCACGATCTCGTGGACGTTCTCGTCGCGCGCATGATTGGGGCCGGTGAGCCAGATCGCGTCAATCGCCGGGTCCGCCACCATCTCGCCAATGGATGTGTACGGCCTGGCATTGCCCACGGCGAGCTTCCGCGCCAGCGCGCACGCTTCCTCCGCATGGCGATGGTTGGGGCTCCAAACCCCCAGCACGTCCGCGTCGCGCACCCCGGTCCACGCCTGGATGTGAAACCGCGCGTTGAACCCGCTGCCGATGAACCCCACGCCCAGCCGCTTACTCGTCATAGCGAACCCCGAGCTTCCGGAGCTGCTTGTCCGGGCAGCCCTTCCACTCCGGCACCACGGTGTTGCCCAGGTAGCCCAGATCTTCCACGCCCATCTTGCTGGACCAGAAGCCGGTCGCCGTGAGGTCGCGGAAACTGTTGAAGAACGCGACCCCGTGGCTCATCTCGGGCCGAGCCCGCGCCGGCCAGGCGATGTCGTCCAGCACCGCCCGCCGCTGAGCGTCGTCGCCATCCACGAAGGCTTTGCCGAACCGCTCGCGGCACTCGGTGTCCAACCACGCCAGCCCGCCTCGCATGGCAGTCTGCCGGCTGGTCTGATCTCCCACGATGAAATCCATGAACTCCGGCACGCCGGCGTCGGTGGCGCTGCCGGAGCGGTCGTCCTTGGGGATGATCAGGTCTACGAGGGCCCGCACGGTCTGGTACTCGTGAGCTGTGAAGAATCTCGGTTGGTACGCCTGGCCGCGGCGGCGAAGCTGGGCCACGGCGCGCGCCGCCCGCTCGACATCGGTCGCCGTCCACTCCACGCCGGCGAGCGGTGCGAGCGCCAGCAGTTGAACCACGTCGCGGCGTTTCACAGGGCTCCCGCCTTCCGTTGCTCCACGATGTAGTCGGCCGTTCTCCACGCCAACGCCAGAATGGTCCACGTTGGGTTCTTGTCCGCCTGCGAGACGAAGGGTCCACCGTCGGCCACGAACAGGTTCTTCACGTCGTGCGCCTGGCAGCGTGGGTTGAGCACCGACGTGGACGGGTTGCTTCCCATGCGGATGGTCCCCAGCTCGTGAATGATGCTCCCGCCGCTGGAGATGCCGTACCCGCGCTCAGCGGTCGGCATGGACGAGCGCGGCTCGCCACCCATCTCCGCGATCAAGGCGCGGAACGTCTCCTGCATGTGCTTGACCTGCTGGTGCTCGTGGTCGGTCCACTTCCAGTGAAACCGGAGGACCGGAATGCCCCACCGGTCCACCACGTCCGGGTCGATTTCACAGTAGCAGTGCTCGTTGGGGATCTGCTCACCCCGGCCGCTGAATCCCACCACCGAGCCGTAGTAGCGCCGGTAGTCGTCCTTGAGCTGCGTGCCGTAACCGCCGCCGGGCGGAAACCGGTGGATCCCACCCAGCACGCCGAACCCTGGCATGCCGCGCCCACCCCAGATCTCGATGTGATAGCCGCGTGGGAAGTCGAGCTTGGCGTTGTCCAGCCACCACGGCATGTACAGGTGCGCGCCGCCCACACCGTCCTCGTTGTGGTGCACGCCGTCCATGAGCGCGGGGATGAACCCGGCGACGTCGGTGCCGGTGGTGTCGGTCAGGTACTTCCCCACGATCCCGCTCGAATTCGCGAGCCCCTGGGGGAACCGCGAGAAGCGCGAATTGAGCAGAATGCGGGCCGACTCGCAGGCGCTCGCGGCCAGCACAATGACCCGCGCCCGTACCCGCTCTTCGCGGCCGGTGGCCTTGTCGATGTACAGCACGCTCTCCGCCAGGCCCGCGGCATTGGTGGTGACCTCCCGGACCATGGCGCCGGTCTTGAGCGTGAGCTTGCCAGTGGTCTGTGCCGGGAAGATCAGCACGTTGGGCGAGGTGAAGTTCGCGTTGGTGGCGCACCCGCGGGAGCACTGGCCGCAGTAGTGGCAAGCAGCGCGGTCTCCCAGCGGACGCGTGAGTATCGAGAGCCGTGACGGGATGCAGGTGACGGTCAACCGATCCGCCGCCTGCTTGATCAACAGCTCCCAGCAGCGCGGGCGGGGCGCGGGCTGGAAGACGCCGTCCGGGTGATTGGGGAGGCCCTCGCGACTCCCGAAGATCCCGATCAGCCGATCCACGCGGTCGTAGTACGGCGCCAGGTCGTCGTAACTGATGGGCCAGTCTTCGCCCAGGCCATCGATGCTCTTGCGCCGGAAATCGTCCGGACCAAAGCGGAGCGAAATGCGGCCCCAGTGATTGGTCCGGCCCCCCAGCATCCGTGAGCGGAACCAATCGAACCGCTCGCCCGGCGCGGTGGTGTAGGGCTCGCCGTCCAGGGACCAGCCGCCCAGGTTGGCGCCGAACTCGCCGAATTGTCGCTCCGGCGTGGAGGCGCCCCGGCGCGGCGACTCGTACGGCCACGTGAACATGGCGGAGTCTTTGGTGTTGTCCCACATGGGACCGGCCTCGAGCATGATCACGTCGGCGCCGGCCCGGGTGAGGGCGTAGGCCGCCATACCGCCCCCGGCGCCCGAGCCCACGATGCACACGTCGTACAGCCGATCCTGGAGGGGTTTCACGGTGTCACATCCAATCCGCGTCTGATGAATTCGATCACGGGAACCCACTGCGCGTCGCTGGAGAGATACGCCGCGTGCCCGCCGCGGTCGAGCCGCTCCAGCCGCTTCGCCACCGGCGCGGCCTCCAGCAGCCGCTCGGCGTGGTCCATGGGGAAGACTTCATCCTGAGCGCTGTGCACGATCAGCACCGGTTTGCCGAGGCGCCGCATGGCCTCCACGTTGTCGTACAGATTGGGGACCAGGAAGCTCGCAAGCCGAGGCACCCGCTCGGCGTGCACCGCCAGGTCGCGGGCCGAGGCGAACGCGCCCACGATGACCACGCCCTCCACGCCGGTCTGGAGATCGGCGATCACGTCCAGCAGCACGGCCGCGCCGAGGGAAGTGCCCAGGAGTACGCGGCGGCCGGCCATCCGGGCGCTGTCGCTAAAGGCGGCAAACGCGGCGCGAGCGTCTTCGCGGAGCGCCGCCGGTGTGGCCTCGCCTTCACTGGCGCCAAAGCCGCTATAGTCGAACGCCAACGACGAGATGCCGGCGCGATACAGGACCTGCTGGATGCCGGCCTGCTGGGACAGGGTGGAACGATTGGCGTGGAACAGCAGGACCGCGGGGCCGGCGCTGTCCAGCGTGGGGGCACGCACCCACCACGCCTGGATCGTGTGGTCGCCGCTGGGGAGCGTGAGGTCCGCGAAGGGGATGCCGAAGCTCCGGGGCGTGGTGGTATCCGCCCGGGCGGGAACGATCAGCTCGCGCGCCGCGCGCTTGCCGACATACGAGCGGATTGGGACGACGGCGATCGCCAGTACCACCAGCCCGATCACCACGACGAGGGGCCAGCGAGGGAGGAGGTCGAGTGGACCTTCGCCGCGAGGGTCGAGCGAGCGCATGGTTCAACTTGGGCAGGAGCGTCGGCAGGCGCCAGCCTCCCGCTTGTGCGCGCCGGGCGCCGGCCCTATCGTCTCCATCCCCACTCGCACGCAGAGGATTCATGGCGACACCTCCCCTCACGAAGCACCTCCCTCGCATGTTGGCGGGCCTGCTGCTTCTGGTCGCGGCCGGCGCGTCGGCCCTGGCGGCCCAGGCCAGGACGCCGGCCAGGGGTCAGTCGCCGGCCGCGCCGTATTATCCCGGCACCGGCGACGACTGGGAGCGCCGGACGCCGGAGCAGGCGGGCATGGACGGGCGGCTGCTGGAGGAGGCCATCGCGTTCGCCAAAGGGCGCGAGTCCCCCAACCCTCGGGATCTGGCACTGGAGCACGAGGTGCTGTTCGGTCGCGAGCCGCACAGCGATGCCATCGGTCCGTTCAAGCCCCGGGGCGATTTGACGGGCGTGATCGTGCGGCACGGCTACCTCGTGGCGGAGTGGGGCGAGCCGAGACGTGTGGACATGACGTTCAGCATGACCAAGAGCTTTCTCTCCACCACGGTGGGCCTGGCGTACGATCGCGGCCTGATCCGCGACCTGAGCCACAAGGTGCAGGCCTACGTACCCACGGACGAGTTCGCCTCCCCGCACAACGGCACCATCACCTGGGACCACTTGCTCCGGCAAACGAGTGATTGGGAGGGCACGCTGTGGGGCAAGCCCGACTGGGCCGACCGGCCGCCGTCCCAGGGCTCCCTCGTGGAGTACGTGAACCGAACGCGCAACGCGCCCGGCACGTCGTACAAGTACAACGATGTGCGGGTGAACGTGCTGGCGCTCGCGGCGCTCCACGTCTGGCGCCGGCCGCTGCCCCAGGTGCTTCGCGAGTACGTGATGGATCCGATCGGCGCGTCCAACACGTGGCGGTGGCATGGCTATGACAATTCCTGGGTCCTGCTCGACGGCCAGATGATGCAGTCGGTGAGCGGCGGCGGGCACTGGGGCGGGGGGATGTTCATCAGCGCGCGGGATCAAGCGCGCTTTGGGCTGCTCACGCTGCGGCGCGGCAAATGGAAGGACCGGCAGATTCTGTCGGAGGCGTGGGTGAAGATGGCGCTCACGCCCACGCCCGTGCAGCCCAGCTACGGCTTCATGAACTGGTACCTGAACACCGAGCGTGGCCGGTGGCCCGGCGCGCCCGCCGGCACGTTCTGCCACCTGGGATCCGGCACCAACATGGCGTGCCAGCTCCCGGAGCACGACCTGGTGATCGTGGCGCGGTGGGTTCAGGGCGGTGCGATGGACGAGTTCTTGAAGCGGGTCGTGGCTTCCGTACAGGATGTGAAGGCAACGGAGACCCGGTAAACCGTTTCATCCTTGCCCTCGTACGGGTACGAGTAGCACCGGAACTTCCGCTTTTCCCGCAATTCTCGGCGCCACGCTGGCCGACCAGAAGGCATCCAGTCCCGAACGGCCATGGGTGCCGAGCACAATGAGATCCGCCGAGGTGCGGCGCGCCGTCTCGAGGATCATGGCCGTGGGATCGCCCCGCCCCACTTCCGCCGTGACCGTCATGCCCGTTCCCGCCAGCCGCCCAACGACGTCCGTCACGTAAGCTTCCGCGCGGTCCTCGTCCATCTCTAGCAAGGCCGCGGTGGCGCCGGGAAGGATCTGCCCTGTCGCGGCGTGCTCGCCGGACAGCGTGCCCAGCGTCGGTACCACGGCCAATAGATGCAGCGACGCGTCGCAGGCGCGTGCCAGCCCCGCGGCGGGCGTCAGGCCCTGCTCATGGGCCGCCTGGCCATCCAGCGGTGCCAGGATGGTCCGGCACCGGAAAACCGGGGCGCCCGCCTCGCCCGGCGGCACCAGGAGGATGGGCCCCCGTCCACGCGCCGCCACGCGCTGGGCGATCCCACCAAAGAGCCGGTGCCGCAGACGCCCCCGTCCGTGGGTACACAACACTATCAAGTCCGCGCCCAGCTCGGCGGCGTGATCCGCAATGCTCCGGGGCAGGTCGTGCTCCTGGACCGTGTGCACGTGTCGCGTGACGGTCACGCCCGCCGGTAGGCGCACCGCCACGCCCGCGAGGTAGGCTTCTGCGCTTGCGGCATCGGTGAGGTGCGGGGCTCCGTGGACCGCCGCGGGGGCGCCGCGCTCCACGATGTGCAGCAGGGTGGCCCGGCTCCCAAGGGTCCGGGCGAGCGCCCCGGTGACGGGAAGCACCGACTCCGCCAGCGGGGATCCATCGAGTGGGACGAGCAGGTGGCGGAACATAGGGCTACCTACCGAAGAGCGTCTGGTACAGCAGGAACAGATTGAGCGCCACGATCGCTCCGGTGACCACGATGGCGGTGACGGTCGTCGCTCGGCGATTGACCAGCGTTCCCATGACCCGGCGCTGGCTGGTGAACCGCACCAGGGGGATGACCGCGAATGGCAGTCCGAAGCTCAACACCACCTGACTGATCACCAGCGTACGCGTGGGATCCCAGCCGGCCCCGATCACGTACAGCGCGGGCGCCATGGTCACCAGCCGGCGCACCCAGATGGGAATCCGGCGGCGCAGGAATCCCTGCATGACGACCTGGCCGGCCATCGTCCCCACCGCCGACGAGGAGAGGCCGGAGGCGAGCAGCGAAATGGCGAACACGGCGCTGGCGGCGGACCCGAGCAGCGGATCCAGGGTTCGGTGGGCCTCCTCGATGCTCGCGACGTCCGTGAGCCCCTGGGCAAAGAATGTAGACGCGGCCATGATGAGCATGGCCGCGTTGATCAGGCCGGCGATGCTCATGGCCACGGCGACGTCCACCAGCTGGAACCGGAACAGGCGGCGCTGCTGCGCGGGATCGCGCACCACGATCCGGTTCTGCGTCAGCGCCGAGTGCAGGAAGATCACGTGCGGCATCACGGTGGCGCCCAGGATCCCGCTGGCGAGCAACACGCTTTCCCCACCGGCAAAGCCCGGCGTCACCGCGTGGCGGAGCACGTCACCCCAATCGGGGCGGTCGAGGATGGTTTCGATCAGGTAGCACACGCCCACGACGCCGAGTAGCGCCGCGATCACGGCCTCCAGCGGCCGAAAGCCGTACCGCTCGAGGCCCAGAATCACAATCGTGGTGATGGCCGTGAGCAGGCCGCCCACCCACAGCGGGATGCCGAGCAACAGGTGGAAGCCCAGGGCGGCGCCCAGGAACTCCGCCAGGTCGGTCGCCATGGCCACGATCTCCATCAGCACCCACATGCCGAGGGTCACGGGACGGGGCGACCGCTCGCGACACAGCTCCGCGAGATTCAGCCCGGTGGCGATCCCCAGCTTGGCGGAGAGCGCCTGGATCAGCATGGCGCTCAGGTTGCTGGCCACCAGGACCCAGAGCAGCGTGTAGCCGAACTGGGCGCCGCCCTGGATGTTGGTGGCGAAATTCCCGGGATCGATGTATGCCACCGACGCGATGAACGCCGGCCCCAGGAACGGCAGCAGCCGCGCCGCCCGGCCCCGACCGCCCCGCCCGGCCAGGACCTCGGCGGCGGCCCGGACCGTGCCGGCGTCCGAGGACCGGGGTGGCGTGGCCTCGCGCCGGCCGCTCAGGCGGTGATCCCCACGAGATCCAGCAGGAAGGCGTAGTCGAGCGCGACCTCGCGGTATGCCCGATACCGGCCGGACGCACCCAGGTGGCCGGCGACCATGTTGGTCTTGAGCAGGAGCCGGCGGTCCGCGGTGCGCATCGAGCGTAGCTTGGCCACCCATTTGGCCGGCTCCCAGTACTGGACCTGCGAGTCGTAGAGGCCGGTCGTGACCAGCAAGTGGGGGTAATCCCCGGGCTCGACGTTGTCGTAGGGCGAGTACGACAGGATGTAGTCGTAAAACGGTTTCTCGCGCGGATCACCCCACTCGTCGTACTCGCCCGTCGTCAGCGGCAGAGACTCGTCCAGCATGGTGGACAGCACGTCCACGAACGGCACGTGGGCGATCACGCCGCAGAAGAGGTCGGGCCGGAGGTTGAGCACGGCGCCCATGAGCAGGCCTCCCGCGCTCCCGCCCAGCCCGAAGAGCGCGCCGGCATCGGCATACTCCTCACGGATTAGATGCTCGGCGCACGCGATGTAGTCGGTAAACGTATTGCGCTTGTTCATGAGCCGACCGCCGTCGTACCACGGGCGACCCAGATCCTCACCACCGCGCACGTGGGCGATGGCGTACGTGAAGCCGCGGTCGAGCAGGCTCAGCCGGGCGGAATTGAAAAACGTGTCCGAGCTGATGCCGTACGCCCCGTATCCGTACAGGAGCAGGGGATTGCCGCCCGGTTTTCGGCGATCTTGCCGATAGACCAGCGAGATCGGGACCTCCACGCCGTCCGGCGCCGTGGCGTAGAGCCGCTCGGTGCGGTAGCGCTCCGGGTCGAAGTCGCCCAGCACCTCGTCCCGTTTGCGTAAGGTGCGGGTGCGGGTCGCCATGTCGTAGTCGTACACCGACGTGGGCGTGGTTAACGACGCATAGGCGAACCGGAGCGTCGTCGTGTCCATCTCGAAGTTCTCCGCTATCCGGGCCACGTACGCCGGCTCGTCGAAAGTGACGTCATGCTCGCCCGCGCCGGACCAGGGTCGGACCATCAGCCGCATCAAACCGCGATGCCGCTCCGCCACCACCAGGTGGTCGCGGAAGACCTCGATGCCCTCGAGCAACACGTCGGGCCGGTGCGGAATGACTTCCGCCCACTGCTCCAGCGACGTGTCGGTCACCGGCGTGCGCATCAGGCGGAAGTTGGTCGCCTCGTGGTTGGTCCGGACGTAGAAATGCGGCCCGAAGTGGTCCACGTCGTATTCATGGCCGTGGCGGCGGGGGAGGAACAGCCGGGGCTCGGCGGTGGGATCGTCGGCCGGCAGGTAACGGTACTCGCCGGTTACGGTTTGATGAGACGCAATGAACAGGTACGCCTCGGTCTTGGTCTTGGCGACCGCAACCGAGAATTCCTCGTCCGCTTCCTCATACACCAGCACATCGGTCGCGGGATCGGTGCCGAGCGTGTGCCGGAAGACGCGATACGAGCGGAGCGTTCGCGGGTGGACCACCGCGTAGAACAGCGTACGGTTGTCGTTGGCCCATGCCAGGTACCCCGACCCGCCCGCGAGCTCGTCGCCCAGCAGGGCGCCGGTGTTGAGGTCCTTGAACCGGATGGTGTGGACCCGGTCGCCGCGGGTATCCGCCGCGAACGCCAGGATGCTGTGGTTCGGGCTGGGGGACCGGGCGTTGACCGCGTAATAGTCGTGCCCGCGCGCCAGCGCATTGACGTCCAGCAGGACCTGCTCCGCCGCCTCGGGCGACGCGCGGCGGCAGTGGATGGGGTACTCCCGCCCGTCCTCGGTCCGCGTGTAATACAGGAACGGCCCGCGCCGGTACGGGACCGACAGGTCGGTCTGCTTGATACGCCCTTTGATCTCCTCGAACAGGCGTTCCTGCAGGGGCCGCGTGTGCGCCAGCACCGCGTCCTGATGCGCGTTCTCGGCACGGAGGTACTTCCGGACCTCGGGATTATCCCGCTCGCGGAGCCAGAAAAACGGGTCACTCCGGGTGTGGCCGTGGCGCTCCAAGCGGGTAGGTTTCTGCATTGCGGGAAGATACGTACGTGCCGTTACCTTAAGTATTGGAGCTCATGCTGGACGCCCTTCCCGTCGTTTCCGGCCTCACCGACGCCCTCCAGCATCGACCGCTGGTGGCGGTGGCCACGCTGTTCGGCGCGGGCGTGCTGACCAGTCTCACCCCATGCATCTACCCCATGATCCCCATCACGGCCGGGGTGCTGGCCGGCAGCGCGCAGGGGAACGCGTCGCGCCGGCGCACCGTGGCGCTCACGCTCACCTATGTGAGCGGGTTGGCGTTGTTCTACGCGATCCTCGGTCTGGTGGCGGGACTGACGGGCACCCTGTTCGGCACGGTGTCGTCCAATCCCTGGGCCCGGTTTGCCATCGGGAACCTTTTATTGGTCTTCGGCCTTGCGATGTTGGATGTCTTCCCCCTCACCGCACCTCGCCGGTTGCTGGCGTGGGTGGGGGGCCTGGGTGGCGGGTCCTACCCGGCGGTGTTTCTGCTCGGTGCGACGTCCGGGATCGTGGCCGCGCCGTGCGGCGCGCCGGCGTTCGCCGTGGTGCTGACCTGGGTGTCCACCACGCAGAGCGCCGTGCTGGGGTTCATCTATCTCTTCGTGTTCTCGCTGGGCATGACCGCGTTGCTGGTGGCGATCGGGTTGTTTTCAGGAACGGCGGCCAGGCTGCCCAAGGCGGGGGCCTGGATGGTGTGGGTGAAGAAGGGAGCCGGGATCGTGATGCTGGCCATGTCCGAGTACTACTTCATTCAAATGGGACGGGTGTGGTGAAGACGCAAAAGCGGCAGAGGCGGCAGAGGCGGCAGAAGGTCGCAGCCAGGCACATAGCTGCAGCGGCCGCGGCATTGCTGGTAGCGGCGCCGGCGTGGGCGCAGGATGATCTGGGCATCCCGCTGGGCACGGTGGCGAAGGCCGTCACCATCGAGGACCTCGACGGACGGCCGGTGGACCTGGGGCAGTTCATCGGGAAGAAGGCCGTGCTGCTCGAGTTCTGGGCCACCTGGTGTCCGTTGTGCCGAGCGCTCGAGCCCAAGATGGTTGCGGCGCAGCGTCAGCACGGCGACCGGGTCGAATTCATCGTGGTGGCCGTGGCGGTCAACCAGAGCAAGGCGTCCATCAAGCGTCACCTCGAGCGGCATCCGATGCCCTTCCGGGTGCTGTGGGATACCAACGGCAACGCGGTGCGCGCGTTTCAGGCGCCGAGCACGTCGTATGTGGTAACGCTGGACGCCAGCGGGAAGGTGGCGTACACCGGCGCCGGCGAGGACCAGGATATCGAAGCCGCGGTGCAGGTGGCGTTGCCGAAGCCGTAGGCCTTGACCCGCGAAACGCCAGACCCTAGGATTCCCTTCAGCATGACGCTGCATCGCGGGCCGTTCGCCTTTTCGTTCTGGTACGCGTTCCCCATTTCGGGTCGCGCGCGGAGGCGTACGCTTTAGCTAGATCACCAGCACTGTACGATCCCGAGGCGGCCCGTTCCAAGCGACGGGCCGCCTTTTTTTCTGGCGATGGCGCAACAGGAGGCGAAGCGATGAGGAGCTCGGTGGAGCCGCAGCGCACGGTGCATCAAGCGCGCGCACCGCGCGGCAGGGCGGGTCGTGCCCTGACGCCGGCGGCGGCGATCCAGGGGGAGCTGGGGTCGTTCAGTCACCTGGCCGCGCTTACCGCTCTGGGAGAGGAAACCCAGGTCTTTCAGTGCCGGACCTTTCGCGAGGTCTTCGAGACGGTCGTCAGGGGCGACGCTCAGCATGGCATCGTGCCGATCGAGAACTCGCTGGTGGGCTCGATCTTCGAGAACTACGACCTCCTGGCCGAGCACAGCCTTCCGATTGTGGGGGAGACAGAGGTCCGCGTGAGCCTGTCCCTGCTGGCCCGGCCGGGTGCGCGCCTCGACACCATCCGTCGGGTGCACTCGCACCCAGTGGCGTTGAACCAGTGCCGGCGGTTCTTCGCATCGCGGACCGACCTGGAACCCCTGGCCTCCTACGACACCGCCGGCAGCGTGTGGGACGTGATGGAGCGGGGCACCATGCGGGACGCGGCCATCGGATCGCCGCTGGCGGCCAAGCTGTACGGCGCCGTGGTGCTTGACGAGCATATCGAGGATGACCCACAGAACTTCACCCGCTTCCTGGTGGTGGCGCGGACGTCGACGACCCTGAGCGGCGCGCACAAGACGTCACTCATGGTGAGGTTGCGCCACGAGCCGGGCGCGTTATGGCGGGCGCTGGAGCCCCTGGCCCGGCACGGCCTCAATCTCACCAAGGTCGAGTCGCGCCCAATCCTCGGCAGGCCCTGGGAGTATGTGTTTTACCTGGATGTCTGTGGAGGCGGTGACGCGGCCGCAGCGGTGAGCGATCTCCGTGCGGTGGCGGCGGACGTGCGGGTGCTGGGGTGCTATGAACCGGGTGCGGCACGACTGCGTGAGGGGTAAGGGGTGAGAGGTCCCCCTTCCCCCTCACCCCTTACGCAGTCTCAGTTCGGGTCTTTCACTTTCGCCAGCGCCTCTTCCAACTCGGTGTAGGCGGTCGGATCGATCTCCCGGAACGGCGTCGCTCGGTACGCGATCTTCCCGTCCGGTCCCACCACGAACAGGTTGCGGTTGGTGACGCCGGGTCGGCTGGCCAGGGCTCCGTACATCTTGCCGACGGCCGCGCCGGCGTCGCTGGCCATGAGGAACTGGAACTGATCGTCTCTGGCCCACGCCGCCAGCGTATCCACCGGGTCGGCGCTGATGGCGATAAGCACCACGTCCTGACCGTCCTTGAAGAGCTGTGCGTACTGATCACGGTACGCATGCATTTGGATGGTTCAGCCACGGGTCCTGGCTCGGAAGAAGAACGCCAGGACTATCGTCTTCCCCTTGAAGTCGCTCAGGCGAATGGGGTCCTTGAGCACGCCGTAGCGAGTGGCCCCCGGCATCGAGAAGTCGGGTGCCACGGCGCCCACCTCGAGCGGGGGCGGCGTTTGCTGTTGGGGCTGTTGGCCGTGCGCCGGGGCAGCCACGAGGGCCGCGCCGAGCGACGCGGCCAGCGCGAGCGCGAAGGGAAATCTCGGCATGCCAAGCCTCTTCAGTGGAGGGTCCAGGTTCAATATGCGTCGCCGTCCAGGGTGGTCGGAAGCCCTGGAGGTACGCTGGCGTCTTAGAAGGCCAGCGACAGCCCGATGCCCACGCTCTCGCGGCCGGGGCGCCGTCCGACGCGCAGGTCCCGGAACGGGATCGCCCGCCAGCGATCCGGTCCAATGGACGCGCCCATGGCACCTCCAATAAACAACCCGAACACGGGTCCGAGCATGAGGGGGGCGAAGCTCTTCCCCCCGAAGGCGCCCGGATCGCACATCGGGAACTGGCAGACAGCCTCCTCCTGGCTCGAGAACCAGGCCGCCCCCGCGGCGATGCCGGCGAGCAGGCCCAGCCCGGCGCCTGCCCAGAAGTGCCCCTCCTTGCCATCCCACACCAGTAGCCGGGTCACGAAGGTGGTGGGAAAGGCGAGCAGGGTGTCCCCCGCGGCCCTGATGCGGAGGGTGTCGCCGTCAGGACCTCGCCATCGGCATTGACCTCTGTCCAATCCGGCATACAGTTCGATGCGTCACGCCATGACGCACAAACCGTTCCCGCGAGCCCTCGATGCCCCGCCCGGCGAGGCGGTGGTTCTGAACGCCGGTCTCATCGAGCGGGCGGTCATCGCCTCCAGGAAGAGCCCCCGCCGGCGGGTCATCCTGCCGCTCCATCGGTCGCCCGCCGACCCCTACCAGCGCATGCTCAACGCCGTCCAACCGGGCAGCTACATCCGCCCGCACCGCCACCGTGATCCGCCCAAGGGAGAAACGGTGGTGGTGCTCCGGGGGGCGGTCCGGTTTCTCACGTTCCGCGTGAACGGGGCGGTGGCCCGGAACGTGGTGCTCACGGCGCGCGGCGGGGCGATGGGGCTGGACGTGCGCCCGGGCGTGTATCACACGTTCATCGCGCTCCAGCCGGATTCCGTGGTCTTCGAAGCGAAGACCGGTCCCTACGACGAGCGCGTGGACAAAGACTTCGCGCCCTGGGCTCCCGTCGAGGGGAGCCCGGAGGCCATGGATTACCTGGAGCGGCTGGCGGGATAAGCCCTCACACCCTCGTCATCGAGGAAGGACGACCTCACGTGGAGAACGACGTCCCCATGCTCGACCTGGAGAACAGCGTGGCCGTCCGCCTGTGGGAGGAATGGCCCAGCCTGTCGGAGGCAGAGCGGGTGGAGCGGTTCAAGACGCTTCCGAGCGAGGAGGCCGACGAGTTCTTTCTGAGTCTGGCGCCGGTGGAGCAGGCCAGCCTGCTCCGCGGGCTCCCCCAGGGGGAGCGGCGGCTGTGGATGCGGCTCCTCCCTCCCGATGACGCCGTGGACCTGATCCAGGAAGCCCTGCCGGAAGAACACGCGCCGCTGTTCGAGCTGCTGGACGACGCGACCCGAACCGAGGTGCGGGCGTTGCTGGCCTACGCGGAAGACGAGGCCGGCGGCCTGATGAATCCGCGCTTCGCGCGGGTGCGGCCCGACATGACGGCGGATGAGGCGATGAGCTACCTCCGAAAGCAAGCCGGCCAGGTGGAAACGCTGTACTACGCGTACGTGCTGGCCGAGACCCAGCACTTGGAGGGGGTCATCTCGCTGCGCGAGTTGTTCCAGGCGCCGGGCACCAAGCTGGTACGCGAGCTGATGCACACCGAGGTGGTCACCGTGCCGGAGGACCTGGACCAGGAGGCGGTGGCCCGTTTGTACGTGGAGCAGGGTCTGCTGGCGATCCCGGTGCTGGACCGGGCCGGCCGCATGAAGGGCATCATCACGTACGACGACATCGCGGATGTGGTGCGGGAGGAAGCCACGGAGGACGCCCAGAAAGTGGGCGGTATGGCGGCCCTGGAGGAGCCCTACCTCATGGCGCCGCTCGCCGAGCTGGTCCGGAAGCGGGCCGGGTGGCTGACGGTGCTGTTTGTGGGCGAGCTGCTGACCGCGACCGCCATGGCGAACTTCGAAGAAGAAATCGCGAAGGCCGTGGTCCTGGCCCTGTTCATCCCGCTCATCATCTCCAGCGGCGGCAATTCCGGCTCGCAGGCGACGACCCTGGTGATTCGCGCGATGGCGGTAGGCGAGGTGAAGGTCCGCGACTGGTGGCGGGTGCTTCGGCGCGAAGTTGGCACCGGGGTCGCCCTCGGGGCCGTCCTTGGCGCGCTGGGCTTGATCCGGGTGGTCCTCTGGCATGCGGTGGGCGGGGTCTACGGCGAGCACTACTTGCTGCTGGGCCTGGCCGTCGGCGTCACCCTCGCCGGCGTGGTGTTGTGGGGATGCCTGGTCGGCGCCATGCTGCCGTTCGTGTTCCGCCGGTTCGGGATGGACCCGGCCAGCGCCTCCGCGCCGTTCGTCGCCACGCTGGTGGACGTGACGGGGCTGCTGATCTACTTCAGCGTGGCGAGCCTGCTGCTCACGGGGTCGCTGTTGTAGGCTCCACCTTCTCGAAGACCATGCGGAAGTGGTCCAGCAGCTCCCGCTGGAAGCAGACCGTATTGGCGCTGACGCCGGACGTAAACGCCAGCCGGAAATCCGCGCTGAAGAGGTAGCGCGGCAGCAGCGAGAGCTTCAGCAACGTCTTCCGGGCGCTCGGCGCCGCGAAGCGGAGGCGCCATTGCCGGATGGTCTCGATGTAGTCGAGGCGCCCGCTGCTCCTGGTGACGAGGCGGAATACCGGCGCCGCCGTGCGCGCCAACTGCTCCTGCCCGAAGGGCAGCCAGGACCCGGGAAACCGCTTCATCATGAGCGCCACGTAGTAGGCATCCGAGTCGCGCGGCGCGTTGAGATCAATCTGCTCCGGCCGGATCATGTTCCGCCCGAAGACCATGGTCTGGAGATAGAACCGGCCCCCGGGCGGGAGCAGGCCCGCCACCCGCCGGAAGATTTCGCGGTAAATCTCCTCCTGCCGTCCGGCCTGATACTCCTCCAGGGAGCAGAAATGCTCCCACGCCCCCAGGCTCACCACCGCATCGAACCGGCCGAAGGTCTCGGGCGTGACCGTGCGGCCGTCCATGACGTGCACGGTCACGCCGTTCCTGCGGCAGGCCTCCGCCTGGGCGGTGGACAGCGTCACGCCGATGCCGGTGGCGCCGATGTCCTCGAGGTACTTGAGCATCGGGCCCCAGCCACAGCCCAGGTCCAGCACTCGGGAGCCGCGGCCGATGCCCAGCTGCTGCGCCACGAACTCGTGCTTCCGCCGCTGGGCGTGTTCCAGGCTGAGAGAAAAGTCGCCGTCGTACTTGGCGCCGCTGAAGTCCGCCGTTTCGCCCAGGCTCAAGCGAAACATGCGGTCCATGAGCGAGTAGGCGAACTCCATCTGCCGCTGGGTGGCCATGCCGTTCTCTCACCGCTTCCGGCGGCTCGCCGCGTAGCCAATGAACCGCTTGAGGGGCGTGCTTGCCACCGCCTTGCCGACGGCGTCGAGGGCGAGGTCCTCGGCCCGGTGGAAGCGGATACAGGCCTTGCCCATGTCGAGCTTCTTGCCGGCCTTCTTGAACCCCTCCTTCAGCCGGCGGGCCAGGGCGGCGTTGCCGTACACCGGCATCAGGTGCAGGGTGGAGTATCCCTTCTGCGCCGCGAGGGCCGCGTACAGGAGGGGCCGGCCGTTGTAGGTCTTGGGGTGACGGCTGAGCGGCACCTCGTACGCGATCATGCCCCAACTCATGGACTCGCGGTAGCCGCGCGGCAGGTGCTTCCGGATGACGCTCCGGACGCGGGCCAGCGCCGCCCGCCGCTCGGCGGGCAACTGGGCGAGGTACTGGGCGACGGTCGTGGCCTTCGTTGTAGCCATTACAGGATTCCTCCGGGGCCGTGTGTGGCTGGGATTGAAACCCTATTATTTCCCGTCCTCCCGGCGGGCGCCAGCGGTCGGGGGGCTCTGGCGCCCCGGCGGACGAGACGCGGGAGCGACGGCTTCCCGGGGGCTGGCCAAGGATGGGAATTCGGCACATTTTGTGCAGAGTTCCCTTCTCGGGAAGACGCGCGAAACCGGGCCCTCCATCCTGTCGCGGCGCCGCCGCAGCAGGTCCGATGCCGGACGCGATCGTGAGGCACGTATGACCAGACTGACGTCTCCGCTGCTGGGCGCGGCGCTCCTGTCCGTCGGTGTTGCCGCCAGGGATCATCGGGTGACGCCGGTGGCCCCGCGCCCGTTGCCTGCCGTCTCTTCAGTCACCGCCTCGGTCCCCCCGGATACCGTGTCCTCAGAAGCCCTGAATCGAGTGGTCCAGGGGCTTTGCCTGCTGTGCCACAACGACCAGGCGCTCACGGGGAATCTGTCCCTGGCGGGGTTCGACGTGGCGCACGCGGAGCAGAAGCCGGACGTGGCGGAACGAGTGATTCGCAAGCTCCGCGCGGGCATGATGCCGCCGCCCGGCGTACCCCGTCCCGGCGGCGACACCATGCTGGCGCTGGTGGAGACCATCGAGCGCCGACTTGACCAGGCCGCGGCGGCGGCGCCGAGTCCCGGCACGCGGACCTTCCAGCGGCTCAATCGCGAGGAGTACCAAGTTTCCATTCGGGAGCTTCTCGGCCTCGAGATCGATGCGGGCGAATTCCTGCCGCTCGATACCAAGAGTGCCAATTTCGACAACATCGCGGACGTCCAGATGCCTTCCGCCACGCTGGTGGAGGGCTACCTCCGGGCGGCGGCGCAGATCAGCCGGATGGCCGTGGGCGATCCGGACGCCGGGCCAACCTCGGCGATCTACAAGGTGCCGCGGACCGCGTCGCAGCTCGATTGGGTCGCGGGCGCGCCCATCGGGACCCGCGGGGGCGTCTCGGTGATCCACAACTTCCTGGCCGACGGCCGGTACGTGTTCCAGGTCATGCTCCACTCGGCGCCGGAGGGTGAGCTGTATGGCCGCACCGCGCTGAACGAGCAGCTCGAAATCTCGATTGACGGCGACCGGGTCGCGGCGCTGGACATCGATCGCTGGCTCACGGAATCGGATCCCAACGGGATGACGCTCACCACGGACTCGATTCACGTGCGGGCCGGTGCTCGCCGCGTGACGGCCGCGTTCCTCAAGCGGTTCGAGGGTCCGGTGGACGACCTGATCACGCCGGTGGACCACACGCTGGCGGATACGCAAATCGGGTTGGGGTATGGGGTGACCACGCTGCCTCACCTCCGAGACCTCGGCGTGGTCGGACCGTTCGCGGCGACCGGGGTATCCGAGACGTCGAGCCGGCGGAAGATGTTCACCTGCCGCCCCACGTCTCCCGGCGAGGCGCGGCCTTGCGCCGAGAGCATCATCGTCCGGCTGGCCACGCAGGCCTACCGGCGCCCGCTGGAGAAGAAGGACCGGGACGCGTTGATGCGGTTCTACGACCAGGGCGCGGTCGACGGCGGATTCGAGAGCGGCGTCCGGACGGCCCTCCAGGCGATCCTGGCCAGCCCGCATTTCATCTTCCGCCTGGAAGAAGCGCCCCCGCGCCTGGCCCGGGGCGCCGATTACCGGATCAACGACCTCGACCTGGCGTCCCGGCTGTCGTTCTTCCTGTGGGGCACGCCGCCGGACGGGGAGCTGATCGCGCTTGGCAGTCGCGGGGAGCTGTCGCGTCGAGAGACGCTGGATGCACAGGTGCGGCGGATGCTGGCCAGCCCGCGGTCCGAAGCCCTGGCCACGAGGTTCGCCTCACAGTGGCTGCGGCTCCAGGACCTGGAAAAGGTCCATCCCGATGCCCTGAGCTTTCCGTACTTCGATCAGACATTGGCCCAGGCGATGCACCGCGAGACGCAGCTGTTCTTTCACTATCTGGTGCGCGAGGATCGGAGCGTCCTGGACCTGCTGACGGCCGACTACACCTTCGTGAACGAACGCCTGGCCCGACACTACGGGATGGCCGACGTTACCGGGACGGAGTTCCGGCGCGTGGTGTACCCCAACGCCGATCGCCAAGGCCTGCTGGGGCACGGCAGCATTCTCACGCTGACGTCGCACGCCGACCGGACTTCGCCGGTGCTCCGGGGCAAGTGGGTGATGGAGGTGGTGCTGGGGACGCCTCCCCCCCCGCCGCCGCCCGACGTGCCCGCCTTCGAGTCCACGGATGCCGCGACCGAGGGCCGCCTGCTCACCACCCGCGAGCGGATGGAGCAGCACCGCGCGAATCCGGTGTGCCACGCCTGTCATCAGTTCATGGACCCGATCGGCCTGGCGCTCGACAACTTCGACGTCACCGGCAAGTGGCGGATCAAGGAAAACGGGGTGCCGCTCGACACCCGCGGGCAGCTGTACGACGGCACGCCCATCACCAACCCCACGGAGCTGCGGCAGGCGCTGCTGAAGCGCCCGGAGCCCATCATCCGGAACTTCACCGCCAATCTCCTGGCCTACGGATTGGGCCGGCGATTGGAGTGGTACGACATGCCGACGGTGCGCGCCATCGCCCGCGACGCCGCGGCCACGGACTATCGGATGTCGGCGTTTATCCTGGGCGTGGTGCACAGCGCGCCGTTTCAAATGAAGCGCGCCGCCGCGACCAACGACGGAGGCAACTGAGCATGGAGCTCCTCACGGGTAAGCACATTCCGCGGCGCACCTTCTTGCGAGACGCCGCCGGCGCGGTCATCAGCCTTCCCTTGCTGGACGCGATGCTGCCGACGTCGTTGGTGACGCGGGGGAGAGGCGCTCAGTCTCCCACCCGGCTGGTGTGTATCGAGATGGTGCACGGGGCGGCCGGGAGCAATGAGCTGGGCGCCGGCCGCCACCTGTGGGCGCCGGCGGCGGCGGGGCGGGAGTTCGATCTCAGCCCCTCCAGTCTCAAACCGCTGGAGCGGTTCCGGGACTACCTCACGATCATCAGCAACACCGACGTACGCCCGGCGGAGGCGGTGACCCCGCAGGAGATCGGCGGCGACCATTTCCGCTCCAGCGCCACCTTCCTGACCCAGGCGCATCCCAAGCAGACCGAGGGGTCGGACGTGTACGTGGGCACGTCGCTGGACCAGCTCTACGTGCAACGCTTTGGCCAGGACACGCCCATTCCGTCGATGCAATTGTGTATCGAGAACGTGGATCAGGCCGGCGGGTGCGCGTACGGCTACGCCTGCGTTTACACGGACACCATCAGCTGGGCGTCGCCCACCGAGCCGTTGCCCATGATCCGGGACCCGCGGGCCGCCTTCGAGCAGCTGTTCGGCGCTGGCGGGACGCCGGAGCAGCGCGCGGCCCGGCGGCGGCTGGATCGGAGCATTCTGGACTGGTTCATGGACGAAGTGTCCGGGCTCAAGCGGCAGGTGGGGCCGCTCGACCGGCAGCGTCTGGACCAGTACCTGGACAACATCCGGGAAGTCGAGCGACGGATTCAGCGGATTGAGACCCACAACACCAGCGGCGAGCCCCGTGCGATGCCCGAGGCGCCGGCCGGCGTCCCGGACTCGTTCGCGGAGCACGTCAAGCTGATGTTCGACCTCCAGGTGCTGGCGTTCCTGTCGGACACCACCCGGGTGTTTTCCTTCAAGCTGGGGCGCGACGGATCGGGCCGCGTGTATCCCGAGAGTGGCGTGGGCAGCGCCTTCCACCCGGCGTCGCACCACGGGGGGCAGGAGAAGCGGGTCCTGGAGTTCGCCAGGATCAACGAGTATCACGTGAGCATGGTGCCGTACTTCCTGGAGAAGTTGAAGACCACCATGGAAGGTGAGCAGAACCTGCTCGACAAAACCCTGCTCATCTACGGGTCGCCGATGGGCGATTCGAACCTGCACAATCACAAGCGGTGCCCCTTGTTCCTGGTGGGCCGTGCCAACGGGCAGCTGAAAGGCGGCGAGCACATCAAGGCGCCGGATGGCACCGCCATGGCGAACGTGATGCTGACCCTGCTGCACAAGCTGGGTCGGAACGACATGACGAGCTTCGGCGACAGCACCGGGGATTTCTCGTTTACCGCGTGAACCGGACTTACCGCCACGGCGGCGGTGAATTCGGGGAGGACCGCATGACAAGAGCCGTTGTCCTACTTCTTGGACTGATGGCGGCGGCGCCGGCGCCCGAATCGCCGGTGGCCGATGCCGCGCAGCGGGGCGACGTGGAGACCGTGCGGACCCTGCTGCGGCAGGGCGCCGACGTGAACGCGGCGCAGGGTGACGGCATGACGGCGCTGCACTGGGCGGCGAAGAACGGCGACGTCGACCTGCTACAGCTACTGCTCTACGCCGGGGCCAACCGGGAGGCGACCACCCGTCTGGGCGGGTACACGCCTTTGCACCTGGCGAGCCAGGAAGGCGCCGACGAGGCGGTGCGCGCGCTCCTGGAGGCAGGCAGCAACGCCAACGCCGTTACCTCCACCGGCGCGAGCGCGCTGCACTTCGCGGCGATGGCCGGTCGGCCGGACGCCATCAAGGCCCTCCTCGCGCGCGGCGCCGACGTCAATGCCCGGGATGCTCACGGCGGTCGGACGGCCCTCATGCTCGCCGCGGCCGGCAGCCGTCTGGAGGCGATGAAGACGCTGCTCCGGGCCGGGGCGGATATCCGGGTGGCCTCCAGGGTGGTGGACTATGTGGAGCGGGCGCGGGCGGACGACGTCGAGCGCCGTCGCCGGGACCGCGTGATCGCGGCAGCCAAAGGGCCGGCCGAGGGGCAGCCGCCAGCCGACGGAGCCCGGGGTGGGGCCGCGCGGCCTGCTGCGGGCGCGCAGGCGCCGGATCCGGATTCTCCCACCGCGCCGGACAGCACCGCTGCGCGAGCATCGGGTCCCCGGCCCTTGCGGTACGAGGACTGGGTCGGCCGGCAGGGCGGACTCACCGCGCTCCACTACGCGGCCCGGGACGGCCAGGCGGAAGCGGTCCGCCTGCTGCTCGACGCCGGGGCCGAGGTCAACCAGGTGACCGAGGGTGACCACACCAGCCCGTTGCTGATCGCCATTATCAATGGGAACTACGATCTGGCGATGGAGCTGCTCGAGCGCGGCGCCGATCCCAACCTCGCCAGCGACGACGGCGCGGCGCCGCTCTTCGCCGCGATCAACTGCGAGTGGGCCCTGCGGACCTGGTACCCCCAGCCCACCGCGTGGCAGCAGCAGCAAACGACGTATCTCGAGCTGATGGAAGCGTTGCTCAAGGCGAGGGCCGATCCCAACGCCCGTCTCACGATGCACATCTGGTACGCGGCGTATAACGCCGGGCGGATGGGCGTGGATTACTCGGGGGCCACGGCGTTCTGGCGGGCCGCGTATGCGGTGGACGTCGCGGCCATGCGCCTGCTGGTCAAGTACGGGGCGGATCCCAACATCCCCACCCTCAAGCCGGCGGAAGGCCGATTCCCCGGGGCCGCGAACCGTTCGCGGGACAGCACCGAGGCCGACAAGCCCGATCCCAGCGGCCTGCCTCCGGTGCCGGTGGGCGGGCCCGCGGTCCATCCGCTGCACGCCGCCTCAGGCGTGGGGTACGGCACGTCGCGGGTGGGCCAGCAGCATCGGCATGTGCCCGACGGGTGGCTGCCGGCGGTCACGTATCTCGTGAATGAGCTCAACGTGGACGTGAACGTCCGCGATCACGAGGGCTTCAACGCGGTCCACAACGCCGCCGCCCGCGGGGACAACGAGATGATCACATTCCTCGTGGAGCAGGGCGCCGACGTGCTGGCCGTGAGCCGCCGCGGGCAGACGACGGTGGACATGGCCAACGGTCCGCAGCAGCGGGTGCAGCCGTTCCCGGAGACGATCGCGCTGCTCGAAGGGATGGGGGCCAAGAACAACCATAAGTGTCAGTCCTGCGACTGACGCGGCGCCGGGCTACAACCGCTCCACCCCGGCTCGACCGTGCGCCAGCTGCCAGCGCGTCGGCGTCTCCACCGGCGCGCCCGGCCGTGTGACGAACGGCACGGTTCGATACTCGGCCCGCCACTCGCGGTCCGTGACGTCGCAGCGCACGTAGCCGCGCCGCGCGTTCTGCCACTTGACGTGCGGGTTCTCACTCCGCGCCCGCGCCAACTGGGGCCATTCGTCTATCCCGTCGCCGCCGGAGGAAATGGACGTACCCACGAACTCCGTGGCGACCACGGGCCGGTCGGGCCGATCGAACCCCTGTTTCAAGTCGTTCACCCAATGGGAGTGGATGTCGCCGGTCAGCACCACGGTTCGCCCCGGCGCTCGCTCGCCAACAGTGGTGAGCAGGCGGTCACGCGCCGCCGGGTAGCCGGACCAGGGGTCCATGGCCACTTCCACGGGTTCACCGGCGGCGGAGTCGAACGGCGCCATCATGACCTGCTGAGCCAGCACCTGCCAGCGGGCTCGCGAGGCGCCTAGGCCCTCCGCGAGCCACTGCTCCTGCGCCGCGCCGAGGAGACTGCGCCCGGGGTCGGCCCAATCGCCACAGGGGACGCGACGGGCATTGCCGTCGCCGCACGCCTGATCGTCCCGGTACTGACGCGTGTCCAGCACCCAGAACCGCGCCAGCGAGCCCCATGCCAGCGAGCGGCGAACGGTGAGGTCGGCCCATGAGGTGGCGCGCGGGAGTCGCACCGGTTGGTGCTCCCACCACGCCTGGTACGCCGCCGCCCGGCGCTCCCGCATTTGCTCCTGGGACTCCATGCCGTTCTCGCCCACGAGGCCGGCGTAGTTGTTGTCCACCTCATGGTCGTCCCAGGTAAGGACCCAGGAGCATCGCGCGTGCGCGGTGCGAAGGAAGGGGTCGGACTTGTACTGCCCGTAGCGCCCGCGGTACTGCTCCAGCGTGCGGACCTCGGTGCTGGCGTGCCGTCGTACGCGCCCCTCTGCCGGACCGTATTCGTAGATGTAGTCGCCCAGGTGCACCACCAGGTCCAGCTCCTCCTGTGCCATGTGCTGGTAGGCGGTGTAGAGCCCGTTTTCGTAGTGCTGGCATGACGCCACCGCGAACCGAAGCGGGGAGGAGGCGCCATCGGCCGGTGCGGTGCGCAACCGGCCGACCGGACTGGTCGCGTCGCCGGTGGCGAAGCGGTAGAAGTACCAGCGGTCTGGCGACAGTCCCTCCACGTCCACGTGCACCGAGTATCCCAGCTCCGGCGCCGCCGTGGCCCGGCCCCGCTGGATCACTCGGGCGAACGTCTCGTCGTCCGCCAGCATCCACTCCACGGCGACGCGCTGGCCGTCCATGCCCCCCTCGGGCTCGAGCGGCCGGGGCGCCAGCCGGGTCCAGAGCACGCCGCCGGTCGGCGAGGGATCGCCGGAGGCGATGCCTAGCTGAAACGGATCATCCGCCAGCCGAGGACGGCGGGTGACGCGCCAGAGGGTTGGGACTCCGGCGCACAGCGTCGAATAGCCGGCCAGGTCGGCCAGGAAACGTCGGCGCGTCGTCATGAGACCGTCAGGTCTGTGGAGGGTTGGGCGGCGCCTTGCGTGTCGAGATGCCGAACGGCAGGTAGCCCGGACAGAAGGCGACGGAACTGGTGATGAGGAATACCGCTGCCACAACGGCAAGGACGATCGCCAGGGTCCCGCTGATCCGGCCCGTGAGGTACAGGGTCGCGATGACGAGGGCGATGGCCGTGCGGATCACGCGGTCCGCGGTGCCCATGTTCTTCTTCATGACATCTCCCGTGTGAGGATGTCCGCTGCCAGGACACGACCTTGGACGCCTTTGCGGCTCAGGTCGACGAGAATGTGAGTTTGTAGCCGTCCAGATCCACCAGGTTGAACGTCCGCGCGCCCCATGGTTGGTCGGCGGGCTCCGAGGCCAGCGTGCCGCCGCGTGCCTTGATCGTCGTGGCGATCTCATCAAGGTCCTGTGCCGTGGCCAAGTACAGTCGAACCCCCTCGCCCTTGACCCGGTCCCGGCCCTTGGCCCAGTCATCTTGCGAGAGGTTGAGATAGACGTTGCCGGCTTTGAGCGAGACCCCCGCCATCTTCCCACCGTGCTCCCAGCTTTCACCCACCATGAACCCAACGACGTCCCGGTACCAGGCGATGCTGGCCTGGAGATCGCTGACGGTCAGGCTGGGCGAGAGGTCCCGAAGCCTCAACGTTTCTGGCTTCTGGCGTGGCTGCTTGGGCGCCTGGGATTTCTTGGTCATCGGCCTTCCTTCGTTGGTTTCCCGCGGAAGATACACGGGGGTAGGAGGGGCAGGAGGGGGCAGAAGGGCAGCGGTTGGTGCCGCTGCCTCATGAGGCGGTACGCCCGCGTTCCAGCATGTCCTTGATCTTGGACATCGTGGTCCAGCTACGGGTGGTGGCGCTCACGTCGAAATGCTTCTCGACCAGGCCGTTGAGATCCACGGACGACGGCCCCACGCGCCGATAGATGCTCAGGGCGAATCTCCCGGAGACGCCCACGATCTTCACCTGCCATCGCATCCCGGCCGGCTGAGTCAACGGAAGGGACGGAGTCCTGGGCGGACGCTTGGCCATCACACTGACGAAGCGGCGCACGTCGTGGTCGGGGCGTGCGACGGGAAACGGGTCTTGCGCCACCAGGTCCACCACCTCGCGTCCGGGGCAAATCATCAGCTCGGCGGGGACCGGCAGTCGCCGGACGACCTCGGTCCGGAGGGTCTTCTGCGAGACCGAGCCCGGAACGACGAAAGTGCCCGCGGCGCCCAGGTTGATCACGCCGAGGTGTGCCAGCTCCCTGGCCAGGAGGCTGGGCCGGAAGACCTGGTGGCCTCCCACGTTGACCGCTCGCAAGAACAACACCAGGGACATCGAGCCTCCGGAAGGATCGGGAGAGTGGCGCTCTTCAAGTTGTAACCGCCGCTCGCCGCGCACGGAGCCACCCCACCAATGGCGGCACCCAACAAAGATTGGCGGCCACGGTCTCCAGCGCGGTGCGAAGCTGCGTCGTGGGGCTGAATCCGGCGAGCCGCACCACCCCCAACCCAATAGGCACGGCCAGAATCACGGCGAGGCTCGCCAGCATGACCGGGTGGGCGGCGTAACGCCGCAGCGCGGTGCCCCACGATGCCGACGCCCGCCTGAGGAACACGAACCCGGAGATGTTGGCGCCGATCTGGTCGGACATGGCGTAGAAGTACGGTATGTAGAATGCCGCCGGCGCGTAGACGTCCAGGCCCACGGCGCGGCTCGCGGCGTCCACCATCCACGGGAAGGCCATTCCCAGGAGCTTGCCCCAGCCGTACGCCTCCGCCATGGAAGCCGGGCCGCCTTTGAGGCGCTGGCGGAAGGCGAAGAACCCCTCGAACAGGCTTTCGCCTTCCCCCGCAACCGTCCGCACCGCCCACTGGCCCAGTCCGCTCCGCTGAAGCCCAAGACGATCCAGCCCAACGCCGAGTACCAGCCCCGCGACATATCCGGCCAGGGTGTAACGAAGGAGGCTGGTGAACTCCTCGCCGCCCTCCTCGCGGCGCTCGGGTTGGTCCAAGCGCGTCCTACTTCGCCGGGAGCCTCATCGCCACCAGGGCGGTGCCGGCGCCGGCGCCGGTGGCGAACACGATGTGCTGCCGGCCCTGGTGCATGAACGTCATCGGCATCGCGGTGGTGCGCGACGGAATCCGCACCGTGCCTACGTGCTTGCCGGTCGCCTTGTCCACGGCGTACAGACCCGGCGGGTCGTCCTGGCCGTTCCGCCCGGTGCCGTAGATCAGCAGGGTCTTGGTGACGATGATCTGCGCCTGCCCCCGGCCGGGCTGGGGCGGCAGGTTCACACCGGCGAAGAGCGGGCTGTTGCTGCTGACCGGGACCATGGTGCCGTTGGGAATCCACCACGCCCTCTCGCCGGTCTTCATGTCGTAGGCGGTGATCCCGCCCAGCTCCTTCGGCTTCAAGATGGACACGCCCGCAATGGTGGACATCCCCGCCCGACCCGCGAAGCCGCCGCCGCGACCGCCGCTCGGTGGGGAGTACCCCGGCGGGGTCGGGAGGGCGCCCAGGAGACCGCAGTTGTCGCGCGGCGAGCTGTAGCGAAACTCGGAGCAGGGGTCCTTCTGCACCCGAATAATGGACAGCCCACTCTGCGACCCCACATACATCATGCCGGTCTCCGGATCCACCGCCGCGCCGCCGTCGATGTTGACGCCGCCGCTCGCGCCCGGTGCGTACCACGAGCATCCCAGCCCGCTCGGCCCCGTGCCGTCCGCGGGCTGCGCCGGGATGTAGTACGGCCCCATGCGGCACTGCCGCGCGACCTTGAGCGCCGAGTCTCTGATGGCCGGCGTGTAGTCAATCAGGTCTTCCTGCTCGAGCCCCTGGTGCGCGTAGGGCGCGGGCCGGGAGGGAATGGGCTGCGTGGGCCAGGTCTGCTCACCCGGCACCTCGCTCTGGAGCACGGGGGTCTCGACGATGGGCCACACCGGCTCTCCGGTGGCCCGGTCGAACACGTACATCCAGCCCTGCTTGGTGGTCTGCGCGATGATCTTCCTGGGCCGGCCGTCGATGGTGACGTCCAGCAGGTTGGGCGCCATGGGCGTGTCGTAGTCCCAGATGTCGTGGTGCACCATCTGGAAGTGCCAGCGCCGCTGGCCCGTCTTCGCGTCAATCGCGACGATGCTGTTGCCGAAGAGATTGTTGCCCGGACGGTGCCCGCCGTATTCGTCCATAAGCGGCATGCCCACCGGGATGTACACCAGGTTCAGCTCCGGATCCGCGGAATACGTGGCCCAGGCGTCGTTCTTGCCCACGCCTTCGGTCCCGATCTTGGAGCCGTTCTTCCAGGTGTCGGCGCCGAACTCGCCCGGCTGCGGGACCAGGTTGAACAGCCAGAGCTGTTTGCCGGTGCGGACGTCGAAGCCCCGGATGTACCCCGGGAGGTTGCGAACGCGAATCGGGTAGTAACCGTGAATGGAGGAATTGCCCACCACGATCACGTCATTCACCATGATGGCGGGCGAGCTGTTGGCGATCTGGCCGTAGGCCGGATCAATGCCGATGGTGCCGTCGGCGCCGGTCTTGGTGACCGGGTCCCACTTCTCGCCGGGACGCGCGCGACGGTACGGTGCGGCGTCGCTGATGACGAGCGACCCCGTATCATCAACCGCCAGCGGGACCAGCGGGAGCCCCAGACCGTCCATCAGGTCCACGACGCCGTTCTTCCCGAACCTGGGGTCCGGGATGCCGGTTTTGGCGTCGAGCGATGCCAGGTGATACCCCGGCGTCACCACGAGGACCCGCTCCTCCCGCCCGTCGGTCCAGTACGTGAGCCCCCTCCCCGCGAACTGCCGCGGCGCCTTCTGCCACCGGATCCCTTCATCCAGGCGCCACATCCACAGGGCTTCACCCCGTTCCGGATCGAGGGCGACCGCGACCCGGCGGGTTGAGGTGACCGTGAAGAGCCGGCCATTGGCATAGAGGGGCGTGGTCCGGTAGTACTCGTCCGCGCCGAACGCCGCCGCCGGCCACTGCCAGGCGACCTCGAGGGCGTTGAAGTTCGAGGCGTTGATTTGATCCAGCGGGGAGTAGCGGCTGCTCCACGCATCGGCGCCCCAGACGCGCCATTCGCCGGGGACGTTGCCCCGCGCCGGGGTTGGAGCCTGCTGGGCGTCGGAAGGCGTCGGGAGCATCAAGACGATCGCCACCGCAGCCGTGCCGAACAGACCAGGACTCATGTAGCGTCGTGCCATGGTGTGTCCCCTGATGGGAGGGTTTGAGGACCGGCGGCTCAATCTACGCGCAGGTCGCGACCTGGCAATCCTGCCACAGCGCTCCGAATCAGCTCCCAGGCCCGCTCCACGTGCCGCCGCTCCGTGTGGGTCCCGCCGATCGCCAGCCGCAGCACCAGCTTGCCGCCCAGCCTGGTGTGAATCAGGTACATCTTGCCCGACCCGTTGAGCGCGTCGCGCAGACGCTCGTTGGCCGCGTCGCTGCCCTTGAGCCGGAAGCACACCAGGCTGAGTGGGGCGGGGGCGCACAGTTCGAAGCGATCGTCGGCCCGCACCCAGCTCGCGAACTCCTGCGCCAGCGCCACGCCCTTTCGGATGTGCCGGCGGAGCCCCTCCGCCCCGTAGGCGCGAATCACGAACCAGAGCTTAAGCGCGCGGAACCGGCGGCCCAGCGGGATGCCCCAATCGCGGTAGTCGAACACGGCGCCCGACTCGGTCGCCTGGTTGCGCAGGTATTCGGGCAGGATGCTCAGCGTCTGGATCAGGGCCGCGCGGTCGGCCAGGTAGAAGCAGTCGCAGTCGAAGTTGGTGAGCAACCATTTGTGCGGGTTGAAGCAGTAGCTGTCGGCCAGGTCGAGGCCATCGTGGATCCAGCGGAACTCGGGGCACACGGCCGCGCTGCCCGCGTAGGCCCCGTCCACGTGCAGCCACAGGTCGTACCGGCGGCAGATCTCGCCGATCGCCCTGACCGGGTCCATGGCCGTGGACGACGTCGTGCCGACCGTGGCGCTCACAAAAAACGGCGTGTGGCCGGCGGCGACGTCTGCCCGGATGGCCTGCTCCAGCGCTTCCGGCCGCAGGGCATAGGTGTGGTCCACGGCAATGAGCCGCAGATGCTCGCGTCCGATCCCGGCGATCCCCGCGGCCTTTTCGATCGATGAATGGGCCTGGCTCGAGGCGTACGCGGTGAGCGTGCCCTTCACGCCCACGCGATTGGCGGCAAATCCCGTCTTCCGCTCCCGCGCCGTCAGCAGGGCCACGAGCGACGCGCTGGATGCCGTGTCCTGGATGACGCCGCCACCCTGGCCCGTGGACCGAAACCGCTCCGGCAGGTCCAGCAGGTCCACCATCCAGTCCAGCACGTGGGTCTCCAGCTCGGTCGCGGCGGGACTGGTGGCCCACATCATCCCCTGCACCCCCAGCCCGGCGGAGATCAGGTCACCGATGATGGCCGGGCCGGAACCGTTGGCCGGGAAGTAGCCGAAGAACGTGGGTGACTGCCAGTGGGTGATCCCCGGCAGCACGACGCGGTCCAAGTCGGCCAGCAGGGCATCGAACGGCTCGGCGGCTTCGGGCGCGTGGGTGGGAAGGCGCGAGCGGGTCTCGCCCGGCTGGATGCGAGGAAACACCGGATGCTGTTCGATGTGCTCCAGATAGTCCGCCACCCAATCGACGGCGGCGTGGGCGTCACGGCGAAACGCAGCGCTGTCGGTCATGGAGAAACGATAGTCCGGCTCGCGACGGCGCGTGAGAGCGTCCCGGAGCCGCCCTCTGGCGGAGGTGGGGCGCGCGGGAGAAGATGGTCGGCACACAGGTCATCCCTCGGAGGCTCCATGAACCTGAGCGACATCCTCAAGTACGGTCACCAAACAGTGCTCAACGTGGTGGATGGGCTGCCCGACAAGGCATGGGACCAGGAAGGGGTGTGCGGCGTCTGGTCGGTCAAAGACGTCGTCGCGCACCTCACGTCGTTCGAGCACATGCTGGTGGACGTGCTCAACGAGCTGCTCGATGGCGGGCCCACGCCCTATCTCGACGAGTTCCGCACCAGCAAGCAGTTCAACGACGACCAGGTGGCGAAGCGGAAAGCCACATCCCCCGCTCAGGTGCTCACGGAGTATCAGGACACGCACGCGAAGGTCATGGCGCTCGCGGCGCGCATCCCCCCGGAGCAATGCCGGGAGAACGGGACGCTGCCCTGGTACGGGAAGGAGTACTCCCTGGACGACTTCGTGGTGTACAGCTTCTACGGTCACAAGCGGGAGCACAGCGCGCAGATCGCGCTGTTCAAGAAGCGGCTCGGCTGAAGGGAAGGATTTCCCTCCCAGCCGCGTCCAATTCCACGAGAATGGGGACGGTCCCGGTGGCGGAGCCCGAGCTCGACGCCGACATCCTCGAAGGCTGCCGCCGGGGCGACCCGTCGGCGCAACGCGCCGTCTTCGAGCGATATCGGGACCGCGTTTTTTCCATCGCCCTGCATTTCCTGAGGGGCGAGCACGCCGCGGCCCAGGACGTGACCCAGGAGGTCTTCGTGAAGGTGTTTCGGGCCGCTCCGTCGTTCCGGCAGGACGCGCGGCTTTCCACCTGGTTGTATCGGATCGTCACCAACGCCTGCCTGGACGAGCTGCGGCGCCGAAAGCGGCTGCTGCTGTTCGGAAACCTGCCGCCGGCGATCCATCCCACCGCGCCCGCCGCCGAGCCGCAGGACCCGGACACCGACGTGACGCAGGCGGTGCGCCGCCTGTCGCCCCGACTCAGGATCGCGGTACTGCTCCGGTACTACGACGATCTGTCATATGACGAGATTGCGCAGGCGCTCGGGGTCACGGCCGGAACCGTCGCTTCTCGCCTGAGCCGGGCCCACGCGATCCTGGCCCGGAATCTCGCGCATTTGCGTTCCACCGGCTCCGGCCTCCAGGGAGGCAGCCATGCCGCAGAGTCTTGACCCGAAAGACGTGGAGCGGCTGCTCCGGCGCCTGCCCGTGTCCAAGGCCCCGGCAACGCTCTGGGAAGGTATCCAGACGGCGCTCGAGTCCCCCGAGCCGACACGTTCCCTGCCGCCGCTCCAGCGACCGGTGCCACGCTGGCTCTTGGCCGCCGCCGTGGTGCTGGCGGTCGTCACCGGTTCGCTGGGTGGCGTCTTTCGTTGGTATCGCGCACCGTCCGCCTGGGTGGTGGTGCCGGTGACCGGCACCCCCACCATCGCGGGCGCTGCGTTGACCAGTGGGGACAGGCTGGGCGCCGGCGAGTGGCTGGTGACGGATGCCTTCTCCAAGGCGGAGTTGTCTGTGGGGCGCATCGGCACGGCCGAAGTGGGGCCCAACAGCCGAGTGCACCTGGATCGGGGTGGGTGGACCCAGCATCGCTTGACCCTCGAGCGGGGCCGCCTCCAGGTGGTGATCTCCGCGCCGCCGCGGCTGTTCTTGGTGCGCACCCCGTCCGTGCTGGCGACCGACTTGGGCTGCGCCTACACGCTGGAAGTGGACTCGGCCGGCACCAGCCGCCTCCACGTCACCGCCGGCTGGGTGGAGTTGAAGCAGGGCGACGCCGTTTCGCTGGTGCCGGCCGGGCTGGTCGCGGAGGTCGCCGTGGGCGGACGGCCGGGCACGCCGTATGCGCCTGAGCTGCCAGCGGACGCGAGGGCCGCGCTGCGTCGCCTGGAGGCGGGAACCGGCGACGCGGCGGACCTGGAGCTGCTCTCCGCCGGGTTGCACGGGCCGTCCGAGTTCATCACGCTGCGCCGTCAGAGCGGCATCACCCTGTGGCACCTGCTCCAGCGAGTGGGTCCGGAGCTGCGCCAACCGGTGTACCAGCGCCTCGCCGAGCTCTCCGATCCGCCCGCCGGCGTCACCAGGGAAGGAATCCTGGCCCTCCAACGTCCAATGCTCGAGCGCTGGCGGAGGGACCTGAGCCCCATGTGGTCCGAAGAGGCCCAATCCTGGTGGACCCGCACCGCGCGCCGGCTGTGGGACTGGACGATCAACTAGAAAGAGCGAGGGATTCCATGCGTCACACACTGGGGATGTGCGCGATCGCGCTGCTGATGGTTCCGGCCTTACCGGGACCGTTTGGCGGGTGGACGGTTATCACCGTGCGGCAGCTGCCGGAGTATCTCGAGATCGGGACACCGACCCAGTTGGTGTTCGATATCCGCCAGCACGGCCGGGAGCTGATGAACGACCGCTCACCCACGGTCACGTTGAAGAAGGCGGGCAGCGGGTGGCTCTCCAAGAAGCAGCGATTCAGCGCGGTGCGGGCGGAGGCGCCTGGCCGGTATGTCGCGACGATCACGCCGGAAGACGGCGGAATGGTCGAGGTTACGATTGACGCCGACTGGCACGGGTCGGAGGTGACGCTGGTGCCCATCCGCGTGGTTACCCGGGGAGAGAAGCCGGCGTCGCTGGCCGCCCCCGACCGCGGCCGCCATCTCTTCGTGGCGGCGGGCTGCGTGACGTGCCACGCGAAGCTGGACGACGCCCAGCTGGCGGACCGCAAGGTCATTCCGGTCGGCCCGGCGCTGACGGGCCGGCAGTTCCCGGTCGAGTGGTTGGCCCAGAAGCTGGCGAACCCGGCGGCGTTCCGAGTGGGCGCCGGCCAGGAGTCGGTGATGCCCGCTCTGGGTCTGTCGGAGGGCGAGATCGCGGCCCTGGTGAGCTACGTCAACGTTCCGCAGGCGGGCGCCGTGGTGACGGTGGGACGCTAGCTCCCCCTGGACGCAGAGACTTCACCTGGGCCCTCAACCCGGCGGACACCACCCACCCGCTGGTGGCCACGGGCTGGCCTTCGCCGTTCCCCACGTTGACGCTTCTCCATAAGTCTCCAGCGGGATGCCGCTGGCCGCGGTGGCGGGTGTCGCGGTCGCCGTGGTTGCGGGTGTGGGCGCGTGGCTGAGCTTCGCGATCGCCCTGGTGGCGGTCCGGCTCATCGGCGCATTGGAAGAGCGCGAAGTGCCGTCAACTACGAAGAGGGCTCCGCCGGCGGGGGCGAGGGAGTGTCGGAGGGCGCCACCGGCTCGGGGGTCCGTTCCTGCGGCCCTTGCAGCGGTCCAGCGGGCGCGGCGACTCCGATCTCCCGGGGGAACTTGCGCAACCACAGCTGGAGCACACCGTCCGCCAGCCCCCGCTCGACCACGAACACCAGCACCGCGCAGGTCACTATACTGAAAAAGATCGCGGCATACACGGTTCCCTGAATGGCCTCCCCTCCCGGCAGTCCCGCCTGGGCGGGGAGGGACGCGAGCACGGCTGCCGCTAGCCCTTTGGGCACCAGCGCGGTCATCAGGCCGGCGTCCCGGCGGGAGGTGGTAGACGGGCTCGCCAGGAGGCGCACCACCGGGGCGCGGGCGGGGAACGCGATCACGCCCAGCAGCAACCCGATCATCACCGCACGCCAGTCCGCGAACGTGATGGAGACCCCCAGGTACACGAAGAAGAAGGTCTTGACCAGGAACACCGCCTCGCCAAAGAAGGCCCGCTCGTGTTCCTGGAACGCGACGAACCGGAACGAGAAGATCCTTCCCACAACCCGTTGGGGAACGTTCGGCAGGTTGGCGGTCACAATGCCGAAGGTCATGGCGGCAATGGCGCCGCTGTAGCCCCACAGCTCCGTGAGCCCAAAGAGAATGAAGACATAGGCCAGCGTGGTGAACACCGTGTTGGGTACCTGGCGCACCTTGTCCAACACGGCGGACCAGATCAACGCTCCCGCCAGCCCCACCAGCCCGGCCACCAGGAACGACCCCCCGATCTGGCCCAGCAGGCTTCCGCTGCCAGCCGCAGCCGCGGCCGCGTCACCCGCCTGGGCGGACATGGCCTGGAGCATCCCCAACGCCAGGACGATGACCAGGATATCCGTCACCGCGGATTCGAGAAACAACACCGTACTGGGGCCGGCGTTGAGCTTGAGCACGCGAATGAGGGGAATGACCACCGCGGAGGACGTGCCTCCCAACACGAAGCCGATGAACAACGCGGAGGTGAAGTCGATGGGGAGCAGCAGGTCCGCCAGATGCGCCACCAGCAGCGAGGTAATCGCCATGGTGCTGAGTGACACGGACAGCGTGTCGGCGGCGGCGGCGCCCAGGGCTCGAACGTTCAGGTGAATACCACCCTCGAACAGGATGATGATCAGGGCCAGGGTGGTGAACACCGGTCCCACTTTGCCGAAGTCCTCCGCCGACACGACGTGGAACACCGGGCCCAGCAGGATGCCGGCCAGCATCAGCACCAGCACGTCCGGGACCTTGGTACGCTCGAAGAACCCGGCCAGGAAATGGCCGAAGAAGACCAGCAGACCAATAGCCAGGATGGTGACGGCCATGGACGACGCCTAGCGGGCTCCCAGCCCGTCTAGCGACGCGGCCACGGCACGCCGCGGCTGCCCCGCGGCACCCGGCCCATGCCCTTGAACGCGAACTTCTGAAGGCGCTTGCCCTCGTAGGTCTCGGTGGTATAGATGTTGCCCTTCGAGTCGGTGGCGATGCTGTGCACGCCGAAGAACTGTCCCGGCTGGCGCCCGCCGTCGCCGAAGGTGTACAAGATCTCCAATGATTGCCGCTCGATGACGTAGATCCGCTCGTTCTTCCCATCCGCCAGATACAGGTACCGCTGGGCCGCATCCCGGGAGAAGGCGATGTCCCACACCGACCCGTCCCCCAGCGTCCGCGGCGCGATGCGCTGCTCCTTGACGAATGAGCCGTCCTTGCGGAACACCTGAATCCGGTCGTTGGGACGGTCGCAGACGTACACCAGGCCGTCGTTGGCCGGCTCGGCACAATGGACTGGGTTACGGAACTGTTGCGCCAGCGGTGCGTCGGGGTTGTACGGGCCCATGTTGGTGTCCACTGGCGTCCTGCCGTACGCTCCCCAGAACCGCTTGAGGTTGCCGCTATCCATGTCCACCACGGCGACGCGCTTGTTGCTGTACCCGTCTGCCAGGTAGGCCTCGTTGGCCGCCGGATCGAACGCGATCTTGGCCACCCGGCCGAAGCTGGTCATGCTGGCGCTGTTGGTGCGTTGATGCGGCAGGCCGATCTGCAGCATGAGCTTGCCGTCGTGCGTGAACTTGAGCAGGTGCGAGTCGATGGTGCCGGCGGGGCAGGCGGGGTCGGTGGAGTCATTGGGACAGGTGCCGTTGCCGCCGATCCAGACATTGTCCTTGTGGTCAATGGAGATCCCGTGGTTGGACGAGGGCCAGACGTACCCTGTGCCGGGGCCGCCCCAGGAGTTCACCAGGTTGCCCTCGGGGTCGAACTCGAGAATGGGAGGAGCCGCCGCGCAGCACTCGGCGATGGGCGGTGTCCGCGCAGCCCCCGCCTCGGTCCGCTGGTTGAGCGTGGGGTCCCCCCGGTGGATGATGAACACGTGATCCCTGGAGTCCACCCCGACGCCGATGGCGGAGCCCAGAATCCAGTGGTTGGGGAGCGGTCTGGGCCAGAAGGGATCCACCTCGAACAGGGGGGCGTCGACCGCCTGCTGATCGGTCGCCGCCCGCAGGGCGGCCTGTCCCACGCCCAGGGCCAGGATCACCGCGCCCAGGCTCCCACCGAACACGAGATTGCGCGTTGGCCTCATCGAAGCGCTCCTTGTCTGGATGCGAAACCCCTGTGGCGCGAACCGGTCGAGTGTATACTGGTTCCCGTCGCAGAAGGTGGGATTCCGTGCAGCTAACTAACTCCGTCGCACGGCGTTCGTCCAGAGTGGTGGGGCTGGCGACGGCGCTCCTGATCGGGTGGCCAGCCTCGGGGCCGGCGCACGACATTCCGGCCACCGTCATCGTCCGGATGTTCGTGAAGCCGGAGGCGGACCGGCTGCGCCTGCTGGTGCGGGTGCCGCTCGAGGCCATGCGCGACATTCCGTGGCCGGTGCGCGGGCCCGGGTATCTCGAGATCGCGGCGGCCGATTCGCTCTTGCGAGACGCGGCCCGGCTCTGGATCGCGGGCTACCTGGAGGTGTACGAGGGCGCCACGCGGCTGGGAGCGGGGCAGATCCTCGCCGCCCGGGTGTCGCTCCCGTCCGATCGGTCGTTTGCCCGCTACCAAGATGCCCTGGCGCACGTCACCGGACCGCCGCTCCCGGGCACCACCGAGCTGATCTGGCAGCAGGCGTTGCTGGACGTGCTGTTGGAGTATTCCATCGGCTCGGACAGCGCCGCATTCTCGATCCGCCCTGCGCTGGCGCACCTTGGCCTGCGGACCACCACCGTGCTCCGCTTCCTGCCGCCCGGCCGCGCCGAGCGCGCCTTCGAATACCTCGGGGATCCGGGCCTGGTCCGGCTCGACCCGCGATGGCATCAGGCCGCGCTGCGCTTCGTCCGCCTGGGGTTCTCCCACATCCTGAGTGGGCTGGATCACCTGCTGTTCGTGCTGTGCCTGGCGATTCCGTTCCGCCGCATCCGGCCGCTCATCGCCATCGTGACGTCATTCACGGTGGCGCATTCGATGACGTTGATCGCGTCCGCCGCGGGCCTGGCCCCGAGCGCGCTGTGGTTCCCACCGCTGGTTGAGGCCCTGATTGCGCTGTCGATCCTGTACGCCGCCATCGAGAACATCATCGGGACCAAGCTGCAGCGGCGCTGGCTGGTGGCTTTTGGCTTCGGCCTGGTTCACGGGTTCGGCTTTTCGTTTGTCCTGCGGGAGTCGCTGCAATTCGCCGGGTCGCACCTCACGATGTCGCTGCTCACGTTCAATATCGGGGTCGAGCTGGGCCAGCTGTTCATTCTGGCCCTGGGCCTTCCGATGCTGAACCTGCTGTTCCGCTACGCCGTGGCGGAACGGGTCGGCACGATCATTCTGTCGGTGCTGGTGGGGCACCTGGCCTGGCATTGGATGACCGAGCGGGCGTCAACGCTTGGCCAGTACCCATTTCAATGGCCCACGCTGGACCTCACGCTGGTGTCCGGCTTGATGCGTGGGCTGATGCTGGCGCTGGTTCTGGTGAGCGTCGCTTGGCTGCTCCGAGGAGTGGTCCGTCGCCTGACTCAGCCCCGCGAGGACGCCGAGGCACGGCCGTGACGGAGCCGTAGACCGCGGGCAAGGCTTTCTCTTGACCACGCGGTCTCCCCGCGGGCTGGATGCTGCTGGCCGGGCGGGCGGGTACCTTGTGCACATGGGGACGACCGATCCTGCGACCACTCCGGCCACGCCGGGGCCCGACCATACGCCCAGCATCGAGCCTCGGCCCAACGGCCCGTTCCGGGTCGTCAACGGGGCGCACCTGCTCAACGCCAGGGGCGAAGTGCTGCCTACCAAGGCCGCCTACTCGCTCTGTCGCTGCGGGCATTCCGGTACCAAGCCCTTCTGCGACGGCACGCACAAGACGCTGCCCTTCGACAGCTCGAAGCTGACCGACGGGGGTCTGGACCGGCGGGAGGTGTACCGCCACGACCGGCTCACGGTGTTCGACAACCGGGGGATCTGCTCTCACGCGGCGCATTGCACCGACGAGTTGCCGGCGGTGTTCCGGCTCCGCCAGGAGCCGTGGATTGAGTGCTCCGCGGCGGACCAGGCGGCGATCCTGGCGCAAGTGCGGCGGTGCCCGTCGGGGGCGCTCAGTTATGCGGTAGACGGAGTGGAGCATCGCGATGGGCAGGGTCCGCCTCGGATCTTGGTGCGAAAGAACGGCCCCTACGAGGTGAGCGGCGGGATCGCGCTCAAGGTCGGCGAGTCGGAGTGGGGCAAGGGTGCGTCGAGAGAGCACTATACGTTGTGCCGGTGCGGCCGTTCGAAGAACAAGCCGTTCTGTGACGGCTCGCACTGGGACGGCTTCGAGGACGGGCAGTGAGGGGGCAGCGACGCCTAACGGGTGATGGGCCGCCCGTACCGCCCCATGATCTGGCGCACGCGGTCCACCGGCAACGCGTAGACCCGGTAATCGTCGGCACCGGTCATGGTCTCCGCCGCGAGTAGGGCGTTGAGGATCGCTTCCTCCGTGGCTTGCACGGTGGCGTAGAAGATCGGATTGATACGCGGGTTGGGAAGCATCGCCAGGCGCGCCGTGCCGGCATCCGCTGCGGCCCGGGGGTTGGCGGTGGAGAACGCGATGAAGATGTCGCCCGAGCTGTTCTCGCCCTTGCCGCCCATCCGTCCTACACCCAGCGCCGCGCGGGTCGCCACCCGCTTGAGCTGGTGGGGAAGCAACGGGGCGTCGGTGGCGATGACGATGATGATGGAGCCGGCGCCCTCCTCGGCGTCATTCAACCGAGGCGTCGAACCCTGGCTGTCGCAGCGTCTCGCGCCGGGACGCACGCCGGGATCCGCCGAGGCGACGCAGGGCAGGAGGTCGGCGATCTCCCGGCCGATGGGGACCCCGGCAACGCTCAGCTCGGCCCGCGCCCCGTAGTTGCACTGCACCAGCACGCCCACTGTGTACCCACCGGCCTCGGGCCCGAGGTTGCGCGACGCCGTGCCGATGCCGCCCTTGAACTGATGGCAGACCATCCCCGTGCCGCCGCCGACGTTCCCCTCCGGCACGGGCCCGGAGGTGGCGCCGTCCAGCGCCGCGAGCACGTGCTCGGGCTTGACGTGAAACCCGTTGATGTCATTGAGCCCGCCGTCGTAGGTCTCGGCGACCACCGGCAGTCCCCAGGGCTGCAGCCCCGGCCGCTTCACTTGCCAGGCGAGAATCGCGTCCCGCACCACGCCTACGCTGTGGGTGTTGGTGATCGCGATGGGCCCTTCGAGAAAGCCTGATTCCTGGACCCAGGTGGTGCCGGTCATCTCGCCGTTGCCGTTCAGCGTGAACCAGGCGGCGAACACCGGGTCGGCGTCGTTCTTGCCGCGCGGGTGAATCACCGTGACGCCGGTGCGCACCGGTCCCCGTCCTGCGATGCGCCGTCCGGTACCCGAGATGAGGGTGGTGTGGCCCACTTCGACCCCGGCGACATCGGTAATGGCGTCGAGCGGGCCCCGCGTGCCGTCGAGCGGCAGCCCTAAGTCCCGCGCGCGAGGCGTGCGCTGAGCGGCGGCGGCGCCGGCACGAAGCAGCAGGCAGGCCAGAACAAGCAGGCCTGCCCCTCGTCGGCTGATCAATTGATCGCGAAGCAGTAGAACAGGCCGTTCCCGCCGGTACCCTGCAGGTTCTGCTGGCTGCACCCCCGTGACCCGTGGGCCGCGTTCCACGAGGTGGGGTTCTGGCCACCGCCCTGGCGGTCGTGATGGCCCACCTGGGCGCTGCCCTCGCCGTTCTTGGTCCAGTTGCCGCACGTTGTGTCGTCGGCTCCCGGGAAGGCGGTGCCCTCCGGCTGCGAGCCGGTGATGATGTCGTGCATGTTGGGCGTGTCGCCGCGCCCGTTCACCATGGCGCCCTTCTCGGTGAGCGAGTTCTCTTTGCCCAGCTTGTTGTTGTCGCTGTGCAGGTCGGCCACGTTGGCGGCGACCTGCACGCCCTTGGCGTTGTACCACGGGCCGGCGCCGATCCGGTCGCGGGCGTTCACCGCCGGCTGCCCGCCGGACGCCTGGGTGCTCAAGTAGGCGCGCCAGGTGCGGTCGCCCACGCCCGCGGCCTGGGCCAACTGCTGGCAATGGCGGTCGGCCCCTTCCAGCCCGCCCAGGTTGGCTCCGTCCCCGGGTCCGGCGCTGGTGATGAAGAAGCTCATGCGCTGGGCCTGCTGCGGCGCCTGCGCGGCGCCCAGCACCAGCAGCGACGCGATCACCGCCAGTGGCTTGCTCAGTGTCACAGTCCCCTCCTAGCTCCAGCTCAGGTCGTGTTTGGACAATGGCAACGAACGCACCCGTTTCCCGGTCGCCGCGAAGATCGCGTTGCACAGCGCCGGGATCACCGGCGGCAACGCCGGCTCGCCCAGGCCGGTCGTGGGGTAGTCGGTGGTCTTGAAGTGCACTTCCACCGGGGCAGCCTGCGTCAGGCGCAGGAGCTTGAAGTCGTGGAAGTTGCTCTGCACGGTCCGCCCGCGCTCGATGGTGATCTCCTGACCCAGTGCCTCGGAGATGCCGTCGAGTGCCGAGCCCTGGGCCTGATTCTCCGCGTTGCTGGGGTTGATGATCTGGGCGCCGATATCGCCGGCCACCCAGACCTGGTCCACCTTCACCTCGCCGCGCCGCGATACCGTCGCCTGCACCACCTCCGCGAAATACCCGCGGTGGCTGAAGTGGAACGCGACACCCATCCCGGTACCTCTGGGCAGGGTCCGCTTGCCCCAGCCGGATTTTTCGGCCACCAGCTCCAGGACTCCACGCATCCGCGCGGCGTTGAAGCCGGGCGGCGGCTGTTGACCGCCTTGCCCGCCGCGTCCGCCCTCGGCTCCCGCCGGTTGTTCGTTGGCCAGCACGCCCAAGCGGAACTGGACCGGGTCCTGGCCCGCGGCGTGGGCCAGCTCGTCAATGAACGACTGAATGGCGAAGGCGATACCGTTGCTTCCCGGCGCGCGCAACGCCCCCGTGGGGACACCCAGCGGCATCACCGAGGTGTCCAGGGCGAAGTTGGGCACGAATCGGGCAGGGAACTCACTCCCCGAAATCCCGGCGCTGGGTGCGAACCGCTCGCCCTCACCGAACGAGACAAAGTGGTCTCGCCACGCGACGATCGCGCCGGCGCCGTCCACGCCGCCCTTGAAATAGTGCCACCCGGCCGGTCGGTAGAAGTCGTGGCGGATGTCGTCCTCCCGGGTCCAGACGAGCTTCACCGGCACGCCGATCTCCTTGGCGATCCAGGCGCACTCGACCATGTAGTCGTTGTTGAGCCGCCGGCCGAACCCGCCCCCCTGCCGGGTCAGATGGATGGTGATGTCGGTCTCCTCAAGACCCAGGGTACGGGCGACCAGCGTGCGGCCGCTCTGCGGCGTCTGCGACGGCACCCAGATCTCGAGTTGGCCGTTCTGGAAGTGAGCGGTGCAGTTTTGCGGCTCCAAAGGCGCGTGCGCGATGAACGGATAGGAGTACTCGGCCTCCACGACTTTGGAGGCGCCCCGTATGGCGGCGTCCACGTCGCCGTCCTTGCGCAGCGACCGCTGGGCCGGCTGCTTCGAAAGCTCGGCCGCCTTGGCCGCGAATCCCGCGCTGCTCTGCCCGGCGGTTGGGCCCTCGGTCCAGGTGACCTTGAGCTTCCGGCGCGCGCTCTGCGCCGCCCACCAGGTGTCGGCCACCACGGCGACCCCGCCTAACAGGCCGTTCAGGGCGGTGCCACCTTCCACCGCGAACGCGTGCTTCACGCCCGGCTGCGCCTTGATCTCCTCCAGGTTGGCGCTGGCGACTTTGCCGGCAAACACGGGACACTTCTCGAACACGGCGTACAGCATGCCCGGCACCGTGAAGTCAATGCCGAACAGCGGCTTCCCCGTGACGATGGCGTGGTTATCCACGCCGGGCACGCGGGTGCCGATGATCTTGAAATCCTTGGACTCCTTGAGCTTCACGGTCTCGAGATCGGGCGGCGGAACCGTGGCGGCCCGTTCCAGCAGCTCGCCGTAGCCGAGGCGACGGTTGCCGGTCCGATGATGAACCACGCCGGAGGCGGTCTCGCACTCCGACTCCGGGACCCGCCACGTCTGCGCCGCCGCGGTGACCAGCATGGCGCGGGCCGCCGCACCCACCCGGCGCAGGGCGATGTAGTGATTGGGCGTGGCGGTGCTGCCGCCCGCGAATTGCAGCCGGTACTTGTCGGTATCGAGGCCAGCCTGTTCGATGCGAACGTTCTTCCAGTCCACGTCCAGCTCGTCCGCGATCACCATGGGCAGCATGGTCTTCACACCCTGACCGATCTCCGGGTTCTGGGCGATGATGGTGACCGTGCCGTCCCGCGTGATGCGGATCCAGGCGTTCGGAATGAAGTCGGCCAGCGGCTCGGCGCCAAACGCTTCGCTCGCGCCGAAGGGCTCGATGTAGGTCGCGAGCAGCATACCTCCGCCGGCCACGGCGGTCACGCGGAGGAACTGGCGGCGATTGACCGGCAGCGTGGTTTTCATGCGGCCTCCTCGGACCCGTCGTTGGCCGCGATGGCCGCGGCCCGGTGGATCGCCTGCCGGATGCGCAGGTACGTGGCGCAGCGGCACAAGTTGCCGTCCATCGCCGCGTCAATGTCGGCATCCGTGGGTCGTGGGTTTTTGGCCAGCAATTCCGCGGCGGACATAATCTGCCCGGCCTGGCAGTAGCCGCATTGCGGCACGTCCAGCTCTTCCCAGGCGCGCTGCAACGCGTGGGTCCCATTGGGCGACAGCCCCTCGATGGTGGTGACCTCCATGCCCTGCACCCGGGAGACAGGCGTGATGCAGGAACGCGAGGCCTCCCCGTTGAGATGCACGGTGCAGGCGCCGCACTGCGCCATGCCGCAGCCGAACTTGGTGCCCTTCAAGTCCAACACGTCCCGCAGCACCCACAGGAGCGGCATATCGGGCGGGACGTCGATACTTCGGGCACGTCCATTGACCTTGAAGTCCACTTTCATGCGTCACGCTCCCATCGTAGCTGGTAACAACATCTACCCGTTACGGTTTCTGGTACCGCTTCAACGCCCTTGGGCCTACCTCGGCGCCGTAAACGTTTCCACGCGCGTCCACCGCCACGCCTTCCGCGGCGCTGGTTCCCCGCGTGGTCTCCTGGGGATCCGGAATGAACGCCGTCAGCGATCCGTCTCTGGCGCTGCCGATTCGGATGCCCCGCTTCCACTCGGGGCGGCTCGGAGCCACGGAGCCGGATTCGGAGTCGGCTACGTAGATGTTATCCTGCCGGTCGATGTACAGGCCACTGGGCCGGCTGAACTGGTACCAGGTATCCAGCACCTTGCCGCTCTGATCCAGAATCTGAATGCGGTTGTTGCTCCGGTCACCCACGAATAACCGGCCCCTGGAATCCATCGCGAGCGCGTGCGGTTGATCGAATTCGCCCGGCCCCGTGCCTTTCTTCCCCCACGACGCCAGCAAGGTTCCGTCCTTGGAGAACTTGAGAATCCGCGCGTTGGCCCCTTCTCGCGAGCTGTGTCCGTCGGCGACGTAGATATCCCCGTTGGGCGCCACCAACACGTCGTTGGGCTGGTAGAAGTACTCGGGCTCCCTCGCGCCTCCCGCCTTGCCCAGCGTCATCAGGAGCTTGCCGTCCGGGCTGAACTTGAAGACCTGGTGTCCCTTGCCCGGAGCCGCCTCGGCGCTGCCGCCGGTGCAGGCGCAGTCGGTGACCCAGACGTTGCCTTCCGGGTCCACGTGGATGCCGTGGGGCGAGAGGATCAACCCCGCGCCGAAGCTTTTGACGAGCTTGCCCGTGGCATCGAATCTGAGCACCGGATCGAGTTCCAAGCCGGCACAGCTGTTGGCCCCGCAGCGCTCGGCCACCCAGATGCTGACGCCGTCCGTGTCTATTTCGACCGCACTGGTGGAGCCCCAGGTCCGGCCCTCGGGCATCTTGGCCCAGCCCTCGACGGTCCGATACGGATTGGGATAGTCGTTATTGGGCGGCACGGCCTGCGCGCGGGCCGACGAGGGCCACGTGGCCAGGAGGGCGAGCGCGGCGAGCGTCGCGCCTCGCAGGGGACGAGCGTGAGACATCGGAGGGCACCCTGGAATGAGGTTGTCGAGTCTCTAAGCCTATCGTGTAAAGACTGGGGCTCCGGCTCGAAGTCCGCAACCGGCGCCGTGCCCAGGATCAGCCCGCCCTGATCCTTCTAGCATCCGGCCTAGCATCCGGTGTTCTTGTGGGCATATTGACCTCGAGGCAGAGCCCAGCCCCCACCGGGCCGCCCTGAAACCTGCGGCGACGACGCGACGTCAGGCTCCTCGGCGCCCGGCCTGGGCGATCTCCCTTCCCAATGGGCCCCACCTTGGAGCGGGCGACCCTGACGCGCGCACGCGTTCGCGGAGGCGGCACATGAAGGCAATCATGGATGCCTGGATCAAGGACCTGGCGTACGCGGCGCGCAGCCTGTCCCGCGCGCCGGGGTTCACGCTGGTGACGGTGACGACGCTCGCCCTCGCCATCGGAGCCACGACCGCGATCTTCAGCGTGGTGGACGCGGTGTTGCTCGGCGGGCTGCCGTACCCCGAGGCCCGCCGGCTGGTCGCCATCCGCGGGAGTGCGCCCGGGTCCAACCTCCCCGAGGAAATCGGCGTCCCCGACGAGCTCTACGTCCAGTATCGCGAGCACGCGACCTTGCTGGAAGACGCCGGGACGTACGGCCTGTTTCAGTCCACCACCCGCGTGGACCAGCAGGTAGAGCGGCTGTTCGGGGCCCGCGCCACGCCCTCGCTCTTCACCACGCTCGGCGCCCGGCCGGCGCTGGGGCGGCTGCCCACGCCGGACGATGACGATCGCGTGGTGGTGATCAGCCACTGGCTCTGGACCACCTGGTTTGCCGGCGACTCCACGATCGTCGGCCGCTCATACGTGTTCGCCAACGCGACCCGCACGGTGATCGGCGTCCTGGCTCCGGAGTTCCGGTTCCCGGATGAACGGGTGGCCCTCTGGATTCCCTGGGTGATTGACCCCGCCAGGGTCACGGCGGGCGGGGTCGGAGGGCCCACGGTGGTCGCGCGCATGGTGCCGGGAGCGGACTACGCGGGCCTGGTAGCCCAGCTCGAGCCGCTGGGGCGGCGGCTCCCGGAGCGGTACGGCGGCTCGGCCGACTACGCGCGCATCATGGAGCGGCACCGCCCGGTGGTACGGCCGCTCACGGAAGAATTGGTGGGCAGGATCGCGCGGCCGCTCTGGATCCTGCTGGGTGCGGTCGGGATCGTCTTCCTGATCGCCTGCGCCAACGTGGCCAACCTGTTCACGGTGCGGGCGGAGAGCCGGCGGCGCGATCTGGCGGTGCGGCGGGCCCTGGGCGCGGGGCGCGGCGGCCTGGTCCGTTCCCAGATGGCCGAGGCCTTAGTCCTGGCGGCGCTCGGCGGCATGGGCGGCGTGCTCATCGCGTGGGCCGGTGTTCCGTTGCTGATCCGAGCCGCGCCCGACGCCGTGGCCAGTGGCTGGTCGAGCGCGCCCATTCCCGGGCTCGCGTCCGCGGGCCTTGACCTCGGGGCGTTGCTGTTCACCGCCGGTGCATCCATCGTGGCCGCGTGCGCCTTCGGGCTGGTGCCGGCGATTCGGTTCTCGGGCGCCGGGCTCTTGGCCACGCTTCGCCAGGCGGGACGAGGCACGGTGGGCCGCGGCTACACCCGCGACCTGCTGGTCGTGGCGCAGACCGCGCTGGCCCTCGTCCTGCTCATGGGCTCGGCGCTCCTGATGCGCAGCTTCTGGCGGCTCAGCCAGGTTGACCCGGGGTTCGATACCGAAGGCGTCTTCAGCTTCCAAATTGCCCCCGACCGCCCGGAGCTGAACAACTACCCGACGTACGCGCAGTTCCACTACTCGTTCATGGAGCGGCTGGCGGCCCTGCCGGGCGTCCAGTCCGTGGGCGTGGTCGCCACTCTCCCCCTGGACGAGGGCGCCGGCTCGGCCCTGATCACGACCGAACGCATCGAGGCCAGCGGAGCGGAGCCGCCGCTGGTGCGCGTCACGGCCGCCGGGGGAGCCTATTTCCAGACCATGGGGATCGAGCTCTTGAGTGGACGCCTTTTCGAGCGGAGCGAGGAACTCACGCCGGACCAGGTGAACAGCGTGATCGTGAGCCGGTCCGCCGCCCAGCTGCTGTGGCCCGGAGAAGACCCCCTCGGCCAGCGTCTTCGGCCGCGCAACCAGGAGACATGGGTGACGGTCGTGGGCGTGGTGGAGGACGTCCTGCTGGACAACTTCCGGCGCGAATCCCCCGAGCCCATGGTCTATCTCCCCCGGGTGGTGGGCTCGCCGGCCTACGTGGTGAGGTCGCCGCGGGCCGCGGAGCTGGGCCCCGAGGTGCGCTCGCTGATCCGCGAGGTGGTGCCCGAATCCCCGATGTACCGGGTGTTCACCATGCAGGAGCTGGCGGCGCGCTCGATGGCCAGCCTCTCATTCACGATGCTGATGGTGGCCATCGCGGCGGTCCTGGCGCTGATCCTTGGGGCGGTGGGCCTCTATGGCGTGCTCTCGTATGGGGTGACGCGGCGCACTCAGGAGATCGGCGTGCGGATGGCGCTGGGCGCCGAGGCAAGCAGCGTGCGGCGCATGGTGGTGGTACAGGGTGGACAGGTGGCACTGGTCGGCGTCGCGATCGGCCTGCTGGCCTCGCTGGGGCTCACGCGGTACATCGAGAGCCTGCTCTTTGGGATCCAGCGGCTGGACCTTCCCAGCTTCACCAGCGTGTCCGCCGTGATGGTGGCGGTGGCCGTGATCGCGAGCTACCTGCCGGCGCGTCGGGCGTCGCGGGTGGACCCGGTGGAGGCCCTTCGGGCGGAGTAGATCGGCCGGGCGCCTTCACTCCTCCTTCAACGCTTCCGTGGGTTGCACGCGGAGGCCGCGGCGGGCGGGGCCCGCCGCCGCCAGAAGCCCCACGGCCATCATCACTCCCGCCGCGCTCAGCAGCAGGGCCACGAGGTGACCGCTGATTCGCCCACCCCGTGAAAGGGCCAGGGCCACCACGGTCGCGAGGAGCAGGCCGATCGCCAGGCCGGCGCCGAGCTGGGCGCTGGCGCGGGCAAAGACACCGGTCAAAAGGCGGCGAGGATCCGCCCCTAAGGCCTGCCGGATGCCGATCTCCCGCCGCCGCCGGGCCACGGTGAACGACATCATGGCATAGATCCCGGCCGCCGAGAGCAGCAGGACACTCCCGGTCGCCACCAGGACCGCCAGGGTCGCGGCCAGGATGGCCTGCCGCGATTCGCGCCAGGCATCGGCCGCGGACTTGAGCTCGTGCAGCAGGAGCGTGGGGTCCACGGCGGCGGTCATGTCTCTGAGCCGCTGCGCGGAGCCCGCCACCGGCCCCTCGGCGACCCGCACGGCCAGGGTCAGCACGGTGGGCGCGCGGGCCAGTGCTACCGGCCGATACAGCTTGGGCTCTGGATCGAAATCGTCCTGCGAAGGAACGTCGGGTACCACGCCTACGATCTCGAGCCAGCGCTTTTCCTCGTTCTCCCCCGCCTCTCCCTCCGCACCCAAGCGGACGCGTCGGCCCAGGACGTTACCGCCTCCCAGTACGCGCGCAGCGAAGACCCGATCCACAATGACGGCGTTCGAGCCTTCGCGGCCGTCCGCCTCAACGAACCCTCGCCCGGCGAGGATGGGGATGTCGAGCGCGGTAAAAAAGTTGACCGCCACGTCGTTGATGAACGACGTGGTCTTGGTCCCAGTCGCGGGACCCTCGACCTCGATCCGGCTGATCAGCTCGTCGCCGGGGAAATGCCGGGCGAACGCCACCGCGGCGACGCCCGGCTCGCCCTCCAGTCGGCGCAACAGGTCCGCCGCGCGATCGCGGAACGTGGCCTCGAACGCCCGCTGGTAGGCGGCCGCCTTGTCGGCGGGCGGCCCCTCGTCGCGTTCCATGGACAGCGACGCGCGCAGGAACCGCTCGATGGGGAATCCCGCCCGGGCGGTTCCGCGCCGGAACAGATCCCCGGTGGTGGACAGCGCGTATGGAAGTATGGCCACCGCGACGGCGACCTGCGCCACGATCATCGCGGCCCACAGGCGGCCGAGCTGCATCCCGGTCCCGCGAGACGACAACTGCTGGAGCCCCAGCTGCACCCGCCGCCCGGTGGCCTTGAGGGCGGGGAGGACCCCCACGATCGCGGCGGCTACGATCGCCAGTCCGGCCACGTAGGTGATGAGTCCCGGGGACAGGCTCATGGACGTCCAGAAGGGGAGCTCGGCGCCCGATGCCACCGCCAGGCGCCGGGTCAGCGAGAGCCCGATGCTCGCGAGGGTGAGGCCCAGCGCCGCCGCGATGCCGGAGAGGACCAGCGCCTCGGCGAACAACTGGACCAGGACCCGCCGGCGGCTGGCGCCCAGGGCGGTCCGGACAGCGATCTCGCCGCTCCGCGTGGCGGTTCGGGCGTACACCAGGACGGCCACGTTGACGGCGACCACCAACAGCAGGAGGCTGATGGCCACCTTGATGGCGTACAGGGACAGTGCCGCGCCCGGACTGTCGATTTCGAAAAACGGAAGGGCATAGGGCAGAATCACCGGCCGCAGATGCGCGTGGGTCTCCGGATACGCGGCGGCCATCTGCCGTCCGATGGTCGCCAGCTCGGCGCGGGCGCCATCGAGGGTGACGCCGTCCGCCAGGCGGCCAAAGATGTAAACGGGCGGGCCACTGCCTGGCTCGTACCTTGCCGCGTTGAGCGGCAGCGGGACCCAATAGTGATGGTTGATCGGGAAGCGGAACCCCTGGGGCATTACGCCCACCACGGTGTGCACCTCATTGCCCAGGCGTGCCGGCCGGCCCAGGATGGCCGGATCGCCGTCGAACCGACGCCGCCATTCGTCGTAACCAATGACGACCACCGGCGGGGCGCCTTCGCGCTCGTCGTCCTCGAGGAGGGGCCGCCCCAGGAGCGGCGGAACCCGGGCCACCGGGAAACCCGAGGCGCTCATCTGCGCCACCCGGACCAGCTCTATGGAGCGGCCCGGGACGATCAGGTTGCGGCGGTCGGTGGTGAACCCGCCCAGATCCTTGACCGAGCGCAGCTGGTCACGCCACACGGCCAAATCGTGAAGCGCTCGGCGATTCTGGGTGGCAGGGTTTCGCGCATCGTTGTTCTGGAGCGACACCACGCGGTCGCCCTGGTCCAGCGGCAGCGTCGGTCTGGTGAATGAGTTGAGGAAGCCGACCAGGCCCGCCCCGATGGCGATCGCCACCGACATGCCCACCACCGCGACCAGCGACAGCCCCGGGTACTTCCGGAGCATTCTCAAGCCCAGCTTCACGTCGAGCCAGGAAAAGGTGAGCTGGTCGAACAGCTTGAGCCCCCGGGCGTCCCGCGCGTCATTCTGGTGACTCGCGATGTGGCCGAATTCGAGGCGGGCCCGGCGGGCCGCGTCTTCGGGGCTCAAACCCTGCCGGACCAGATCCGCCGTCCGGAGGTCCAGGTGCAGGCGGAACTCCTCGGCGATCTCCGCCTCCACGTCGTCCCGCCGCCGGATGCCGCGCCACACCGAGCGCGCCCGTGCGATCAGCCCCGCGATCATTCCTCCTTCAAGGCCTCCGTCGGCTGGACCGCCAGTCCGCGCCGGGCGGGGCCGAGGGCGGCCAGCAGACCAATGGTGACCATCAGCGCCACCGCCAACGCGACCAGGGCAACACCTCTACCGGTGAGTAAGTAACTCCCGCCAGCCCATGAGACCGCAACCGCG
>DATECF010000111.1:0-6304 GCA_035287045.1 Gemmatimonadales bacterium | reverse complement strand
TAGTGGGGAGGAAGTAATTTCGAACGATCGTTCGAATGGCCACCATTCCGTACGACGAGCGACTCGAGCACCTCCTGCGCACCGCGGCTCGAGTCTTCGCGGAGAAGGGCTATCACGCCACCACCATGCGGGACCTCGCCCGGGCCACCGGGATGAGCCTCGCGGGCATGTACTACTACGTCCAGGGCAAAGACGAGCTGCTGTTCGTCATTCAGGAGCGCTGTTTCCAGCAGGTGCTCGCCGGCGCGACCGCGGCGGTGGCCGAGACCTCGAGCCCAGTCGAGCGCGTCACCCGCTTCATCCACCATCACCTGGGGTTCTTCGCCAGCCACATGAGCGAGATGAAGGTGCTCTCGCACGAAGCCAGAAGCCTCACCGGCCCCCGCCTGGACAAGGTCAACCGGCTCAAGCGCCGCTACGTGGACCTGCTGGCGGAGCTGATCACGAATCTGGACGTGGATGGCGACGGCCGGCCGGATCCCCGGATCGCGGCCTACGGGCTGTTCGGCATGATGAACTGGATCTATACCTGGTACGACCCGAAAGGGCCGGTCTCGCCCGAGACCCTGGCCGATCACTTCGCGCAACTCTTTCTCACCGGCGCGCTCGGCAGTCCCTCCGCCGTCGCGCAAGGAGGTTTGTGACCATGGCGACCACCGCGGCACCCAAGAAGACCACCGAGGCCCCGTCCGCCACCCACCAGCTGGTGGAGTACCGGGTGGAAGACGGCCTCGCGATCCTCGAGTTGAACGATCCGCCGGCCAACACCTACACCTACGAGATGATGCGGCAGCTGGACGAGGCCATCCTCAGCGCCCGCATGAACGACGACGTATGGGTGATCATCCTGCGCGGCAAGGGGAACAAGTTTTTCTCGGCGGGCGCCAACATCAAAATGCTGACTGAGGTCACGCCCCGCTTCAAGTACTTCTTCTGCCTCCACGCCAACGAGGCCTTGAACCGCCTGGAGCACACTCCCAAGCTGACCATCGCGGCGCTGAACGGACATACCGTGGGCGGCGGCCTGGAGATCGCCATGGCGTGCGACCTCCGGCTGGCGTGCCAGGACGCCGGCAAGATCGGGTTGCCGGAAGTGAACCTGGGCGTGCTCCCCGGGACCGGCGGCACCCAGCGTCTGGCCCGCATCGTGGGGAAATCCCGCTCCATCGAGATGATGGTGAAGGGCGAGACGTTCTCGTTCGAGCGAGCGCACGAATTAGGCCTGGTGAATGAGGTGTTTCCCAAGGACGGCTTCTGGGATCAGGTCCTGATGTATGCCAAGCAGTTCTGCCCGCCCAACAAGGCCTCGAAGGCCGTGGGGCACATCAAGCGCGCGGTCTGCTCCGGCCTTGAGGTGCCGTTCGAGAGCGGCCTGGCGATCGAGCGCGAGCTGCAGCAGCTGCTGTTCCAGAGCGAGGACGCCAAGGAAGGCCTCGCCGCGTACGTCGAGAAGCGGGTCGCCGAGTTCAAGGGTCGCTGAGTGCGCACGGACCTGTTCGTCAATAACGAATGGCGGCCGGCGGCTTCGGGCGAGCGGTTCGAGGTCGTCAATCCCGCCACCGAAGAGGTCATCGCGGAGGTAGCGGCGGCGGGACCCACCGACGTGGACGCCGCGGTTGCCGCGGCGCGCGCCTGCTTCGAGAGCGACGCCTGGCGTGGGCTCTCCGCGCGGAAGCGCGGAGCCCTGCTCTACCGGGCCGCCGACCTCCTGGACCAGCGCCTGGACGAGGTGGCGCGGTTGGAGACGCTGCACAACGGCAAGCCGCTGTTCGAGTCCAAGATTGACGTGGGGATGACCGTCGAGACCCTCCGCTACTACGCGGGGTGGGCCGACAAGCTCGGCGGCCGGACGCTGCAGGTCGACGGTCCCTTCCTGGCGTATACCCTCAGGGAACCAACCGGAGTGGTGGCCGCCATTGTGCCGTGGAACTTCCCCTTGAACCTCGCGTCCTGGAAGTTCGCGCCCGCGTTGGCGGCAGGGTGTACGGTGATCCTCAAGCCGGCCAGCGAGACGCCGCTCACGGCGCTCGCCATGGCGGACATCATGCAGCAGGCGGGCTTCCCGCCCGGCGCGTTCAATGTGCTCCCGGGCGGTGGCTCCACGGTGGGCGCGAGCCTGGTGAAACACCCCGGCGTGGACAAGATCGCCTTTACCGGCTCCACCGAGGTGGGCAAGCAGATCATGCGGGACGCCGCCGCGACGCTGAAGCGGGTAACGCTGGAGCTGGGCGGAAAGAGTCCCAACATCATCTTCGCGGACGCCGATCTCAAGGCCGCCGTTCGTGGGGCGCAGAACGGCATCTTCTACGGCAAGGGCGAAGTCTGCGCCGCCGGTTCGCGGCTGTTGGTGGAGCGCTCGGTGCACGATCAGGTGGTGGACGAGCTGGCGGCTCGCACCAAGAAGCTGGTGCCGGGAGATCCCTTCGATAAGAACACCCGTCTGGGAGCCGTGGTCTCCAAGAAGCAGCAACAGAGTGTGCTGTCGTATATCGAAGCCGGCAAGAAGGAAGCGAAGCTGGTGGCCGGCGGGAACCCGGCCACGGTGAATGGCAAGGGCTATTTCGTGGAGGCCACGGTCTTCGACCAGGCCGCGCCGGGCATGAAGATCGTGGATGAGGAGATCTTCGGGCCGGTGTTGGCGGTACTCACGTTCGACGGCGTGGACGAAGGCATCCGGCTGGCCAACCAGACCATGTACGGCCTGGCCGCCGGTCTCTGGACCAAGGACATCCAGAAGGCGCACCGCGTCGCCCAGGCCATTCGCGCGGGCACGGTCTGGATCAACACGTACAATTCTTACGACTCGTCCGCGCCGTTCGGCGGCTACAAGGCCAGCGGCTTTGGACGGGACCTTGGCCGGGAAGCGCTGGAGGGATATACCGAGGTGAAGACGGTGTGGGTGGGGCTGTGAACAACGGCATAACGGCCTCACGGCATGAGGGCATAACGGCACTGTGGCAGGGAGCTCCATGCCGTCATGCCGTCATGCCGTTCTGCCCTCATGCCGTCATGCCGTTGTGCCCTCATGCCGTGAGGCCGTTATGCCGTCATGCCGTTGGGTGGTGGGGATGACGGACGCCCTGATCTACTCCGCCGTCCGCACGCCGGTAGGCCGCCACGGGGGAGCCCTGGCGGAGGTCAGGCCCGACGACCTCGCGGCCATGGCGCTCAAAGCGGTGGTGGAGCGGGTGGGCTTCGATCCGGCCCGGCTCGACGACGTGATCCTGGGCTGCGCTAACGGCGCGGGCGAGGACAACCGCAACGTGGCGCGGATGGCGGCGTTGCTGGCGGGATATCCGGTGGAGGTGCCGGGTCAGACCATCAACCGCCTGTGCGGCTCCGGACTCCAGGCCGTGGCCAGCGCCGCGCAGGCGATTAAAGCCAACGAAGGGGACGCGTTCGTCGCGGGCGGCGTCGAAAGCATGACCCGCGCGCCGTACGTCATGCTGAAGCGCGCGACGCCATGGGACCGGAAGCCGCCGGAGATGGCGGACTCGACGGTCGGCTGGCGCTTTACCAACCCCAGGATGCCCAGGGAGTGGACCATCTCGCTGGGTGAGACGGCCGAGGTGGTGGCGAAACAGTACGGCATTTCCCGCGATCAGCAGGACGCGTTCGCGCTGGAGAGCCAGCGGCGAGCGCAGCAGGCGCTGGAGCAATGCGTGTTCAAGGATGAGATCGTGGCGGTGGAAATACCACGGCATAACGGCATGACGGCACAACCGCATGTGGTGGATCGGGATGAGCACCCGCGGCCCGAGGTGACTCTGGAGTCGCTCGGGAAACTCAGGCCTGCCTTCGCGAAGGATGGCACGGTAACCGCCGGCACGTCGAGCGGCATCAACGACGGTGCCGCCGCTCTGCTGGTCCTCTCCGACCGCCCGTCCGCCCGTCCGCCTGACCGCCCTCCCCTCGCCCGCATCATTGCCACGGCCGTGGCCGGCGTGGACCCGAGCCGCATGGGCCTTGGGCCTATTCCCGCCACTCGCAAAGTGCTCCAGCGCGCGGGTCTCACGGTGCAAGACCTGGATCTGGTGGAGCTGAACGAAGCCTTCGCCGCCCAGGCGCTCGCCTGCATCAAGGAGCTCGAGCTGGATCCGGCCAGGGTCAACCTCTACGGCGGTGCCATCGCGCTGGGACACCCATTGGGCTGCACCGGGGCCAAAGTGCTGGCCACACTGGTGCACGCCCTCCAGCGGACCGGTGGGCGCTACGGGCTCGCGACCATGTGTATCGGCGTGGGGCAAGGGATCGCCATGATCGTGGAGCGGGCATGAGCCGGTACCAGCACATCCTGGTGTCCCGCGAGGACGGGATCGGCACGGTTACCATCAACCGGCCTGAGAAGCTCAACGCGTTTTTCGGCAGCATGCGGCAGGATGTGGCGGCGGCGGCGCGCGAGCTGGCCGCGGATCCTTCGGTGCGGGTGCTGGTGATCACCGGCGCGGGGCGGGCGTTCTGCGCCGGCGCGGATATTGACTATATGAAGGACCTGCTGGAGCGCGGCGACACCGAGAACTTCAGGGTGTTGGTGGAGGCGGGCCGCGCCGTGGTCACCACGCTCCGCGAAACGCCCAAGCCGGTCATTGCCAGCGTGAACGGCCCGGCGGCGGGCGGCGGCGCCAACCTGGCGCTCGCGTGCGACATCCGGATTGCGTCGGACCAGGCGTCCATCGGGCAGACCTTCAGCCGCATCGGGCTACACCCGGATTGGGGCGCCACCTACTTCCTGCCGCGCCTCGTCGGTTCCTCGCGCGCGTTCGAGCTGTTCGCGAGCGGCGAGATGGTGGGAGCGGAAGACGCGCTGCGGTTGGGACTGTTCAGTCGCGTGGTACCGCACGACCGGCTCGCGGCGGAAACCAGGGCGTTGGCCTCAGGGCTGGCCGCGAAGCCGCCCATCGCGCTGGCGCTCGCCAAGCAGGCGGTGTACGCCAGTGAATCGCACTCCCTCAGTCAGATGCTGGACCTGGAGCTGGAGCATCAGCTCCGGTGCTTCGCCAGCCGCGACGCTCGCGAGGGCTTCACGGCCTTTCTGGAAAAACGACAACCCTCCTTCCAGGGCACGTGAGAGGCACACATGCGCAAGATCCATAACTGGGACGAATGGATCGACTACTTCCGGTACTGGCAGGATTCCATTGGCCTGGACCGCAAGGAGCTTCGAGACTTCCACTTCGACGTGAAGTTCGGGCCACTGGAGGTGGAAGGGATCGAGTTCGGCCACTACCAGGGCCAGCGGAAGTGGAAGACGGTCCTTCATATTCCGGACCAGCGGATCCGCGATACGCTGCTCAACCTGGTGGTCTATCAGGGTGACACCGAGTTCGCCTCGGTGGAGCAGCAACGCAACCTCCTCAACAATCCGCCCAGCAGCTACGACCTGCTGGCCATCATGCGCGTCATGTGCGAGGAGATGCGGCACGGGTGGCAGATGTCCTACCTGCTGTGCGAGCATTTTGGCGACGAAGGCAAGCGGGAGGCGCAGAAGCTGCTGGAGCGGCGCGCCGAAGAGGGCGAACGGCTGCTCGGCTCCTTCAACGAGATCGTGGACAACTGGCTCGACTTCTTCACCTACACCCAGTTCATCGACCGGGACGGCAAGTTCCAGCTCAAGATGCTGTCCGTATCGGGATTCGAGCCCTTGTCCCGCTCCATGGGTCCCATGCTCAAGGAAGAGAGCTACCACCTGGGCACCGGCAACAACGGCCTGCTCCGGATCGTCAAGGCGGGCAAGGTTACGCCTGAGCTGATGCAGAAGTTCTTCAACAAGTGGGTGCCGACGGCGTTCGACCTGTTTGGCACGGACCACTCGGGGACCGCCCACTGGGCCTACGTCTGGGGTCTCAAGGGCCGGTTCGACGAACGGGACAACCCCACGCCGGCGGACAAGGCGTCGCTCAACGACTACAATCGCCTGCTCTACCGCGACGAGTGTGTTCGGCTGGTGGACCGCCTGAACCAGTACATCCCGGATCGGGACCGCTGGCTCAAGATCCCGGACATCAAGTTCAACCGGCGCATCGGGATGTACGCCAACCAATGCTACACCGTGGACGGCGAGCCGATGAGCGAGGAGCGGTATCCGGCGTACGTCAAGTCGGTACAGCCGCAGGACGAGGATTACCGGCAACTGCACGACATCGTCGCCGCCGGGGAGTGGATTTTGGAGCGGACGGTTCAGGACAACTAGCGTGGTGCGTCGGACGTGCGCTCACCAATGAAACGCGCCGCGGGGTTCCAGAGGGTGCGTTGGTGCGTCGCGGTCGCCCGTACTAACGCTCCCTCCGGGACCCACCCGGATTCA
>DATECF010000110.1:0-2345 GCA_035287045.1 Gemmatimonadales bacterium | reverse complement strand
GAAGAGACTCCAGCCCAGCGCCTCGCGGGGCCCGACGGCGTGGGCCTTCCGGTGGAAGACGCCCAGGTCGAGGGCGAGCAGACACAGCACGAAGAGGGTAAACGCACCCCACAACAGGGGAGTGCCTACGCTTGCCGGCATGGACCAACCTCCTTGGGGGAAGGCCGCCCAGAAAACGCACGAGCGAGCCTCCGCCGCCGTGATGTCAGGCTGCGAAGGTCTCGCCCCCGCAAGACTGCGAGAGCCGGGCCGGGTCTACGCGACCGTGCTGACGGCCCGGACACGGAGCAGGACTCCGTGGCTACTCCCCTTCGGGCGGAGTGTACACGACCCCGGCCGGTAGGGCAAGATGACGGCGAAGGGTTCGTCCCCAACCTGGGCAAACCCTAATCTTACATGCCCGACCATCACGAGATCCTGAATTTCCTGCTGCTGCTCGCCCTGATCGTCGCCGCGGCGAAAGGGGCGGGGTGGTTGAGCCTGCGGCTGGGCCAGCCGGCGGTCCTGGGAGAACTGCTGGCCGGCGTGGTCCTGGGGCCTTCGCTGCTCGACCTTCTGCACCTGGCCCCCTTCGCGGGAGAGGGCATGGCCGCGGGCGTCTTTCTGCTGGCCAACGTGGGCGTCGTCCTGCTGATGTTCATCGCCGGGCTGGAGACCGACCTCGAGCAGATGCGACGCGTGGGGCGCGTGGCCGTGGCCGCTGGCGTGGCGGGGGTGGTCGTTCCGCTGCTGTTCGGGCTGGCCGTCGCACTGCTTTTCGGTTTTGGCGTTCAGAAGAGCGCATTCATGGGCATCGTCCTCACCGCGACAAGCGTCAGCATCACGGTGCAGACGCTGATCGAACTCCGCCAGCTCGATTCCAAGGAGGGGACGGCACTGCTCGGCGCCGCGGTCGTAGACGACGTGATCGCCCTCGTGGTGCTGGCGGTGTTTGTCGCGGTGAGCCTAGCGGGCGGGGGCGGCCTGGCCGGCGTGGGCGTGGTGCTGCTGCGCATGGCCGCGTTCCTTGTCGTGGCAATTCTGCTGGGGAGGTTCTTCCGGCCGGCGCTCGGTCGTGCGGAACGGGCCCCGGTGAGCGAGGGATTGCTCGCGGTGACGTTGGTCGCCGTGCTCGCGTATGCCTGGAGCGCAGAGGCCCTGGGCGGTGTGGCTGCGATTACCGGAGCCTATCTTGCCGGAGTCCTCGTGGCCCGGGCCGGGTACCGCCACGAGGTAGAACACCGCCTGAAGGCGTTCACCTATGCGCTGCTCGTCCCCATCTTCTTTGTCAGCATCGGTCTGCAGACCAACGCCCGCGCGCTGGCCGCGCAGGATATCCCGCTGGCTCTGCTGATCATCCTGGCGGCAGTGGCCGGGAAGATCATCGGGTGTGGCGCAGGAGCGCGGTTGGCCGGCTTCACGGGACCGGAGGCGGTGCGCATCGGCGTGGGCATGATCAGCCGCGGCGAGGTCGGGTTGATTATCGCCGCGATTGGTCTGCAGACCGGGCTGCTGGCGGAGCGCGGATTTGCCATTATGGTGATCATGGTGCTGGCCACAACGGTGATCACGCCGCCGCTGCTGCGAGCGGTCTTCCCGGCCGCTCCTCCCTCCGAGGAGGCGGCGATCGAAGCGGCATTTGCCGACCCGGACGGCCCACATTGAGGATCGGGCATGGGACTGGATGAACTCATCCTGGTGGTGCCGCGCGGCCGGCTCCTTCCCCCTGGAGGCCTCGACGGCTTTTCCGTCAGCGGCGTGGACGCCTACGTGGAGCGCATCCGCCGGCACGGTGAATTCCGCCGGCGGGGGGATGTGGAAGAGGATCCCTCACTGAAGCAGGTCATTCCCTACCTGATCATTCGCCACCGCGACCGGATCTTTCTCTTTCAGAGATCCACCCGGGGCGGGGAGGAGCGGCTGCATGGGCTCTACTCCATCGGCGTCGGCGGGCACATCGCCCGCGAGGATACCAACCGCGCACAGGATCTGCTGGCAGTCGGACTCGAGCGCGAACTGCACGAGGAACTGGTGATCGCGAACGGGTGGCGGGCGCGGCCGGTCGGCGTGCTGAACGAGGACGACACCCCGGTCAGCCGGGTGCACTTCGGTGTGGTGTACGTGGTGGAGACAGAGGACCCCGTGGTGCGGGTGCGGGAGGAGGATCGCCTGAGCGGCCGCCTGGCCACGGCCGCCGAGGTGCGGGAGGCCCGCCCCCAGATGGAGAGCTGGTCCCAGCGCATTCTCGATGCCGCCGATCCGTTTGTGCTCTGACGCCGCAGTCTCCGCAGCGGACGGTGTCACCGTCACCATTGACCCCCGGTACAATCTTCGTCGCACGCTGGAGTGTGGACAGGTATTCCGCT
>DATECF010000109.1:0-9316 GCA_035287045.1 Gemmatimonadales bacterium | reverse complement strand
GCTGGCGTACGTGCCGCCGTCTGCCGCGAACGATCGGCGCCTGGCGCGCCTGGTGGAAACGCTGGCCGCGCGGACCCGCGCGGCGGTCACGGCGGGCTACGGGCCCCGGTATCTCCATTCCACCGGCCAGTTGCACAAGGGTGGTCCGGCCAGGGGGCACTTCGTGGTGGTCGCCGGGCCACCGGCCGCGACGGTGACCATCCCCGGAGAGCGGTTCGACTTCGGGACCCTGTTGACGGCGCAGGCGGAGGGTGACCTGGGCGCACTCGCACGGCGTGGGCGTCCGGTGGTTCGGGTGGACACGTTGGACCAGCTGGAAGGAGCGCTATGAGCGATCCGGCGGCCGACGCCAAGCAGCGAGCGGCGCTGCAGGCCGTGGCCCGCGTCCAGTCCGGCATGGTGGTGGGCCTTGGGACCGGCTCCACGGCGAGATTCGCGGTGGAGGAGATCGGACGCCGGTTGGAGGCGGGAGATCTGCGTGACATCGTGGGCGTGCCCACGTCCATCGCCACGCGCGAGCAGGCCACCCGGCTGGGGATTCCGCTCGCGACGCTGAACGAGCACCCCGCGCTGGACCTCACCATAGACGGGGCGGACGAGGTGGACCCGGACGGCAACCTGATCAAGGGCCACGGGGACGCGCTCTTGTGGGAGAAGATGGTGGCGAGCGCCTCGAAGAAGCTGATCATCGTGGTGGATCCGAGGAAGCGCGTGAAGCGCCTGGGGACTACCTGCGCGCTGCCGGTGGAGGTGGTCCGCTTCGGATGGAAGACCCACGAGGCGGCCATCCGTGATCTGGACGCCGAGCCCAAGCTCAAACGGGGCGCGGACGGCGAGCCGGTGGTGACCGACGAGGACCATTACATCCTCCACTGCTCGTTTCCGAACGGGATTGCCGATCCCGAGGCTGTGGACCTGGCGCTCAAACGGCGGGCTGGTGTGGTCGAGACGGGGCTGTTTCTCGGGTTTCACCCCGAGGTGATCGTCGGCAGCGTCTAGGCGGGCTCCGCCGCCGCCCTCGCCCCGCTCATCGTCACGAACCCGCCGGCGGTGCTTTCCAGGTAGGCCAGGGGATTGTGCCACAGGGCCCCTTCCGGCAGGTACTCCCACAGCGGTCCCAGGTCCCGGCGGATCCGGTCCACGAAGAACCGCGGCAGGTCGGTGCTCTCGCCCTCGAAGTACGCCCGGACCGAGCGGTCGGTGTCCAGCAAGCGGCGGACCGCGGTGTAATGCCGGACCCGTCCGAACCCCTCCGAGGAAACGGCCCGCACCACGTTCATCCATTTGGGGATGGTCTCGCGGGTTGCGGCGAAGCGCCGGCCGATGGCGCGCCAGGAGAACGTGTACCGGGTGAGGTCAATGACGTGGTCGTAAAACGTCCGCCAATCGTAATGCTTGGGGCGGACGTTCATGGCCGAGTTGTTGTTCAGGAAATGGAAGGGGAAGGGAAGCACGCGGCCGGCCCGCTGGTACTCGAGATTGAGCGGCGCCGCGCGGCCAAAGGCCGAGAGAAGCGAGTAGCCGGGCAGCGCCACCGGCGCAAGATCCACGAACCGTTTGGTCAGGTCGAAGGGCTCGGGTCCCTGGTCCACGTCCAGGCCAATCACGAAGTTGGTCTGAATGTAAGGGATGTAGCGGGTGATGAGGTTCACGTGCTCCGCCACCTGGCGGACCTTGTCCATCCCCTGCTGGGCGCCGGTCCTGGACTTGTTGCCCAGCTCGTACCAGGACTCGATGCCCGGCAGGATCGCCTTGACGCCGTTGTGCCGCATGCGTTTGAGATGTGGCTCGGACAGGATCGAGAGGCTCGACTCCGCGATGTGGTCCACACACCCCGGCGGTCCGGCGGCCTCGATCGCGTCCATGTAATCGTTGAACCGGATGCCGAAGTTGGGATCGTGCCACGCGACGCGGGGCCGCTCCAGTTTAGTGCGCAGGAACTGGAGGTCGTCGGTGATCTGCGCGAACCCGAGCGGCTGGTAGTCCACGGTCGAATCAATGCAGAAGCTGCAGGTGTAGGGGCAGCCCAGGCTGCCGATCATCGGCACGATCTTGATCGCGGGCGCCTTGGCGATGGTGGGCTCGACGAACTTCCACCGCTGCCGCATGCCGGGCAGCTCGTCGGGCTGGCGATCGGCCGACAGCTGGACCCCGACGGGCCGGTGGGGCCGGCAGTCGTCCAGGGCCGCTTTCAGGGTCGCCTTGTCCGTGAAGCCGAAGACGTAGTCGTAGTAGAGCGCCGAGTCTTCGGGGTAGCAGCGCGCGTGCGGGCCGCCCAGGGCCGTCACGGTCCCCCGGCGGCGGAACAGGTTGCTGATGGCGTACGCGGTTTGGGCGGCCTGGGAAAACGCGCTCACGAACAGCAGGTCGATGTCCCGTGGCAGCTCGGCCATCAGGTCCTCGAACCCGGTGTAACACACCAGGCTCACCGAGTGGCCTTCTTCCTCGCACCATACGCCCACCACCTGGGGCATGATGCTGGCCATGTTGGGGTGCATGACCCGCGCCCAGAGGGCGCGCGTGGGACCTTTGGTGACGAGATCGAGGATGCCGATTCTAAGACGGCGCACTAGGCTCCCGGAGGGGCTGTAACCATCTAAGTTTCAGCCCGGGACCGGGGATCGCAAGGGAGGAGGGAGCCTTGAGGGCGTACGGTGTCCTGATCGGGGGCGTCCTGGCCGCGGCGGTCTGTGTGCGGCTGGGGTTCTGGCAGGTGAGCCGGCTGCACCAGCGCCAGGCCGTCCGGGCGATGGTCGAGGCCCGGCAGCGGCAACCGGAGCTCGAGGTCACGGCGCTGACGGCGTTCCGGGCGGTGACGTTGGGGATCGAAGATTCCCTGGCCTACCGGCCGGCCGTGGCCCGCGGGGTGTTCGACTTCTCGCGCCAGGTCGTGGTGGTGGCGCGCTCGGTGGACGAGGTACCCGCCGTGTACGTCGTGACGCCCCTCCAGTTGGCCGGCGGCTCGGCCATCCTGGTCGAACGGGGCTGGGTGCCGTCGCCGGACGCCTACACGGTGCCGTTGGACTCCCTCGGGGAGCCGGACTCGGCGCAAGTGGCCGGCATCCTGCTCCGCATCACGGCGAGCCGCGAATTCCCGCTCCCGGACAGCACCTGGCCGGTGCCGGTGCCAGTGGCCGATCCGGACAGGCTGGCTGGGCGGTTCCCCTACCGCCTGCTTCCGTGGGTGCTCCGGCGCAGCCAACCGGGTGGTCCGGCCGCTCCGGCCCCTCCGGCCCTGCGGCCCATTCCCCTGCCGGTCATCGACAACGGCCCGCATCTGTCCTACGCGATTCAGTGGTTCGCCTTTGCGACCATCGCGCTGGTGGGATCGGCCGCGTTGTTCCGTCGGGAGAAGCGAACCGGGAGGGCGGGAGGATGACGTCCGTCTATTGACTTTCCCTCTACGGGGCGGCAATCTCGCCCAGTGAACGACCCTCACTCCACCGGGAGACCATCCATGGCCACCAGGCGCGACTTTGTGCAGTCCGTGTTCGCCGCCGCCCTCCCCGCCGCGCTGCCCCTCAGGCCGGCGCTTCGAGACGACGGCATCGCGCGGATCCTCGAGGCCACCGGGTTCGTGGGCCATCGTCCGGTGGACGACGTGGCCGCCGACGAGGACTACTGGTTCGAGATCCAGCAGGCGTTCACCGTGGACCGCAGCATCACCAACCTGAACAACGGCGGCGTCTCGCCCAGCCCACGGGTGGTGCAGGACGCCATGAAGCGCTTCCTGGACTACGCCAACCAGGCCCCGGTGTACACCATGTGGCAGGTGCAGGAGCCGCAGATCGAGAGCGTGCGGCGCCGGCTGGCGGCCGCCTTCGGCTGCGACACCGAGGAGATGGCCATCACCCGGAACGCCAGCGAGGCGCTGGAGATCTGCCAGCTGGGGATGGATCTCAAGCCGGGCGACGAGGTCCTGACCACGGACCAGGATTACGGGCGGATGCTCACCACCTGGGATCAGCGGGTGCGGCGAGACGGCATCGTGGTCAAGAAGCTGTCCTTCCCAGCGCCGCCGCCCAGCATGGACTACCTGGTGGATCTGTTCGCCAAGGGGATCACGCCCAAGACCCGGGTGATCCACTTCTGCCACATTACCAATCTGTCCGGCCAGATCTTCCCGGTGAGGGAGATTTGCCAGCTGGCGCGCTCGCGTGGTATCGAGACCATCGTGGACGGGGCGCATGCGTTTGCGCACTTCCCGTTCAAGCGTGACGACCTGGACGTGGACCACTACGGTACGTCACTGCACAAGTGGTTGCTGGCTCCCCACGGCACCGGATTCCTGTATGTCCGGAAGGCCAAGATCGAGAAGCTCTGGCCCATGATGGCGGCGACGGCGGAGATGAACGGCAACATTCGCAAGTTCGAGGAGATCGGCACCCATCCCGCGGCCAACCACAACGCCATCGCCGAGGCGCTCACCTTCCACGAGGGCATCGGCGCCGAGCGCAAGGCGGCGAGGCTCCGCTTTCTCCGGGACCGGTGGATGAAGCGGCTCGACGGCCAGCCGCGGGTCAAGCTGCACACCAGCTACGACCCGGCGCAATCCTGTGGTTTGGCGAACGTGGAGATCGAAGGGTTGGAGCCGGGGAAGATCGCGGGCTATTTGTGGGAAAAGCGCCGCATCATTGTGACGCCCATCGGCCACCCGGCGTGCAACGGGCTGCGGGTGACGCCGAATGTCTATACCACGTTGGAAGAGGTGGACACGTTTGTGGCGGCGATGGAGGGCGTCATCAAGAACGGCCTCGCCTGAGCGCCCGGCGGTGAGATGTGAGAAGTGAGACGTGAGAAGGGCGAGGTGACCGTGGCCCCCGCGCCCTTCTCACAGCTCGCTTCTTACTTCTCACAGCATCTAGGCCGCCAGGTCTTTCAATCCTTCCCGTCCCACCGCCCCCACGACGGTCTTCACCATCTGTCCGTTTTCAAATCGCGCGAAGAACGGGATGGACCGGATGCCGTAGCGCATGCTGACGCCAGGGGCGTGGTCGGTGTCCACCTTGGCGACCAGCAGCTTACCCACTTGGTCATGAGCGATCTCATCCAGGATCGGCGCCATCAAGCGGCAGGGACCGCACCAGTCGGCGTAGAAGTCCACGATCACGGGCACCTCGGCCTTGAGCACCGTGGTGTCGAAGTGCTCCTCGGCCACCTTGACAGGCCGGTCGAGCAGGAACGGCTTGCCGCACTCGGCGCACTTGGGGCGCTGGTCGGCCTTTTCGAGATCAATCTTGTTGAGTGTGGTGCAGAACTGGCAGGCGAGCGTGATGGTAGCCATAAAGGCGTTGTCCGTTATCGGTGGTTTAGTGCCCGTCAATATAACCGGGGCCACGTCGCTCCGGTTCCCGCGTTTCTAAGCCCGCGATGAGTCCTTCTTAAGGGCACCCCGCTCCGCGGCGAACCGTTTACCGTGGTAGGTGCAGCAGTGCACGGCGTATCGTCAACCCCGTACGCGGAGCTCCGGCCGTGACTCGACCGAAATCCCACCGGACCCACAAAGAACGGCGTATTGGCCAGCACCTGCTCAAGCCGGAGAGCCAGATGATGGGCTACGGCTATGACCCCATGCTCTCCGAAGGCGCCATCAAGTGTCCCATCTTCCAGACGTCCACCTTTGTCTTCGAGAGCGCGGAGGCAGGGAAGCGGTTCTTCGAGCTGGCCCACGGCCAGCGAGAGCCGGGCCCCGGGGAAACCCCCGGGCTCATCTACAGCCGGCTCAACAACCCCGACACCGAGATCCTGGAAGACCGGTTGACCTTGTGGGACGAGGCCGAAGCGGCGGCGGTGTTCGACAGCGGGATGGCGGCCATCGCGACCGCCCTGCTGGCATACGTGCGGCCGGGCGACGTGCTGGTGCACAGCGATCCGCTGTATGGTGGAACGGAATATTTCCTGGAGCACGTGCTGGCGGACTTCGGGATCGCGACGGTCAGCTTCCCGGCCGGGGTGCCGCTCGAAGGCCTGGAGCCGGGCCTGCGAGACCGGATCGGGGGCCGGAGAGTCGGGGCCGTCTTCATCGAAACCCCGTCCAACCCCACCAACGCCCTGGTGGACATCGAGGAAGTCTCTCGCTTCGCGCAGTCGTTGGCCACCAAGGACCACCGGCCGGTGGTCATGGTGGACAACACGTTCCTGGGGCCCCTGTGGCAACATCCCCTCAAGCACGGCGCGGATCTGGTGATCTACTCGGCGACCAAGTTCCTCGGGGGGCACAGCGACGTGATCGCGGGGGCGGCGTTGGGCAGTCGTGCTGTGGTGGAGCGGGTGCGGAAGCTCCGCTCGTTCCTGGGGACTCTGGCCAGCCCCTGGACCGGCTGGCTCCTGCTGCGAAGCCTGGAGACCCTCAAGCTGCGGATGACGGCGCAGATGAAGAACGCCCGAAAGGTGGCGGGCTTCCTGGACGAACACCCCAACGTGCGAGCGGTCCACTACCTGGGGGTGATTGGCGAAGGTGACCCCATGTACCGCACCTATCACCGCCAGTGTCTCGCGCCGGGCTCGCTGGTGTCGTTCGAAGTGGAGGGCGGGGAATCGGAGGCGTTCCAGTTCCTCAACGCGCTCAAGCTGGTTCACCTGGCGGTGAGCCTGGGTGGCACCGAGTCGCTGGCGGAGCACCCGGCCACGATGACGCATGGGGATCTGTCGGCCGAGGAGCAGCGGAGGATGGGGATCACACCGGGATTGGTGCGGATCTCGGTGGGGGTGGAGCACCACGAGGACATCATCGCGGACTTGAAGCAGGCGCTGGACGCGGTGAACTGGGCGGCGGGAAAGGAAAAGGCCGCGCGTCGCCGCGCGGCCGATAGCGTGCCGGTGCCCCACTAGGGGCGGCTACCGTTTCCGTCCCGTGCCGTCCAATTGACTGACGTCGCGGCCACACATGGTGCCGGTCATCGTGTGGTCGCCGTCGGGGCCCCAGGTAATCGTCAGGTTGACTTCGCAGGAGCCAGAGCGTCCATCGCTGGTGGTCCAGAAGAACGTGCCGGTCTTGGTGAACGAGCCGCCGGCGCGGTGACCGGCTTCGATGGTGACGGTGCCGATCATGGTGATCGCCGGGTCGGTGTTGACCGTGATGGTCACGTCGCCGCGGGTGCGGGCGCAGTCGTCCATGGCGAGGGTGTGGTTGACCTCGACCGTGCCGGAGTGCGTCTCGCTGTCAATGGTTCCCTGGTTGCTGCCGCTGGTGGTACGGGTCCCGCCGGCGGGGCAGGGCCGGGTCTCGGTGAAGGTGCGCTCCCAGGTGATGGGCCCGGCGGCGGGGGCGTCGGCGGCCGATGGGGCTCCGGCGAATCCCGGGGCGCCAGCCATGCTCGCCGAGACGCCGTTTAATGCGACGCCGGCGAACTCCTGAGCCAGGAACGCCGCTTCGTCGTCGGTGAGCTGGCCATTGGGGCCGGACAGGGGTTCGCAGGCCCCGGCGATCAGCGCGACGGCCGCCGCTAAGCTCAAGTACCACAAGCGCTTATGCATACGCCTCTCGGGTGACTGGTCTAGATCTAAGACCGATCTGGCAGCCGAGCCGTAACGTATAAGTGGGTGGCTACGGCCGCCAGCTTGGATGCTTGTCCTGCACGTTGGAAGCCCCGGCGGCTCGGCCAACCGGCACGCGCACGGTCGGGTACGTGGCGGCCGTTACCGTGCTGGGCACGACGTAGACGAGTTGGCTGAACTGAGCGTTCTCGTCCAACAGGACGATCTGGCTGCCGTCGGGTGACCAGTCGTGCCCCACGTATTGGTCTCCTCCGTCGGCCGTGATGGTTGCCGGTATTTCGACTCGTTCCCCGGTGCCGTCGGACCTGGCTATCACGTAGTGCAGGTTGAAGAGGTCGCCGTCAATGCGCACGAACAGCAGCTCGCTGCCATCCGGCGAGAAGACCGGCCGCATGTCCAAGTCGGCTGGGCTTACGTCCGGGAAGCTCACGGTGTCCAGCACCGCCCCTGCGATCGTCAGCGTCCAGATCTGTTGCTCCGTGCCGCCGGAGCTGTCGTTGGCCACACCGAATGCCAGCATCGATCCGTCGGGTGACCAGTCCATGGTCTCTACCACGCGCCGGGCGACCGGCAACTCCGTGACCAGGGTCGGGTTCGACCCGTTGAAGTCCACCAGGTAGATGCGGCTCGTGGTCGAGCCCAGGATGATCGTATCCCGAACCACGGCCAGCTGGTTGGCGTTGGTCGGGTTCCAGGCAAACGCCGCCGGGCCGCCCAGCACGGCGCTCACGAGGCTCGTCACGATGTCTTTCCCGGTCCCATCGCCGATCCCCTCGAGGTTGACCAGGGGCGCCGTCACGTCGCCTATGGTGCACACGTGCTGGAACAGGCTCCCGCACTCGAAGGCGATGTGTACCCCGTCGGGACTGTAGCGCGCCCGGCGAGTGAGCGAATCGTTCACCAGGTGAGCCGGTGTGGAGGAGGCAGCGGCATCAATGATGTGTAGCAGGTTGTTGGCTGTGTGCGTCAGCCGCGTCCGGTCCGGAGACCATCTCGGATAGGCGTCGGCGGAGGCGCCCTCGGCGGTCACGTTCACGAGGAACGTGCTACTCGCGTTGGTTCGGAATAGGCCACTGTCCGGGCCTACCGCTTGGGCGGAGAAAGCGATCTGACCGTCGGCTTTGATGTAAAGCCCCGTGCCCGCCCAGGCGGTGTCCAGGGCGATCCCGGTCCCGGTGGAGCCGTACAGGTCAACCAGGCCCGTGACGCTGGCGAATTGCCCCGCGCGGGACCCGAACGTGAACACCAGCAGGCTGTCGCCCAACGTGGGCGCGTAGCCCGTGCTCAGGCTGAGCGAGCCGTTGAGCGCGGCGGTACCGCCGAGCGACAGCTGATCGTGCTGCGTGCCTACAGCCGGCCCGTTCAACTCGATGTTGATGGCCGAACTCGCCTGCTGGGTCAAATTGCCTGCCAACCCCAAGACCGCGGTGGGCGTGCCCGATGTGCCCGGGCTCACCGCCCCGGCATTGGACAACCCCGAGAACTGGAGGTTGCCGGCACCGGCGATGGTTCCGCTGGTGGTGTTGTTGAACACGTCGCCCACGTTGGTCGTACCGACGCCGCCGGACTTTTGGAACGTGCCGTAATTGTTGAAGGTCGAAGCGGCGCCGCTGTAGTGGACGATGCCGGCGTCGGTCTCGACGTCCACCAGCGCGCCGGTGAGGTTGTCGATGGTGGCGGCATCCCACAGGTTGATGTTTCCCGTGCCGGTGGGGGTGGGGAAGCGGATGGTCCCGGCGTTCACCAGGTTCCGGGCCTGGAGGAACTTGCCGCCCGGGCCGTCCACCAGCATCACCGAGGTGTCCGGGAGGCTGGTCCG
>DATECF010000108.1:0-25539 GCA_035287045.1 Gemmatimonadales bacterium | reverse complement strand
CGCTCCTCGCCGCTCACCGTAACGAAGATCATGGACCGCCTGGGCCGGGGATCGAGCCGGGCAAAAGCCTCGGCCAGCTCGAGCACCGCGGTGGTGCCGGAGGCGTTGTCGTCGGCCCCATTGTTGATGCTGTCCCCGCGGACCGCGGGCCGCTCCACGTCCAGGTGATCCATGTGGGCGCTGAAGACCACGTACTCGTCCTTGAGCGCCGGATCGCTGCCTTCGAGGATGCCGGCGACATTCGGGGCCCGCGCGCTGGAGACCAGCCGGGTATGCAGGGTGAACGACACGCTGACGTCGAGACCGGTGGCCGTCAGCGGATGGTCGGTGGCACGCACGCCGGCGAGATCCAGGCCCCGGCTGGCCAGCAGGGATGCGGCGGCCTGGTTCCGAACCCACACGATCGGCGGTCCGGCGGGCTCCCACGAACGACGTGTCATGATCCGGCTTTGCCGGGCCGCGACCACGTTCCAGGCGGTATCCGGCGTCATGGCCAGGACCAGGACCGCCGCGGGTGACCGCGCCAGCAGCGCCGCCAGCACCGCGTTCGCCTCCACCGCCCGCAGGTTCCTCCGTGCCGACGGCGCCAGCAATACGATGGCTCCTCGGAGGTCCAGGCGCTGCGCCGCTTTGGCGTCCGGCGCGCCGCTCACCAGGAGCAGCGGGGCGGTGACCTCCACGTCGTGGAGCACGCCGCCGGGGAACAGCACCTCTCGGCCGAAGCGCCAGGTAGGGCCCCCGGCCACCTCGATCCGCGAGGCAGCCGTGTCCAGCCGCACCTGGTCCACGCGGTAGCGCTGCAGGAACGTGCCGCCGTCTCCGCCCGGCCGGAGCCCAAAGCTCCGAAACTGGCCCGCGATGTAGCTCGCGGCCTGCTCCAGCTCGCGGCTGGGCGTGTACCGGCCGCGCATCGAGTCGGCGGCGAGCAGATCGATCCGCGCCTGCACGTCGGCCGGCGTGATCGAAGCGACCGCGGCGGCCACGCTCGCGCCGTCCTGCGCGGCAAGGCGTCCCGACGCCACGAGTAGGGCCGTTGCCGCGAAGACGGTCAAACGAGACATCACGCTGCTCCTTGGAGTATCGAGCAAGATAACAGCGCCGGTAATCCGTTGGATGAGATGTTGAGCCCAACCGGGTGCTAGCCCCCCGGCTTCCTGCGCGGCGGCGGGTCCGGCTTCTTCGCCGGCTCCTGCGGTTTGGGCGCCGGCGGTCGCGGCTCGACCCGGGGTTGCTGTGGTTGGGGGCGTGCCGCCGGCGGCGGTTGCGGCGGCTCGCGCCGCTCGAGCTTGGGCCGTTCCTGCGCGGTCGCTGGCGGGGTCTCCCGTTGCGGAACCGTGCGAGGCTCTACCGGCCGCTGAATCACCTGGGGCGTGCGGCGGTCAGGCGTGGGAGCCACCGTGCCGCTCGTGGTTCGCCCCCGGTCAGTGGTCGTGGGCGCCGTGGTGGGTGTCTCCCGCTCCGGAACCCGCCGAGGCGTCACCGCGGGCAGGCTCACCGGGTCGGGACGCCTGGTGGGAACCAGTCCTTGCGCGCCCCGCGGCTCCGCGACCCGCGCTCCGGGGTCACCTACCGGTGTCCGAACCGTTCCCACACCGCCCAGGTCGCGTCCGGTGACCCCCCGCTCGTCGGCGCGCCGCGCCGGTTGCTCCACGGGGCGCTGGCGAACCCGCACCACGTAGGCCTCCGTGGGAGTGCGGTCTTTGAATACGTAGCGCGGCTCGATCCTCGCCACCCGCCGGTACACCACTCGATTCGCCGCGTACACCCGCGCGGGATAGTAGTAGGGATCGTCGTACACCACGACGCGGAAACGCACGCACGAATAGTGGTACGGGTCCCAGGCCGGGTACGCGACGTACGAATGGCAGTCGTAGCACAGGAACCGGGGGTAGTCGTAGTACCGCTCCACGTAGTACGTGGTGAGGTCGTAGCCGTACGCCTCGTAGCCGGCCGGGACGATGAGGTCGGCCAGGTCCTGGACCGCCACGTATGGATCGCCGGTGATGCGCCCGCCGCTCGCGATGGCGCGATAGTCCCAGTGGTCGCCCAGCACGATGCCCCGGTAGTCGAACGGATCCAGCGTGGCGATGGCGAACACGTAGCCCTGGCCCGGGTACTCGTCAACGTCGAAGGCGTACCGCACGTCCGCCGGGCGGACTTCGTAAGCCTGGCCGGCGCGGGCGAAGTTGTCTTCCCAGGGATCGCGCGGGAACAAGACCCGGACGCGGCCGTCCGTATCCACGTGCAGCACGGTAACGTAGGCGTCTTCATCGGCGCGGAAGTACACCCGCACGCGGTCGCCGCGATGATAGACGGTGGCGTCGCCGCGATCGGTCCACAGTGCAACTTGCGGGCTCTGGAGTGCGAGCAATGCGCCGACGACGATGGAAGCGATCATTGCGCTAATTCCTTATCATAGGCCCTGCAGCCCTGACAGGCAGCAGGTACCGTGCCACGGCCTCACCAACCCTAATAGATTGCCACACAAGCATTTATGCGCAGTCACTACCGCGTCGGACCGGCGTTGATGTCCTATGACGGGGACGGTCGAGTGGCGATATTCCCCACGTCATGAATCCCGCCGCCCGTCCCGACCTGTTGGACCCCTACGAAGTCGCGCAACTGGGCGGCGTCGAGCTGGTGGCCCGGGGCGTGGTGGAAGGCGTCCTCGCGGGACTCCACCGCTCGCCCTTCCGCGGGTTTTCCGTCGAGTTCGCCGAACACCGGCCCTATCAGCCCGGGGACGAGCTGCGCTATCTCGATTGGAAGATGCTGGCTCGGTCGGACCGGCTGCTGGTGAAGCAATACGAGGAAGAGACCAATCTCCGGGCGATGATCGTGCTGGATGCCAGTCGGTCCATGGACTGGGTGGGCGGCGAGCGGCGCCTCAGCAAACTGGAGTATGCCAAGCGGCTCGCGGCGGCCCTGGCGCTGGTGCTGTTGCGCCAACGCGATGCCACCGGGTTCGTGGGGTTCGACGAGCGGGTCCGGAGCGTAGTGCCGGCGCGCTCGCGCGGGCGGCAATGGTGGACGCTGGCGGCGGCGGTGTCGGCGCTCGCACCCGGCGGCGGCACCGCCGCGGAGCCGGCCCTGTACCGGGTCACCGATTTGCTGCGGCGTCGGGGCCTGGTGCTGTTCATCTCCGATCTGTTGCTCGACCCCAAGCTGGCCCTGCTGGCCCTCAGGTACCTGCGGCACCGGGGGCATCAGGTCATCGTGTTCCATATCATGGATCCGGCCGAGCTCACGTTGGAGGATCAGCCGGAGGCGCGGTTCGAGGATCCCGAAAGCGGCACCGGCGTGGTGGCGCGCCCGCGCGAGCTGCGCGCGGCGTACACCGAAACCGTGCGGCGTTCGATCCGGGAATGGCGGATCGCCTGCCGGAGCGGCGGGATCGCGTATCACCACGTGCTGACGGACACGCCGTTCGGCTACGTTCTGCGTGAGGCCGCGACCCGGCGGGTGCGGCGCGCGTGATCGCGTTTCTTCAGCCGCTGGCGTTATTGGGCTTGGCGGTGGCTGCCCTCCCCGCGGTGTTGCATCTCCTCACCCGGCGCGTGCCGCCGACGGTGACCTTTCCGGCGGTTCGCTACCTCGCCGAGACCGAGCGCCAGGAAAGCCGCCGCCTCAAGCTGCGGCACCTGCTCCTGTTGCTGCTCCGGACCGCCTTCCTGGCGTGCGTGGTGCTGGCGGCCGCGCGGCCGGTGGCCCGGGTCGCGTTGGGCGGGGCGCACGCGCCGACGGCCCTGGTCCTGGTGGTGGACAATTCGGCCAGCTCCGGGGCGGTGGTCGAGGGACGACGGGTGGCGGACCTGCTGGCAGGACGTGCACGGCAGATTCTCCAACGGGTGGATGCGAGCGACCGGTTGTGGCTGATCTTGGCCGATGGCCTGCCGCGCCCGGTGACGCAGGCGGAGGCGCTCGCCCTGCTGGATGGGTTGGAGCCCAGCCCCCGTCGGCTGGACCTGGGGCAGGCGGTGCGCGCGGCGGCCGGCGTGGTGGCGTCGCAGGCCTTGCCGGGCCGAGAGGTCGTGGTCCTGAGCGATCTCCAGCGCTCGGCGTTCTCCAGCGGCGACCCGGTGACGACCAGAGTGCTCGCCTGGACCCCCGGCGTGACACCGGAGAATCGCAGCCTGGACTCCGCCCGCCCGGAGCCGCCGGTCTGGTGGCCGTCCGGCCAGGTGGTGGTGGCGGTGGGGGGAGTCAGGCGGGCGCCGGCGGCGCTGCGGCTTTCGATCGGTGGTCGCGAGGTCGCGCGGGCGGTGGCGTATCCCGGTGACCGCGCGGCGTTGGCGGCACGCGGGGGGCGGCCCGGATGGTTGGCTGCGCGCGTGTCGCTGGATCCGGACGAGCTGCGCGCCGACGACGACTGGTTCCTGGCGGTCCGGGTGGCGGAACCGGCGCCGGCCTCGGCCGACGCAGGCGCCGGCCGCTACGTCGCCGATGCGCTCGCCGTGTTGCAGGAGGGCGGGCGAGCGGGAAGCGGCCGAACGGTGGTGGTGGCGGACCGGCCGGCGGGCGCTCGCACCATCATCGTCCCGCCCGCGGACCAGGCGGCGATCGGCGCACTCAACCGCGCGCTCGCGGCCCGCGGTGTCCAGTGGCGCTTCGGCGACCTTGCAGAGGGCGAGTGGACCGTACGGGGAGACGTGGGTCCCGCGGAGGGCAGCACCGTGCGGCGGCGCTACCGGCTGGTGCCATCCGCCAACGGCGTCGTACTGGCGCGCGCCAATGACGATCCCTGGCTGGTGCGCGACCGGGAGGTGGTGATGCTGGGCAGCCGGCTGGAGGACGGCTGGACGGACCTGCCCGTCACCGCGGCGTTCGTTCCGTTCCTGGACCTGTTGATCAATCGGATCGCGGCGGGCGAGACCCGAAACCTGGGTGCGCACTCCGGCGAGGTGGTGACGCTGCCATCCAACGTAGAAGCGGTGCTCACGCCGGCCGGGGCCCAACCGGTGGCGGGCAACCGCCGAATCACGGCGCCACAGGAACCCGGCGTGTACTTCCTGCGGGGCGCCGGGCGAGATACGGTGGGCGCGCTCGAGGTGAACCACGACCCCCGGGAATCGCGGCTGGCCCCGGCGGACGCCCAAGTGCTCCGGGCCGCCGTGGGCCCGGGGGCGACGTTGGTGAGCGATCCCGCGCTGGACCGGGAGTTGTTCGGCGGCGCCAGACGAGCGGATCTCTCCGGCGCGCTGTTGCTGGCGGCCCTGCTCGTCGCCGTGCTGGAGTTCGTGGTGTCGAGCGTCGGCGCCAAGACCGGGCGAGGGCGGGCGTAGATGCTTCCAACGCTGCTGAACGCGTTTCGCGACCTGCCGGCGTACCGCGGGTTCCGGGGCTCAATGCCGGGGCCGGGCGCGGGGCTGTCGGTCGGCGGGCTCCCCGGCTCGGCCGGAGCGGTGCTGGTGGCCGCACTGACCGAAGACGCTCCGCAGCGGGTCGTGCTGGTGGTGGCCGGGACCCCGGCCGATGCCGAGCGCTGGCTGGCGGACCTGTCGGTGCTCCGAGGGGAGGGAACGCGGTTGTACCCCCAGCGCGAGGCGTTGGGTGAGGAAGAGCCGCACCTGGAGATCGCGGGTGAACGGGTTGAGACCATCGAGGCCGTGCTCCAGGGCCGGGCCCAGGTGGTGGTCACGACCATCCGGGCCACCGCCGAGCGCACCCGCATGCCCGCGGCCGTCTCGGAGTGGCGCTTCGCCCTCCAGCGGGGGGACACCACCCGTCCCGCGGTGGTGGCTGAGCGGCTGGAGGCCATGGGGTTCGCGCGCCGGCCCTCGGTGCTGGACGTGGCACAGTTCGCCGTGCGCGGAGGGATCATTGACGTCTATGGGTTCGGCATGGCCGGGCCCACGCGGATCGAGTGGTGGGGCGACGAGATCATCTCGATCCGCCGGTTCGAGTTGGAGACGCAGCGCTCTGAAGGAGAAGTTGGTGAAGTGACGATCCTGCCCGTCTCCTCATCCCCCTCCATCGCCCTCCATCCTCCTCCATCCCCCGGGGCGTCAGAGGATGGAAGCGGATGGAAGGGGATGGAGGGGGATGAGGGGAACAGGCGGCAGTCGCTTCTCGATCTGCTCCCCAGCGACACCCTCCTCGTCGTCGATCGTGGCGTGGATCCCGCCGAGGTCGACCGGCTGTGGCAGGAGGCCGCGCATCACCTCGACGTTGCCCGGCGCCGGGGTGAAGACGTGCCGGGTCGCGATACCGTGCTGATGGAGCCGGCGGAGTGGGCCGGGGTGTGGGGCGGATACGCCCGGCTGGAGATCGAGCGTCCGCCGGTGGGCCACTCGTTCAAGGTGTTCCCCCCGGAGCCGGTGGACCGGGACCTCAAGCGCCTGGCGCGGATAGCCGCCCGAGCGCCCACGCTGATTCTGTGCGACAACGAAGGGCAGCTGGAGCGGCTGGAGGAGCTGCTGAGCGACGGCGGCGACGCTCGGCGGCTCCCCCCCGCGTTGACGCTCGCGGTGGGAGCGCTCCACGGCGGGTTTGTCCTGCCGGACCTCACCGTGCTCACGGATCACGAGATCTTCCGCCGCGCCCGCCGGGTCCGCCGGACCCGCCGCTATCGCGCCGCGCTGGCGGCGCCGGGCGTGGGGCCGCTCCGCCCCGGCGACTATGTGGTGCACCTGGAGCATGGGATCGGCAGGTATCGCGGCACCCAGACCATCGCGATGACCGAGGGGGCCATGGAGGTCGCGGTGCTGGAGTACCAGGGCGGCGACCGGTTGAATGTTCCGCTGTACCGCATCGATCAAATCGAGCCGTACCGCGCCGCCGGCGACGGTGGCGAAGATCGGCCGCCGCCGCGGCTGGATCGCCTGGGGGGCACGCGGTGGCAACGCCAGCGGAGCCGCACCCAGCACGCCGTGCGCCGGCTGGCGGCCGAGTTGCTCGACCTCTACGCCGGCCGGTCAGTAGCGAGCGGATTCCCGTTCCCGCCGGACACCCGCTGGCAGGCCGAGCTGGAGTCGTCGTTTCTGTACGAGGACACGCCCGATCAGCGGCGCGCCACCGAGGAGGTCAAGCGGGACATGGAGCGCCCGCATCCGATGGACCGCCTGGTGGTGGGCGATGTGGGGTACGGCAAGACCGAGGTGGCGGTGCGCGGCGCCTTCAAAGCGGTGCAGGCCGGCAAACAGGTGGCCGTGCTGGTGCCCACGACCATTCTCGCCGAGCAGCACGGGCGCACCTTCACCGAGCGGCTGGCGCCGTTTCCGGTGCGGATCGCGGTGCTGTCGCGATTCCGCTCTGCCGCCGAGCAGAAAGCCGAGCTGGCCGCGCTGCACGCCGGGACCCTCGACGTGGTCATCGGCACGCACCGGCTGCTGTCGCGCGACGTGACGTTCAAGGACCTCGGGCTCCTGGTGGTGGACGAGGAGCACCGTTTCGGCGTTCGCCACAAGGAGCGGCTCAAGGCGCTGCGACTCCAGGTGGACGTGCTGACGCTCACCGCCACGCCCATCCCGCGGACGCTGCACCTGGCCCTGGCCGGGCTGCGCGATCTCACCTTGATCGAGACGCCGCCGCGTGACCGCTCGCCGGTGGTCACTTTCCTCGAGCCGTGGGACGACGAGTTGCTGGAGGAGGCGATGGCGCGGGAGCTGGACCGCGGCGGGCAGGTGTTCTTCGTGCACAATCGCATCGAGACCATCGAGACCATCGCCGAGCGGGTGCGCCGGCTGGCGCCGCGGGCCCTGGTGGCCGTGGCGCACGGCGCCATGACCGAGCGTGCGCTGGATGATGCGATGCGGCGCTTCGTGGCCGGCGACGTGGATGTGCTGGTGTCCACGCTGATCGTCGAGTCCGGGCTGGATGTGCCCAACGCGAATACCATGATCGTGGACCGGGCCGATCAGTTAGGCCTGGCCCAGCTGTACCAGCTGCGTGGCCGGGTGGGACGCGGGCACCGCCGGGCCTCCTGCTACCTCCTGGTCCCGGACGAGATCGACGCCGAGGCGGAGTACCGGCTCAAGGTGCTGGAGCAGCATACGGATCTCGGGTCGGGGTACCGGATCGCGCTCCGCGACTTGGAGTTCCGCGGTGCCGGGAATCTGCTGGGCGCCGAACAGTCCGGCCACGCGCACGCCGTGGGGTTTGAGCTGTACCTCCGCTGGCTCGGCGATGCGGTCAGGGCGCTTCGGGGTGAGGGCGCGGACGCCCTGCCGCCGCCCGACGTGGTGTACGACCGGCCCGCGCACCTGCCGGACGTGTACGTCCCGGATGAAGATGCGAAGGTGGATTTCTACCGTCGGCTGGCGCGGGCGGTGGAGCATGACGAGATTGCGGCTCTCCGGGGAGAGCTGAAGGATCGGTTCGGACCGGTGCCGAAGGAAGCCGAGGGGTTGCTCATTGTCTCGGAGCTGCGTGCCTTGGGCCAGCGCCTCGGCCTGGAGACGGTGGTGGTGCGGGGGAATGAGGCCCGACTGGTTTTTCGGGCGACGGCCGCACCGCGCCTGGCCGGGTTGACGGCTGCGCTCGATCAGGTGCAGTTCGCGGCGGAGGTGCGGCGCACGGTGCCGCTTTCCCTCCGGCTCACGCGGCTGGGCGGGCTCGAGACCGGCCCCGGGTTGGTGCGGGCGCTGGCGCACACGCCGGGGAACCTCACGAGGAGATGAAGATGCGGCGACTGGTGGTGGCGAGCATCCTGGCCCTGGCGGGATGCGGTGGGCTCCGGGACATGTTCACGGCGCACACGGACGCGGTGGCGGTCGTGGACGGCCGCGACCTGACGGCCGAGCGGGTGGCCGGGCTGTTCGTCGGCTCGCGGGGGCTGGCGGTGCAGTCCGAGGTGATGACCCGGTTCTCGCACCTGTGGGTGAACTACATGCTGTTCGCCGACCGGGTGCTGGCCGGTGACTCGCTGATCGATTCCGCCGCCGTCCTCGCGGCCAACTGGCCATCGGTGCACCAGACCCTCATCAGTCGGTTTCACGACCAGGTCGTGGGCGACCGGAGCACGCTGGACTCGGCGAGCGTGGACAGCGCCTTCGGGTCGGGAGACTACCGCCTGATCCGGCACATCCTCATCCGGGCGGATACCGGTATGTCGGCGACCGAGATCGACGCCAAACGCCGGCAGGCCGAGCGACTGCGGGCACAGGCCGTCGCGGGCGCGTGGGACCGCGCCAACCAATCCAACGAGGATCCCAACGCCAAAGCCCAGAGCGGGACGGTGGGCGTGATCGGGAGGGGCGAAACGGTGCAGCCCTTCGACGACGCGGCGTTCGCGCTGGGACCGGGCGAAGTGGGGCCGGTGACGGAGACCCCCTTTGGCTTCCACGTGATTCGCCGGCCGGCCCTGGGCGAAGTGCGGGAGCAATTCCGGGAGGGGGTGGAGCAGCGGCTGGTGGCGCGTCTCGATTCTACCTTCCTGGCCGACCTGCCCCAGCGCCTGAACCTCAAGGTGCGCTCCAGCGCCGCGGCGACCGTGCGTGAGGTGGCGCGCGACCCGATGGGGTCGCGGCAGTCTCGGCGCGTGCTGGCGAGCTTTGACGGCGGGAAGTTCACCGCCGGCGACCTGGCGCGATGGTTCGACCTGCTGCCGCCGCAGGCGGCGCAGCAGGTTCCCACGGCGACTGACGACGATCTCCGGAATTTCGTGCAGGCCCTGGCGCGGAACGCCATGCTGTTGGCCCAGACCCAAGCCGCCGGCGTGGCGTTGACCAGTGAGGAGTTCGGGCGGCTCCGGGGCGACCTCTCGATGCAGGTCCTCGAGCTCAAGACCGCCCTCCGGCTGGATTCCCTCTCGGCCGAAGACACGGCGGGGGGGCGCTCCCGCAAAGCGCTCTCGGCCGCGCGGGTGGACGCCTACCTGACTCGGATCGCGGAGGATCCCCAGACGCTGGTGCCGGTCTCGGGGCCCCTGGCGGATTACCTGCGGGAAGGCGGGTCGTGGCGGGTGTACCCGGCCGGCGTGCAGCGCGCCTTCGACATGGCGCGGGCGCAGCGGGCCACGCTGGACAGCGCGGCCGGCCGGCTGGCGCCGGAGGGGCGGCGGTGAGACGGGTGTCGAACCGACAACCGGTGTTGATGGCGTTGGCCCTCGCCGTGGCGGGAGGGCTCCTCCCCGGCGGACGGCTCCGCGCGCAGGAGCTCACCCCGATCGATCATATCGCGGCCGTCGTGGGTCGGGTCGCCATTCCGGTTTCCCGGGTCGAGGAGGCGCTCAACGTCAGGCGTCAGCGTGGCGACACGATTCCGAGCGACCCGGCGGGCGTGGCCCGGTTCCGGCGGGGGATCGTGGAAGACCTGGTGAACGAAGAACTGCTGGTGCTGGAGGCCCAGGCGGACACCGGCATTCGAGTGACGGACGAGCAGGTGCAAGGCGCGGTGGATGAGTTCATCCGCCGGGTGCGGGGCCAGTTCCCGTCGGACGTCGACTTCCAGCGGCAGCTCCAGGCCTCGGGCTTCGGCACCATGGACGAATACCGCCGCTGGATCTCCGAGCAGCAGCGCCGGGACCTGCTGCAGGAGAGCCTGATGCAGAAGCTGCGGCAGAGCGGGGCGCTGCGGCCGGTGCCTCCCACGGAGGAGGAGCTGCGGGCGTACTACGACCAGGTGAAGGGCCTGCAGACGCGGCCCGCCGTGGTCTCGTTCCGGCAAGTGGTGGTGCGGCCGCAGGCGGACAGCGCGGCGGTGGACTCCGCATACCGCCTGGCGGATTCGCTGTCACGGGCGATCATCGCCGGGGCGGACTTCGCCACCCTGGCCCGGCGCTTTTCGAGCGATCCGGGCTCCCGCGATCAGGGGGGTGATCTGGGGTACTTCCGGCGCGGCCAGATGGTGCCGGAGTTCGAGCGCGCCGCGTTCAGCCTGCGCCCCGGCCGGACGTCGCCGCCGATCCTCTCATCGTTCGGCTTCCACGTGGTTCAGGTGCAGCGCAGCGATCCTGCCGAGGTGCAGGCGCGACACATCCTGATTACGCCGAAGATCACCGAGGCCAATGTGGTGGGGGCGCGGGCCGTGGCGGATTCCGTGGCCCGACTGGCGCGCGCCGGGGCGTCGTTCGATTCGCTGGCGCGGCGGCACCACGATCCCAGCGAGCAAGCCTTTGCCCAGGGCGCCGTGCTGGACAGCCTGCCGGCGGTGTTCCGCGACGTGTTCGCCGCCGCCCAGACGGGTGACATCGTTGGGCCCATCGCCATGGAGCGGCCGGACGGGGGAACCCGGTTCAGCGTGGTACGGCTGGAAGAGCTCCGGCCCGCGGGGTCGTACACCTACGATGAGCTCAAAGAGCGCATCCGGACCGAGCTGGCGGAGCGCGGCGCGCTCCGCCGGTACCTGGACAGCCTCCGGAAACGTACCTACATCGACATTCGTCTCTGACGCATGCGGCCCCGCATCGCGATCACGTTGGGCGACCCGAGAGGGATCGGGCCGGAGGTGGTGGCCAAGGTGATGCGGGATCCTCCCGAGGGTGCGGACTACGTCGTGATCGGGCCGGCGGAGAAGGGGCCGAACCTGCCCCCGGAAGCAGCCGGTCGCATCGTCGGGGAGTCAGTGGAGCAAGCCGTGGCGCTGGCTCTGCGCGGCGAAGTGCAGGCGATCGTCACCGCGCCCGCCGAGAAGCAGGCCCTGAACCTCGCCGGGTATCATTACCCCGGTCACACCGAGTGGCTGGCGCACCTCGCGGGAGACGTGCCGGTGGCCATGATGCTGGCCTCGGACCGGCTTCGCGTCGTGCTGGTCACGACCCATCTGCCGCTACGGGATGTCTCGCGTGCGCTGACCCCGGACCGGGTGGTATCCACCGGCCGGATCACGAAGCAGGCGCTCAGGGAGTGGTGGGGGATCGCGCAGCCCCGGCTGGCGGTGTGCGCCCTCAATCCGCACGCGGGCGAGGGCGGGTTGTTCGGCGACGAAGACCAGGCGATTCTCGAACCCGCCGCGCGGCAGCTCGGCGCCGCGGGGCCACTCTCGGCGGACACGGTGTTCGTGCGGGCCCTGCGCGGGGAGTTCGACGCGGTGCTGGCGCCCTATCACGACGTCGGGATGACGGCGATCAAGGTCGCCTCGTTCGGCTGCGCCGTGAACCTGACCCTGGGGCTGCCGTTCATCCGCACCTCACCGGACCACGGCACCGCGTTCGACATCGCGGGGAAGGGCATCGCGGATCCCGGCTCCATGCGGGCGGCGGTGGAGCTGGCGGTGAGGCTGGCAATGCGTAGGGGGGAAGCGAAGGCGTGAGGGGTGAGGGGTGAGGGGTGGACCCCTTACCCCTTACCGCTCACCGTTGCCACGGGGGCCGACCTTAGCAGGAATTCCCGGAATTTCCTCGCCGCCGGGCTCAACGGCGTCGCGGCCCTCTCGATCACCAACAGGAGACGCCGCCACGGGGCCCCGGCCAGCTCGACGGTGCGAATGCGGGGATCGTTCCGCGGAACCGCGAGCTGCGACACGATCGCCACCCCCAGGCCGGCGGCCACGGCCTCACGAATCGCCTCGGTGCTGCCCAACGCCATGGCCGGTGTGAGGGTCGCGCCCTGCTCGGCCCAGTAACGCTCGGCCACGCGCTGGGTGCTGGAGCCTTCCTCCCGCACGATCAGCGCCTGCCCTGAGAGTCCCGCCGGACGCACGGTGCGGCGGGAGGCGAGCCGGTGGCGGCGCGGCACGATGAGCACCAGCCGGTCCTCGATCCACGGCGTGGCCTCGAGGCCCTTCCCCAGGGGGAACTCCCCGATCACCCCGAGATCTGCCTCGCCCTCGGTCACCCAGCGCTCAATGGTGCGGGAATTCTCGATGCGGAGCGTGAGGGTGACGCCGGGATGGCGGGCGTGGAAGCGCCCCAGCAGCCCGGGCAACACGTAGGTGCCGGGCGTCGAGCTGGCCCCCACCAGGAGCGACCCGGCCTGCACCTGGAGCAGCTCGTGCGCCGTGCGCTCGGCCTGCCGGACCGCCTGGAGCGCCTGGCGGGCGAAGGGCTCCAACGCCCGGGCGGCGGCAGTGGGCCGTACACCGCGCCCGCTTCGCTCGAGCAGCGCCACGCCGAAATACCCCTCGAGTCCGCGCAGGTGCTCCGAAACGGCCGGTTGAGAAATCCGCTGCGCCCGCGCGGCGCGGGCCACGCCGCCGGTGTCCAGGACGGCGAGGAACAGTTCCAGTCGGTGCAGGGTAACGCCCGGTTTTATCATAAGTAAAAGCCAATATAATCAATCAATATATTGTCTTAGACCGATGGGACAATTCCGAGTTAAACTCTCCCCAATTCTACAGCAGGGAACCCTCCATGACGTCCGTCGCCTCCCCGGCCGCCGAGCGGCCGGAACCGCTCGAAGCGGCCATCAAGGGCGAAGTGCTCCGGATGTATCACGAGGTGGCCGAGCATCCGGAGAACGAATTCCACTTCTACCACGGCCGGCCCGCCGCCGAGATGTTCGACTACCAACGGGCCTGGCTGGACCGCGCGCCGCCCGGCGCGGTGGCCTCGTTCGCCGGGGTGGGCAACCCGCACTTGCGGAGCCGGGTGCGGGAGGGCGACGTGGTGCTGGATGTGGGAAGTGGGGCCGGATTGGACAGCATCATCGCTAGCTGGCAGGTGGGGCGGGGCGGTCGGGTGATCGGCGTGGACCTGAACCCCGAGATGCTGACGCGGGCCTCCGAACATGCGCGCCAGGCAGGGCTCGAGGGGGTGGAGTTCCGCCAAGGGCGCATGGAGGAACTGCCGGTGGACGATCAGGCCGTGAGCGTAGTGATCTCCAACGGCGTCATCAACCTGTCCTTCCAGAAGCGGCGCGTGTTCCAGGATCTGTTCCGCGTGCTTCGACCCGGCGGGCGGATCTCGGTGACGGACATCGTGAGCGCCAAGCAGCTCAAGCAGAGCATCGTGAACGATCCCAAGCTCTGGGCCAGCTGAATCGGCGGGGCTCTCCCGGAGGGAGAGATGTTCGCATTGCTCGAGGCCGCCGGCTTCAAGCGGATTCGCTCCGCCGTGGTGTCGGGGTTCCGGTTCCGCAAGGACTCGACGCGCGACGCGGCGGAGGAGTTCGGCGTGAAGGCGGTGCTGTTCACCGCCGAGCGTCCGGCCTGAACCACTTCCACTCACGCGGAGGAGGACCCTATGCGAACCGTGTCCATGGTCCTGGTGCTCGGCCTGTTGGGCGGTGGGGCCGCGGCCCAGCAATCGGCGGCAGGGGAGAAATCGCTGTACCAGCGGCTGGGCGGCGTGTACCCCATCTCGGTGGTGGTGGACGATTTCATCGACCGCCTGCTGGTCAACGACGTCCTCAATGCCAACCCAGCCATCAATCAGGCCCGCGCGAAGGTGCCGGCGGCGGGGCTCAAGTTCCACGTCACGTCGCTGGTGTGCGCCGTGACGGGTGGGCCGTGCACCTACGCGGGCCGCGGCATGAAGGAGGCGCACGCGCATCTCAACGTCACCGAGCGCGAGTGGCAAGCGATGGTGGCCGATTTCCGGGTCACCCTCGACAAGTTCAAGGTCCCGGCGCAGGAGCAGGGCGAGTTGATCAAGATCGTCGAGAGCACGAAGGCGGAGATCGTGGTCGCCCGGGGCGCGGCGCGCGACCGGTAGGTGACCGACGTCCGCCTGGGCCTCGGGGCCAACTGGCGGCAGTTTTGGCTTCTCGTCCTGATCAACGCCTTCGTCGGCGCCATGGTGGGTCTCGAGCGGCACCTCGTGCCGCTCATGGCCGAGCCGGAGTTCGGCGTCGCCTCGCGGACCGCGGCCCTGGGGTTCCTGGTCAGCTTCGGGATCGTCAAGGCGCTGTCCAACCTGTTTGCCGGCCGTCTGGGGGATCTTGCCGGTCGCAAATGGGTGCTGGTGATCGGCTGGCTCGCGGGAGTCCCAGTCCCCTTGCTGCTGATCTGGGCGCCCACGTGGTCCTGGGTGGTGGTCGCGAACCTCCTGCTCGGCGTCAACCAGGGGCTGTGCTGGTCCATGACCGTGGTGATGAAGATCGACCTCGTGGGGCCGGCGCGCCGCGGCTTCGCGATGGGGCTGAATGAGTTCGCCGGGTATCTCGCGGTGGCGCTGGCGACCCTGGCCGCGGGGCTCATCGCCGAACGCTACGGCCTCCGTCCCGAGCCGTTCTATCTTGGATTGGGGTTTGTCACGGTGGGGCTGGCCCTCTCCCTGTTGTTCGCGCGGGACACGCGGGAGCACGTGGCGCTGGAAGCCCGGCAGCGGGGGGCTTCGGGCGCGGGTCTCGGCCTGCGCCGCTTGCTGCTGCACGAGACGCTGCGCGATCCGGCCCTTTCGAGCTGCAACCAGGCCGGCCTGGTGAACAACCTCAACGACGGTGCGGCGTGGGGGCTGTTCCCGCTCCTGTTCGCCGGAGCCGGGTTGTCCTTGACCGAGATTGGGGTGCTCGCGGCCGCGTACCCCGCGACCTGGGGGTTCTGCCAACTCGTCACCGGGGCGCTCAGCGATCGGGTCGGCCGGAAATGGCTCATCGCCGGCGGCCTGGGCGTGCAGGCCCTGGCGTTGCTGGGGACCGCGGTCGGGCGGGCGTTTGCCGACTGGACCATGGCCGCCGTGTTGCTCGGGCTGGGCACGGCGATGGTCTACCCGACGCTGCTGGCCGCCGTGGGGGACGTGGCCCACCCCACCTGGCGCGCCACCGCCCTCGGCGTGTACCGTCTCTGGCGGGACAGCGGGTACGCGCTGGGAGCGCTGGCGGCCGGTGCGCTGGCCGATCTGGTCTCCATCCGGTTTGCGATCGGCGCCGTCGGCGTGGTGACCCTTGGGTCCGGCGTCCTGGTGGCGATCCGGATGCCGGAGACGATGAAACGGACACCCTGAGGCCCTCATGAGCGAGTTGACCATCAGTGTACCGTCCCTGCGCGAGATGCTGGAGCGAGGCGATCCGGTCACGGTGCTGGACGTGCGCCCCGCTGCGCAGCGCGACGAGTGGGCCATTCCCGGCAGCCGGCACGTGGATGCCTACGAGGCGCTTTGGGCCGGCGACGCCGACGCCCTGAGCCGCGTGGAGCTGCCGGCGGATCGGCCGGTGGTGACGGTCTGCGCCGTGGGCAATACCAGCCTCCTCGCCGCCGACCAGCTCCGGGGGCGCGGCCTGAAGGCGCTGTCGCTGCACGGCGGGATGCGGGCGTGGAGCCTGGCGTGGAACCAGGCGGAGGTGGCCGTGCCGGGGAGTCAGGCGGCTGTGGTCCAGGTGCGGCGGACCGGCAAGGGCTGCCTCTCGTATCTGATCGGTTCCGCAGGCGAGGCCGCGGTCATTGATCCGTCGGTGGACGTCGCCGTGTACCTTCAGTTGGCGCAGGCCCACGGCTGGCGGATCACCAAGGTCCTCGAGACCCACGTCCACGCCGATCACCTCTCCAGGGCCCGCGAGCTGGCTCGCCGGTGCGGCGCGGAGCTGTACCTGCCGGAGCAACAGCGCGTGAAGTTCCCGTTCAAGGCGGTGCAGGAAGGCGACGCGCTCAAGGTTGGCGGCTCCTGGCTGGAGGTGCTCCGGACCCCGGGGCACACGTTCGAAAGCACCTGCTACGTACTGGACGGCCGGGCCGTGTTCACCGGCGACACGCTGTTCCCGCACTCGGTGGGCCGGCCGGATCTCAAGGCCTCTGATGCCGCTGAAGCACGGACGAGGGCCCACGCCCTGCACACCTCGCTCCAGCGGTTGCTCGAGCTACCGGTGGGGACGCTGGTGCTCTCCTGTCACACCAGCGAGCCGATCGCGTTCGACGGCCGGCCCGTCGCGGCGACGCTCGGTGACGTGCGCGGCGCCGTGGCGCTGCTGGCGGAGCCCGAGGCCGCATTCGTCGAGGCCCTGCTCCGACGCATTCCACCTACGCCGCCCAATCACCTGCACATCGTGATGTTCAACGAGGCGGGGGAGCTGCCGGAAGGGGATCCTACCTTGCTGGAGGCGGGGGCGAATCGCTGTGCGGTGGCGTAGGCACCAGCTTGAGCCGCTTCACCCGCCGGCCGTCCATCTCGAGCACCTCCAGGATCGCGCCCTTCAGCGGCACCCGGTCTCCCGGGTGCGGTAACCTGCCCAGGGTGCCGAACACAAACCCACCGACGGTCTGATACTCGTCGTCGCTCAGGCCCAGCTTGTAGCGCTCATTGGCCTGCGCGATCTCCATGCTGCCCGGCAGCGTCACCGCGCCGCCGCTGGCGCCGGGCGCCGGCTCCGCGCGGTCGTATTCGTCGTAGATCTGGCCGACGATCTCTTCCAGCAGGTCCTCCATGGTCACGATACCCGCCGTGCCGCCGTATTCATCCAGCACCACGGCCAGGTGGGTCTTGAGCCGTTTCATGTCGGCCAGCACGTCCTCCACTTCACGGGTGCCCGGCACGAACAAGGGTTCCCGCATGATGGTGCGCACCGGCTCGTCGGGGCGGTCCTGGAGCCCCGCTAAGACCTGCTTGGCATGCACCACGCCGACGATATCGTCCAGCGATTCGCGCACCACCGGATAGCGGGAGCGGCCGGCCTGGGCCACCCGCCCGGCCGCCTCGCGGATGCTGAGGTCCTCCTCCAGGCCCACCACGTCGGTGCGTGGGGTCATGACGTCCCGAGCGCTCTTCTCCGTGAACTCGAACACCCCCTCGATCAGCTTCACGTCCTCCCGGTCGATGCGGCCCGACTTCTGGCTCTGCTTGAGCAGCATGACGATCTCCTCGGGGGAGTGGAGCCGCTCGATCTCGGCGGCGGCGCTCCGTAGGCCCAGTATCCGCACCAGCCCGTTGGCGCTCCAGTTGAGGACATTGGTCGCGGGCCTGGTGATCCAGGCGAAGACCAGCAGGGGCCCGGCCACCCATCGGCTCACCTGCTCCGGGTAGGTCAGCGCCAGGTTCTTGGGGGCCACCTCACCCACCACCACGTGCAGGAACGAAATGACCGCGACGGCGATGATCGAGGCCAGGGCCGCGCGGCTCAGGAACGCGAGCGGCCAGGGCACGGCCTCGAGCCACTCGCGGAACAGCACGGCGGTGGTCTCTTCGGCGACGTACCCGAGGAGAATGGAGGCCAGGGTGATGCCCAACTGCACGGCGGAGAGCTGGAAGTACAGGTCTTGCAACGCCGTCTGGACCGTCTTAGCCTTTCGGTCACCCTTGCGCACCATGGCGTCGATGCGCGTGCGGCGCGAAGCGACCAGGGCGAATTCCGCGGCCACGAAGAACGCGTTGGCCGCGAGCAGCAGGATCACGGCCAGCGCGCGGAGGAGCAGGGAGCCGGTAGTGAGCTCGGGTTCCATGGCGGGTCAGCGGGTAAGGTACACTGCGGCGCGAACCCGCGGAAATCCGGCGGTGCGGCGATGAGCGAGCCCACCCTGTCCCAGCGCTCGCTGGAATGCGCCCACCGCACGCCGCTGCTGGCGAGCCACGCCCGCACCCTGAAGCTGGTCTTGGGGCTCACCGCCCTGTTCATGATCGTCGAGGCCGGGGCCGGGTGGGTGGCCAACTCGCTGGCGTTGCTGGCCGACGCGGGCCACATGTTCGCCGACGTGGCGGCGCTGGGGCTGGCGCTGTTCGTCGCCTGGGCCGCCCGGCGGCCCGCCACCGCGGAACGCACCTACGGGTACCTGCGGCTGGAGATCCTGGCCGCGCTGGTGAACGGCGCCGCCCTGTTGGTGCTGGCCGGTGGGATCGTGTGGGAGGCGGCGCAGCGCTTCCGGCAGCCGCCGGTGGTGGAGCCCCGGATTCTGTTCGGTGTGGGGTTCGCGGGCCTCCTGGTCAATGTGGTGGCGCTGCGGCTCCTGCACCGCGGCCACCAGCACTCGCTCAACGTGCGCGGGGCCTACCTCCACGTGCTGGGCGATCTGCTCGGCTCCGTCGGCGCCATGGCCGCGGGCGCGATCATCCTGGTCACCGGGTGGACACCGGCCGACCCGCTTATCTCGATCGTGATCGCGGTGCTGATCGTGTGGAGCGGCGCCCGGCTGGCGCGCGACAGTGTGGAGATTCTCCTTGAGGCCACGCCGCGCCACATCTCCCTGTCCGAAGTCGAGCGCCGGATCGTGGGCATCCCCGGCGTGAGCGACGTGCACGATCTGCACGTCTGGACGCTCACCAGCGGCGTGGTCGCCATGAGTGGCCACGCGGTGGTGGGCGACCCCGGCGCCAACCAGCGGGTGCTGGAGACGGTGCAGGGGGAGATGGCGGGTTTGGGGATCAATCACGTGACGATGCAGTTGGAGCGGGACGATACCTGTGCGGATGCGGGGGCCAAGCGGTAGGACGGCGGGATAGCTTGTTTTTTAGACCTCGCCCCGATATACTGGCCCCACGCACCCATACGGCACGCAACTAAGTACTTGATTCACAAGGCCTTACCCGTTGTCCATCCGCAACATCGCGATCATCGCGCACGTTGACCACGGCAAGACCACGCTGGTAGACAAAATGCTGCGTCAGGCCGGCGTCTTCCGCGCCAATCAGCAGGTGGCCGAGCGCGTCATGGACTCCAACCCGCTGGAGCGGGAGCGGGGCATTACCATCCTCTCGAAGAACGCTTCGGTACGCTGGCACGGCACCAAGATCAATATCGTGGACACGCCGGGTCACGCCGATTTCGGGGGCGAGGTGGAGCGGATTCTCCGCATGGTGGAGGGTGTGCTGTTGTTGGTGGACGTGGCCGAAGGCCCCATGCCGCAGACCCGTTTCGTAACCCGCAAGGCGCTGGCCCTGGGTCTGATGCCGGTGGTGGTGATCAACAAGATCGACCGGTCCGATGCGCGGCCGGCGGAAGTGCATGACGAGGTATTGCAGCTGTTCATGGACCTGGAAGCCACCAACACGCAGCTGGATGCGCCGTTTCTGTATGCGTCTGGCAGGGATGGCGTGGCGTATCGGGAGTTGGGCGGTCAGACGGACGGGGGGACGGGCGGGCGGACCGCCGGACCGCCTGACCGCCTGCCCGCCGGGGATCTCACCCCCCTCTTCGAGGCCATCATCCAGCACATCCCCGCGCCGCTGGCGGATGCCGCCGGGCCCTTCCAGATGCTGATCTCCACGCTGGACCATTCGCCGTACGTGGGGCGGATCGCCATTGGGCGGATCGAGCGGGGCACGGTGCACGCGGGCGAGCCGGTGGCGCTGCTGCCGCTGGGACCGCCCGGCGTGGTCCCGCCGGAGGCAGCCGAGCGGGGGCGGGTGCTCAAGCTGTTCGGCTTCGAGGGCGTGGATCGGGTCGAGCTGGAGGCGGCGTCCGCCGGGGACATCGTGGCCCTGGCCGGACTGGAAGGCATCGAGGTGGGGAAGACGGTGACGGACGCCGAACACCTGGATCGCCTCGAGGGAATCGCGGTGGAAGAGCCCACAATCTCGGTGGACTTCATGGTCAACGACTCGCCCTTTGCGGGGCAGTCGGGCAAGTTCGTGACCACCCGCCAGGTGCGGGAGCGGCTGTTCCGCGAGATCGAGCGGAACGTGGCGATGCGGGTGGAGGAGACCGACCAGCCGGATACGCTGACGGTGTCGGGGCGGGGTGAGCTGCATCTCGCGATTCTGATGGAGACCATGCGGCGTGAGGGGTACGAGTTCCAGGTCAGCCGACCGCGGGTGATCACCAGGGAGGGGACCCGGGGCGAGAAGCTGGAACCGTACGAGGAGCTGCTGGTGGACGTGCCGGACGGGATGCTGGGGGTGGTGATGGAAGGGCTGGGCCCGCGCCGGGCCGAGATGCTGGATATGCGGAACCTGGGGCAGGGGGGCGGGGCCCGGGTGCACCTGCGGTTCCGGATTCCCGCCCGGGGGTTATTTGGTTACCGTTCCGACTTCCTGACGGAGACCCGGGGCGAGGGAGTGCTGCACCACCGGTTCCTGGAATACGGCCGTTGGGCCGGACCGATTCCCGGGCGGACGCGCGGCGTGCTGGTGGCGGATCGGGAGGGTGTGGCGGTGGGGTACGCGCTCTTCAATCTTCAGGAGCGGGCCACCATGTTCGTGAGCCCCGGCGATCCGGTGTACGAGGGGATGATCGTCGGCGAGCACGTGCGGGGCGGCGACCTGGACGTTAACGTGTCGAAAGAGAAGAAGCTGACCAACATGCGGACGACCGCGTCGGACGAGATGATCCGGCTGGAGACGCCGCGGCCGATCACGCTGGAGCTGGCGTTGGAGTACATCGAGGACGACGAGCTGATCGAGGTGACGCCCGCGGCCATCCGGCTGCGCAAGCGGCAGCTCTTGGGCGTTGACCGCCGCAAGGCATCCCGCCAGGCGCGGGCGGCGGCCGAGTGACACCCCTCATTCATCGCATGGGAGGAGCCATGTGCCCCTGGGAGGCGCCGTCCTGGCCGGTGGAAGCTCGGCGGCGATTCGACGAGGACGAAGAAGACGAGACGCAGGATTACGATCTTGAGGAAGAGGAGCTGGACGAGGAGCTCGACGAAGAAGACGAGGACCTCGACGACTACGACGAGGACGACGAAGACTACGAGGACTACGACGACCTTGAGAAGGATTTCGACGAGGACGAGGGCGAGCCCAAGCCGTCCAAGCGGAAGCGGGACTGGGAGTGAGGCGGCGATTCGGCGGCCCGGCGGCTCGGTGGTTCGGGCTTGCGAGATGTGACCGAACCGCCGAACCTATGGACCGGTGGGAAGGGTTGAAAGCAGAAGTGGGGCCTGTAGCTCAGGTGGTTAGAGCGCACGCCTGATAAGCGTGAGGTCAGTGGTTCAACTCCACTCAGGCCCATTCAGCGCAACATAGTGCCCGCCGTATCGCCGGGGACCGGATGCCTGCCAGTGCCGCTCACGGAGGTACCAGCCGCTGCCCGCAATGACCAGCGCCCCGATATACCCTCGAGCAGGCTGGACCGTGTAGAGCGACCAGTGCCGGGCCTGCGTGATCCCGTACGAAGCTCCTTCCAGGCCCGCGAGCCCCTCGCCACAGGCCTTCAGGTACGCCTCCTTCTTGGTCCAACAGCGGAAAAAGGCCTGGGGCTGGAGGTGGCGCGGGAGCCCGTCCAACTGCTCGAACTCATCCGCTGAGAAGAACCGTCGCGCGATGTCGGTATAGTCGGGCTGTGCCCGGACGTACTCGAGGTCCACGCCGATGTCGGCCTCGGCGGCGATGGCGATGAGGGCAAGATCGGCTGAGTGTGAGAGGTTGAACCGGAGCGGGCTCCCCCATTCCGGGCTGAGCTCGGGCTTGCCGAACGGGTTGTGAACGAAGCGCAGGTGGCCAGGGTGGGTCTCGAGGTAGCGTCCCAGGAGCTGACGCAGGGCCCCGTGCGCGACAATGAACCGCTGCCGGTCCCGCTCGGACCGCAGGCGCGCGCTCCGCTGCCGTTCGTCATCCGTGAGCGTCGCGTACAGACGGGCGGCGGTTTCGGGCAGGACGTCCAACGTGACGCACCAACTGTGCACTTCGTCACACGCCAGCGGCATAGGACCCGTCACTTAGGCAAGCGCACGGGGTCGGCCATCCCGACGACGATATCGCGGGGTCCGTCGAAGGGCTCCCTACCGTGCGCGGTGCGGACGTTATCCACCAGCAGCAGGTCGTCCGGTTGCCACCGCTCGCGCACGGTGTTCGCCTCGTACACCTCGTTGATCGCCTGGACCACATCCGCGCCGACGGGGTCGCCGTTGCCGAAACGGGTATTGAACGGCAGCCCGTCCTGCCCGTACTCGTCCACCAGGTACTCGCGGAGCTCCGGGGCCAGGGTCCACTCGTTGAGAAACGCGATCTGGTTGAACCAGCAGCGCCGGCCGGTGAGCGGGTGACGCACCACCGCCTCGCGGCGCTGCCAGGTGCGCAACCCGCCGTCCGGCTGCCACTCGAATTCGATTCTCTTGGCACCGCAGTAGGTCTCGATGGCCCCAGGGTCGTCGGTGCCGAAGGCGTCGGCGAGCGACGCGCCGATCTCGTCGTTGTAGTTCCGGATCAGCAGCCAGCCATCTCGCGCCGTGCGCTCGACCAGGTCGGCGGGCAGCGCGTCCAGGACGGTCGGCGCGTCGGCCACCGGCGTGGCACCGCCGGCCGCCGGCGCGGTGAGGCATGCGAACAGCATGAGGCCCGGGGGTTCCAGCGCGTAGCTCAACTCGTGATGCATGCACATGACCTGATTGGGCGGCCACTTGTTGGATGAGTACACGCCGTCAGCGTAGCGGCGCCGGGGTGCAAAGGCCTCGGTCTCACGGATAAGACTGCCAAGCTGGCGAAACACCGCCTCGGCCTCGGCCACGTCCGAGAGCCCGAGACCGCGAACCAGGAGCGCACCATGTTCGGCGACGAAGGCGCGCAGCGCGTTGCGCTGCTCGGCCGCCCAGCGCACCGCATCGCCGGTTGCCTCGGCCCGGAGCATCGGCGGCTTGCCGGGTTGCAGGTCCACGTCGAGCAGCGAGGTCGGGGATGAGGACGTCATCTGGCTCCTTCGCGTTCTCGGGCGGCCGTCCTTCCCGTAACCCCGCAGCGGCCGCCTGAGACCTGCGCGGGAGCCGCGCGGACGCCCCGGCCCTCCTCGAGCCGCTGTTCGATCAGCGTCGCCTGATCGGCCAGGACCGGGTGAGCGGCGAGGTCCTTGAACGACACCGCACGGTCCAGGGCGATCGCCAGCCTCAGAGCAGACAGCGACGTGCCGCCGAGGTCGAAAAAGTGATCCCGCCTGCCGATCTGGTCCTTGGATAAGCCAAGGACCTCCGCCCACGCGGCCGCCAGCCAGTGCTCCGTCTCCGTACTCGGCCGCTCGTGGCCCGGCACACCGAGCTCGAGCTCTCCGGCGAGCGCCGTCAGGGCCTTCCGGTCCACCTTGCCGTTGTCCGTCAAGGGCAGCGTTTCGCGCCAATGGAAGGCCGAGGGTACCATGTACGCGGGCAGCGATTCGCTGAGCACGTCCCGCATCAGGTTGGCGTCCAGCGGCCGCTCGCCGCCGTAGAAGGCTACCAGCTGCTTGCTGCGGTCGGCGCGCTCGGTGACCACGACCGCACCTTCGCGGACGCCGGGCAGACGCAAGAGTCGGTTCTCGATCTCGCCGATCTCGATCCGGAAGCCGCTGATCTTCACCTGAGTGTCCCGGCGGCCGAGGAACTCCAACTTGCCCTCGGGCAGCCAGCGGCCATAGTCGCCACTCCGGTACAGCCGCTGGCCCAGGCGGTGCGGATCGGGCATGAACGCTCGTTGCGTGCGCTCGGGATCGTTGATGTAGCCGCGGCCGACACAGACCCCGGAGAAGACGATCTCACCGGGTGCGCCGAGCGGCACCGGCGACAGGTGCTCGTCCACGACGTAGACGTGCACATTGTTGATGGGGCGGCCCAGCGGAACCCGTCCTCGGCGCGGCGGGCCGTCCATGATCTCGTGGTTGGTGTCGTCGGAGGTCTCGGTCAGCCCGTACGCATTCAGCAGCTTGATCCCTGGCTGCACCGCGAACCAACGCTGCACCAGCTCCTCCTTCAGCGCCTCGCCCGTGGCCGACACACACCGCAGGGCGGTCAGCTCGCGGGGCTGCTGCGCCAGGCAGGACAGGAGCACTTCAAGGTAGGACGGCACCACCTGAACCACGTTGACCCTGCCCTCGACCATCTTGTCGATGAAGCGGTTCGCGTCGAGGATCGTCTCCTGCTCCACGATCAGCGTGCGGCCACCGACCAGCAGCGCGGAAATCAATTGCCACAGCGAGATGTCGAAGCACTGCGGGGCGGTCTGAGCCACCACGTCTCCCTCGCCGATCTTGAGATCGTCGATCTTGGCGAAGAGGTGGTTGAGCATGCCCGCCTGCTCGCACATCGCGCCTTTCGGCTCCCCGGTGGAACCGGAGGTGAAGTAGATGTAGGCGAGCTGGTCGGGTGCGATGGGGAGCTCGAGATCGCCGTCGGGATGGCCCTCCTCGCAGGCCGCGTCGATGAACAGGGTCTCGACGCCGGACAGCGACGCCAGCGCTTGATCGAGCAGGGCAGTGCTGCCGCGTTCGGTGAGCACCAGGCGGCAGCCGGCCCGGGAGAGCGTCCTGGCGATGCGATCGGCCGGGAAATGCGGCTCGACCGGTAGGTATGCTCCGCCGGCCTTGAAGATCGCGAGCACCGCGGTCATCCAGTCCAGGTTGCGCTCGGTCACCACGCCCACGACGCCTTCGCGGGCGAGCCCGCGCGCCAGCAGGGCTCGCCCCAGCCGGTTGGCGCGGGCATTGAGCTCTCCGTACGTCACGTGCCGGCGGCCGTGCACGGCCGCGATGGCGTCCGGGTGGGTCCGGGCTCGCTCCTCGAACAGCTCGTGGGCTTGGGCGTCCGGCAGCTTTCTGCGCGGTCCGGCGAGGCCATGAAGCTGAAACCGCAGCTCCTCGGCGGAGAGCAACGTCTGTCGTGCGTGCTCGGCATCGGGATCGGCCGCGATCAACGACAGGGCCGTGAGGTGATAGCCGGCGATCCGGGCGGCGCAGTCCGCGTCCAGGGCGTCCGTCCGGTAGCGGAGCCGCAACACGAGCCCGTCGAGACGCACGAAGGCGACCTGCAGCACGATTCCCTCGGCGGGCTCCCCGTCGCCGCTCGCCGCCAGTGCGAACACGGTTTCAAACTCACGGGCGAGATCGTGCCCGTGAGCCTCCTTGCGCGGCAGCACCTCCGACTCGGCCCGCGCCGTTGCCAGCAGCGCCTCGCGCCACGAGC
>DATECF010000107.1:0-25993 GCA_035287045.1 Gemmatimonadales bacterium | reverse complement strand
CGGGGAGGCCCAGGGCCGGCGTGGCGAGTTCACGCTGGATCTGAACCTGGTAGGCCTCACCGCCGGCGTGGCCGGCGTGGTGGGCCCCGATGTCTTGCTCGGCGTGGAAGCAGGGCTGGGCGGCGACGCGTTGAACGTCATGCTCCTGTCCGGCCGCCACTTTTCCCAGGGCGGCTGGCTGTCGTACGAAACCCGGGATGAATATGGCGGGGAGCGGTTGTGGGAGTATGCTCATGCGAGCCTGGTGGTGCGAAGGCGGTTTTCCCCGAGCTTTCAGTTAGATGCCGGGGTGAGAATCGCGGGATATGCTCATTGGGACGATTCGGACGACGAGCCCGGTGACGCGTCCTTCGGCGGGATCTATCTCGCTCCCATGTGGGGCGGGCGGCGGTTCAAGGTGGGCCCCCGACTCCTGATCGGATCTTTTTCCGAGGGGCCGCGCCCCGAGCTGGGCGTCTTCCTCAGCATCGCCACCGGTCGGCTGACGTTCGGGTGGTAGCCTTGATCCGTGCCCGCCGTCGGGGCATCGTGCAGGCATGTTGCAGGACAGCCGCTACGCCAACCTGGTGCGCGATTTTGTCCTGGCGCCCCTACTGGTGGGCCTGGCCGTCGGCCTTGCCTGGCTTATCTACCTCAGATCCCGGGTCAAGACGCCGGATTTCTGGAAACTGGTCGCCCGGAAACCGGACCAGGCCTACGACTGGTTCGTTTCACACGACGGATGGGCGGTGGTGGATTTCCACCGGCGCCGTCACCAGAAGCCCAAGGGCGTGGACGTGGAGGGGCCCTTCATCCTCCGCGTGCCCAAGCTGGGCGGGAAACGGGTCGCCATTTATGGACTTCGCGGCTTGATGGAAGAATCACAGGAGGCGTTCATCCGGTTCTTCGGAGCGCGAGTGGACGAGTGAGTGGGAAACTCAACGCCGCGTGGCACCTCAAGCATCCCATGCCACCCAAGGCGACGATCGAGCAACGCATCCGCTGGCACGTGCAGCACGCCAAGCAATGCGGCTGCCGCCCCGTGCCGGAGAAGCTCAAGCGCGAGATCCGGCGACGATCGCGCCGGTAGCGTCCTGCGACTCGGAGGCGTCCATGTTCAGGATGGAGCCCATCGGGACGGTGCGGAGCCCGTACACCGACACCACCCAGATCCCCAAGGGCCGTGGCGCCGAGCATCGCGCCGAGGGTGCGCTCGAGGTCCTGCCGCGGTTCGAGGCGGGACTCCAGGACATCGAGGGTTTCTCGCACCTCTATGTGCTTTGGCTGTTCGACCGCGCTCAGAGCTTTGAACTGCTCACGACGCCGCCCACCGACACCACGGCCCACGGCGTTTTTGCCACCCGGGCCCCGCGGCGTCCCAATCCGATCGGCCTGACCGTGGTGACGCTCCTGCGGCGGGAGGGATGCAAGCTGCACGTCCGCGGCGTGGACATGCTGGACGGCACGCCCATCCTCGACATCAAGCCGTATCTCTCCAGCGTGCCGGAGGCCGAGCTCCGCCGCGGGTGGTTGGAGGGCAAGGCCTAGCTCCATAGACCGCTCACTGCCTGCTTGCGTGCATCGTGCCCGCTCCGCGCGCGCTCCGGATCCAACCGACGGAGGCGCCGAGAGAGGAGTGATGGCGATGGGCAGGGCTCGGCGCCGAAGGAGTAGTGGCGCCGTCCGGTTGTGGGACCGGGGAATCCCGCGAACGGACGGTTGGAGCGTGACATCCGAATCGGCAGCGGCGCCTAACGCGTTGTGAGCCATCAATCTCCGGTCGGTCGGGGCGGTGGCACGATCGGTGCGCTCGTGCGCCCCAGGTCCCTCCACCACCCGTGCCCCAATGAGGACGGCACATGGCGCTGACCGGTGATCTCCGTTACGTCCTTCGGGCGCTGAGGCGGAGCCCCACGTTCACGATGGCTTCGGTGACCACGCTGGCGCTCAGTATCGGCGCCGTCACGGCCATTTTCAGCGCCGTGAACGGGGTCCTGCTGAGGCCGCTGCCGTTCCCCCAGGCGGACCGTTTGGTGACCCTCTGCGAGCGGCATCCTTCCGTGGCGGCGTTCTGCGTCGGCTCGCCGCCCAACGCGGCGGACTGGGCTTCGCGGAGCACCACGCTCGAGGCCGTGGGTATCGCCCGCGATTGGCCGTTCGTGGTCCGGGACGAGCGCAGCGGCGAGGCCATTGACGGCGGGGTTGCGACGGCCGCCTTCTTTCGGGTGCTGGGGATCACGCCGGCCCTGGGCCGCCTCATCGGGCCGGACGATGAGAGGTCGGGGCGGGTGGCCGTGCTGAGCCACGCGCTGTGGCAGAGCCGCTTTGGCGGCGACTCAGGACTGGTGGGGCGGGCGATCACGCTCGACAAGGAATCGTACGTCGTCGTGGGTGTGCTTCCCGCCGACGTCTCGGTTCCGGAGCTCGAGTGGGTGCAGCTGTGGACGCCGTTGCCGTTCGACCAGCGTCTGGAAGACAACCGCAAATGGCGGGGGTTCAGGGTCTATGGGCGTTTGGCGGCGGGAGCGACGCCGCGCCAGGCCGAGGTCGAGTTGGACCGGATCTCGCGCGGGCTCGCGGAGGAGCATCCCGAAACCAACCGGGGCTGGACCGTGACGGTTACCAGTCTGCGGGCGCACCTGGTCGGCTCGGTGCAGCGCGCGCTGCTGGTGTTGCTGGGAGCGGTCGGGTTCGTGCTGCTGATCGGGTGTGCCAACGTGGCCAATCTCCTGCTTGCGCGGGTCACGCACCGGGGCCGAGAGCTGGCGCTGCGCGGGGCGTTGGGCGCCGGCCGCTGGACCGCTGCCAAGCTGATCCTGCTCGAGAGCCTGACGCTTGCCGCGGTGGGTGGCACGGCCGGGTTGGTGCTCTCGCTCTGGGGACTCGAAGCCTTCGTGCGGTTGGCGCCCGCCGGCATCCCGCGGCTGGACGAAGTCCGCGTGGATGGTTGGGTCTTCGGCTTCGCGGTGGCGCTGTCCGCGCTCAGCAGCGTGCTGGTGGGCCTGGCCGGCTGCGTGCGCGCGGCCCGGCTCAACCTGAGCGACACGCTCCGCGGGAAAGACGTGGGGGCCGGAGGAAGGCGCGTTGGGCTTCGCGAAGCGCTGGTGGTGGCCGAGATGGCGCTGGCCCTGGTGTTGCTGACCGGCGCAGGGCTGTTCCTCAGGAGCTTCACGCGGCTCGCGAGCTGGAATCCGGGGTTCGAGACCGAGCACCTGACGACGACCTGGCTGCTGGCTCCCCACTCGAAGTACCCCACCGGCGCGCAGGTGGCGGACCTGTTCCGGCGCGCGGTGGAAGAGGTGGGCTCGCTGCCGGGTGTCGTCTCCGTGGGCGCGGCGTCGGCCGGGCCGTTGTTCGGCGGGACGGAAACGGGCGAGCTGCGCATCGTCGGGAGGGACCTGGAGGCCGGGTCGTCGGCGACGGCACGATGGTTCGATATCGACTCGGACTACTTTGCCACTCTGGGGGTGCCGCTCCTGCGAGGTCGCGGATTCACCGCTTCCGATGTGGGGGGCGCGCCGGGAGTGGCGATCGTCAACGCCGCGCTGGCCCGTCGCTACTGGCCGGGGGAAGAGCCCCTCGGCCGGCAGGTGGTGATGTACGACCGCACCATGACGGTGGTCGGTGTGGTGGCCGACGTGCCCGCGCTTCGATCCGATCAGCCGCCGGTTCCAGAGATTTATTGGCCCAACCGCCAGGCCCCGCGCTGGGCCACGTACCTGATCCTTCGCACCGTCTCCGATCCCGCCGGCATTGCCGGCGCGGCGGAGCGCCGGCTCCTGGAGCTGGATCCGGATCTCTCGGTCTCCGGTTTCCGGCCGCTCACGGAGCAGTTCGGCCGCGCCCTGGTGTATCCGCGGTTCGTGACCTTGCTCATGAGCACCTTCGCCGCCATCGCCCTGGTGCTGGCGGCGGTCGGCGCCTACGGCGTCATGGCGTACTCCGTGGCGCGCCGGACCCGAGAGATCGGCATCCAGATGGCGCTGGGTGCCGCCCGGGGGGATGTGCTCCGCGCCGTGATCGTCCGGGGGATGACCTTGGCGATCGGCGGCGTGCTGATCGGCGTGGCCGGCTCGCTCGCGATCACGCCGGTCCTGCGGAGTCTGCTGACCGGCGTAGAGCCGAGCGATCCCCTGACGTTGCTGGGCGTGTCCGGTATCCTGACGCTCGTGGCCTGGATCGCCAGCTACCTCCCGGCGCGCCGCGCCAGTGGTGTCTCCGCCATGGAGGCGCTGCGCGCGGAGTAGTCGCCGTCGGCCCCCTCCTCAGGAGCGAACCTCTATGCGCAAGCCTGGTTCAAACAACGGTAGTATCAGCGCGTGGCTGCTGGCGGTCTGCCTGGCGATTCCGTCGACCGCGCTGGCGCAGGGCAAATTCCCCCCGGACTCGTTCATCAACCTGAAGGTGCTACCCGGGGATATTGAGCAGCGGGCGCTGATTGACATGATGCGGGGCTTCACCGGTGCCCTCGATGTGCGCTGTCAGTATTGCCATGTGGGGGAGGAGGGGATGCCGCTCGACAGCTTCAACTTCACCTCCGACGACAAACGCACCAAGCGCACCGCCCGGTTGATGATTCAGATGGTGCGGCGGATCAACGACTCCACCCTCGCCCAGATCCCCGAGCGGCCAGCCCCCGCCGTGGAGGCGACCTGCTGGACCTGCCATCGCGGCCTGGCACGCCCTCAGCCCCTGGGCGAGGCGCTCCGGGAAGCGTTGGACGCGGCCGGCCTGGACTCGGCCGTGCTCGCCTACCGGAATCTCCGGGAGCGGTACTACGGCAGCGCCGCGTACGATTTCGGGGAGGAAACGCTGAACCAGTTGGGCTTTTCCCTGGCACGCGCCCGCCGGCTGGAGGCCGGGTTGGGTATTCTGGACCTGAACGCCGAGTTCTTCCCCAACTCCCCGGGCGTGCTGCACACGCGCGGCGAGGCGTATCTCGTCAGCGGGGATACGGTTTCGGCCCTCGCGGCCTATCGCCGGGCTCTGGCGGCGGACTCGACCGGCCCCGCACGGTTCCGCGTGCGCCAGCTAACCGGCCCTAGACCGCCTCGCTGAGCGCGTAAAGGTGGGGGTGGGGGGCAGGGCTACCCCTCACCCCGCACCCCTTACGCACTTGTGTCTCCCGCCGCTCAGGGCCGGCAGGCCTCCACGACCCACCTCCCATTGTCCATCCAGTCGCAGCGCCGCTCGAAGTCGTAGCGCCGGAAGAACTCCATGCCGGCGTCGCCGATGGGGTCCCCGCGCACCGGCTCGACCGCGGGTACCGGAGCATAGGGCGCGTACGGCCGGTCAAGGAAGCGCTTGATATCCATCGCGAGCAGGTGGGCGTGTGCCTGGTCCGCCTCGGACGCACCGCTGATGCTACTCAGCTGGTTCATCTTGCGGACTAGCCGGTTGGTGGCGAGCGCGCGTACCTGCGACATGGGGGCGTTGGCGGCCAGGCCCATCATCTCGTCCAGCACCACGCGCTGCACCGCGCGCGCGATCTCACTCTCGTAGGGTGTGGCCGCTCGCGCATTGAACGCCGCCGACAGGAGCGAGTCGAGCACCTCCTCGAGCCCCGGCAGGGCGGCGTCGATAGCGTGTTGCTCGACCAGCCTCGCGGCCCGATCCGGGCGGAGCATGGCGGTGGCCGTCATGTACGCCGACGTGACGGCTGGCGTGATCCGGTCGAACATGAGGCCGGTGTACCGCGGGAACAACTCCCGGCTGCGCGGATATCCCGAAGGCCTCGGCGGCAGCTTCCGGACTACTTCGTCCGGCAACACCAGCTCCGCCGGCCTGAGCGTCGCCATCAGGGCCACCAGGGCGGCGCGCTGCTCGGCGGCCGGCACCGGCGGCGCGGGATCACGCCCGTCCCCTCGGAGGGCATAGATGTAATGCAGTCCGCCCAGCGCCGAGGCCGCAGTCTCGAGCTGAAACGCGTGATACATGTACGCCGGGACCAGGATTTCCTCCATTTGGGCCATCGGCATACCGCGGCGAATGGCGTTCTCTCCAAAGCGCCGCAGGGCCGAGCGACGGATGTCCATCATCCGGTTGAGCTCGGCCGCGGGGTCCCAGCCGTTCGACCACTGGTTGGAGCGCGGGTTGGCCGCCATGTCCTGGTTGCTGAGGAAACGCAGGTCGCGGACCCAGGCGTCGTCCAGGATCTTCCGGAGTGCGGCGGCTTCGTCGGTGCCAGCCGGGAAGTCCTGATATCCCCACGTGATCGCCACCGAATCCCACTCGCCGATGCCGCGCTCGTACACCTGCGAGACGTCGAGCGTGCCGTCGGACCGGAGCGCCACGTACGGGTGCGGGTAATCCATCACGGAGGTTCGCCCGACCCTGCTATCGTAGTAATTGTGGGCGAAGCCCAGCGTGTGGCCCACCTCGTGCGCGGAGAGCTGCCGGATCCGGGCCACGGCCCACTCGCGTGCCTCCGCCGGGATCTCGTCTCCGGTCCGGTACGGCAAGAGGAGGGCTTCCGCCAGCATGTAATCCTGCCGGTAGCGGAGCGACCCCAGCGTCACCAGGCCTTTCATGATCTCGCCCGTGCGGGGATCCGTGACGGAGGCCCCCGATGAGTACCCGCGGGTGGACCGGTGCACCCAGTTGATCACGTTGTAGCGCACATCCAGCGGACTGATGCTGTCCGGCCGGATCTCGACGCGAAACGCGTTGCGATACCCCGCGGCGGTGTACGCCTGGTTCCACCACCCCGCGCCCTCGAGCAGGGCGGAGCGCTGCGGCTCGGGGACGGCGGGATCCAGGTAGTACACAATGGGTCTGACCGCCTCGCTGGCCCCCGCCCCGGGGTTCTGCTTCTTGAGCCGGTGTCGCCGGATGTAGCGGACGTCCATGCTGTACTCGTTGCCGTCGGGCGGCGCCGCGTAATCCCTCCAGGAGACGGCGCCGTAGCTGGAGCGCGGGTCGAACGTGCGGGGCGTGTAGTTGCCCTCCGGGAGTTGCACGAACGAGTGGTGGATGCGGAGGCTCGCGGCCTCACCATCGGCGGCCACGTTGGCCACGCCCTCGAAGAAGCTTCCCGGCCCCGCGAGGGGGTTGAATCCGCCAAATCCCCCCCCGCCGCCCCCGGGACCGCTGGGGGGCTGGCGCACCCAGGTCAGCTCCGCTTCCAGCTCGGTGTTTTGCGGGAAGTTCTTGGTCATGGGGAGGTAGATCGAGCTGCGCGACGCGTCCACCCGGTACGAGCCCGGGCGGAGCCGTTGGGTGATGACGTTGGGATCGCGGAGCAGGTAGTCCGTCAGGTCCACCAACGCGCGGCCCGGCGACTCGGCCACGACCGGGAATCCCCAGCGCACGCTTCGGGCGAAAGACTCCCGGACGCTCTTGATCTCGATGGAATCCCGGGACGACGACGCCCGGAAATTGTAGTTGGGCTCCACCAGCAGCACCTTGGGGCCCTGGCGCTCAAAGAACACGATCTCCGAGCCCTGGAGGTTGCCGCGCTCCACCCCGATGTCGTTCGAGCCCAAGCCCGTGCCCATCCCTTGGATGTGCATGACCTCGGTGTTGAACCGGGCGATCTCCATGTAGAGGTGGCCCGCGGTCGAGTCCCAGTACAGTGGGAAGAAACCGTCCAATTTTTGCATCCCGGTGGTGCGGGACTCAATGGTCGGCACCGAGCTTCCCTGGCCCTGTGCCTGCGGACGTTGTGCGGGTAAGGGGGAAGGGGTGAGGGGTAGCAACGCGATCGCGGCCAAGGGCCCGAGCACCGCGGCGAAAAGCGTACTACAGCGACACATGGCTGGTCCTCCGACGGGGTTGGTGACGAGGGAGAGCCGCAAGAGTACTTTTCCCGGCCCATGGAGTCCAGAGACCAGTCGCAACCGAGCTTGCAGGAGCGCTACGCCCCCACGCACCAGTGCTTTGGCTGCGGACCCGCCAACCCCAAAGGCCTCCACATCCGAAGCTTCGCGGATGGCGAGACGGTGGTTGCCGAATGGCGGCCCGAGCCGCATCACGAGGCCTTCGCCGGCGTGCTGAACGGCGGCATCGTCGGCACGCTGTTCGATTGCCATTCCAATTGGACCGCCGCGTGGCACCTCATGACCCGCGACGGTCTCGACCACCCGCCGAGCACGGTGACCGCGGACTTCCACGTGAAGCTGCTCAAGCCCACGCCCAGCAAGGATCCGGTCAGGCTGGTGGCGCGTGTGGCCGAGTCGAAAGGCAGCCGCGTGGTGGTGGAGGCGGAGCTGTTCGGCGGTGGAGCAGTGTGCGCCACCTGCCGTGGCACCTTCGTCGCGGTCAAGCCGGGACACCCGGCCTATCACCGGTGGTAATGACGCCATGAACCGTGACGCGCCCCGTATCGCCTTCGTGGTCTATGACCGCATGACGGTCCTGGATTTCATCGGGATCTACGATCCGTTGACCCGCCTCAAGTCCATGGGCTTCCAGCCCGCGCTCACCTGGGACGTATGTGCCACGCAGCCCATGGCGCGCGACGATCGCGGGCTCTCCCTCAACGCCACGCGGTTCAACGAGCCCCTCGGTGGGTACGACATCCTCGTGGTGCCGGGCGGGTTCGGCACGCGGATGCTCAAGGACGATGCGCGCTTCGTCGCCTGGCTCCAGACCGCCGCACCGGCCGAGCTCAAGGTGTCGGTGTGCACCGGGGCGATGCTGCTGGGCGCGGCCGGTTTCCTGAAAGGGAAGCGGGCCACGACCCATCCCGCCGAATTCGAGGCGCTCAAGCCGTACTGTGCGGAGGTGGTGGCCAAGCGCATCGTGGATGAGGGGGACGTCATCACGGCTGGCGGCGTCACCTCCGCGATCGACGTGGGTCTCTACGTGGTGGAGCGGCTGGCCGGTGCGGACGTACGTCACAAGATCGCCCGGCAGATGGACTATCCGTACGCAATGCCGCCCGACAGCGTGCTTGGAGGCTAACGCGCGCTTCATATAGAAATGCCGTGAGGCGGCTGGACGGGGCCGGCCGGCGGCGGCATAGTTCAGGCGGCTTCAACGCGGTCGCGTTCCCACCGTGAGTACCGAAACTGCGGCGCAGGCCTTTCCGGCCCTTTCCCACGACGACAAACGAGCCCTGCTCGCGCTGGCTCGCGAGACGCTCACCGCCCACCTCAGCGGGCGGGGGATGCCGAGCTATCGAGCCACGTCGGCCTCGCTGCTGGCGCCGCGGGCCACCTTCGTCACGCTCCGGCGGCGGGAATCGGGCGACCTGCGCGGCTGCCGCGGCGAGCGCGCCGCGCGGTGGCCGCTGGTCGAGTCGGTCATGCACATGACCATTGCGTCCGCGGTGGACGATCCCCGCTTCGAGCCGGTGCGCCTGCACGAGGCCCCGGGTCTCCACATCGAGATCAGCGCGCTGACCGCGCCGCACCCCATTCGGCCGGAAGAAGTGGTGGTGGGCCGGCACGGGCTGATCCTCTTGGCGGGAAGCGCCGCCGGCCTGTTGCTCCCGCAGGTGCCGGGAGCCTTTGGGTGGACGCGGGAGCAGTTCCTTCGGGCGGTGAGCGAGAAAGCCGGCTTATCCCCGGACGCGTGGCGGAAAGCCTGGGTGCGCCTCGAGGCGTTCGAGGCCGAGGTGTGGGGGGAGGAGGAGCGCTAGGGTCACTCCGCCAGAAATCTCCCGCCGCCGCCCAACGCCAAGACCACACCCGCCCCAACGCGCCCTCTGGAACCCGCCGCGCGGGCTGGTCCAACTGAGCGCCGTTCTGGGACGCGACCCTGGCGCTCCCCGCTACACCCAGCCCTGCCGGCGGAACGCCCGCAGCGTATCCGTAAACGCGCTCATCTCCTCCGGCAGCCCAATGGAAACGCGGCTGTAGGTCACCATCGGCGGGAACGGGCGTCCCACCATGATGTTGTGGTCCCGCATCCGGCCGTTGTAAGTCGGCAGGTCGCCCGGGATGCGGTGCATCACGAAGTTGGTCTGGCTGGGCAGGTACTCGAGATCCAGGTCCTCGAGGCAGCGGTACAGGGATTGCAGGCCCTGCCGGTTCACTTCCAGGCTCTTCCGGGCAAAGGCGTCATCGCTCAGCGAAGCCAGGCCGGCGGCCAGCGCCAGTTGGTTGGCGTTGCTTCCCGCCGAGTAGCGCTCGAGGCGCTCGGCCGCGGCGGGGTGGGCGATGGCGTACCCCAGCCGCATGCCGGCCATGGCGTAGATCTTCGAGAAGGTTCGCACCACGATCACGTTGGGGTGGGTCTCGATCCACTTCTGCGCCGACCAGTACGAGGCATCACTGGCGTACTCGAAGTAGGCTTCGTCCACCGCGAACGTGATCCGCTCCGGCGCCGACGCGATCCACTCGTCCACCTCGGCGCTGGGCGTGATGGTGCCCGTGGGGTTGTTGGGATTGCAGACGTACACCAGCACGGGCCCCGTGGCCCGCGCCGCCACCTCGCGCATCCGGCCGAGATCGTGGGTGTAGCCCGAGGCCAGCGGCACCTTCTCGACCCGCACGCCGATCCGTTGGGCGTAGCGCGGCACGTCCTCGAAGGTGGGATCCGCCACAATCACCGTGGCGCCGGCCCCGGCGGACTGCACGATCATCTGTAGAACCTCGGTGGAGCCGTTGCCCATGACAATCTGCTCCGGCTTCACCTGGTGCTTGGCGGCGAGCGCGGCGACCACGCGCCGGCGCCACTCGCCGGGATACCGGTTGGCCTCGTCCAGTCCCTCGGCGACGGCCCGACGCGCGGCCTCAGAAAGGCCCAGCGGGTTTTCGTTCGAGCTCAGGCGGATAGTCTTGGCCAGTCCCGGCACGGCGCCCGCCGTTCGCCTGAGGAAGCGCGTGGACGGGCGAAGGGCGGTCACGGGCACCAGGCCCGCGGCGGCAACGGCCAGGCTGGTTTGCAGGAATCCTCGGCGTTCCATAAGGCCCCCGGGCAGCGTGGTGGCGACGTACGGCGTTATCAGAGCCATTCTGCACTGTCGGCAGTCCGGGCGCAACAAACGGGATGCCGGAGCGGAGCTTGGACGCCCGGAACGGGCTTGCTCCGGCGGGCCCTAAGTGATTATCTGTCAAAGGCAACCATTTTCGTCCCCATTGAGGTGCCGACCATGATCAGCCGACTCCCAAGAGCCCTCTCACCCTGCGGCGCCGCGTTGACGCTCCTGGGCCTGCTGATGGGTTGCGAGGACGTGGTGTACCGAGACCGCGAGTTGTTCAACCCGCCGCCGGATACGACGTCCGGGTTCCTGGGCTACTTCAACGTGGCCGAGAAGCAGACTACCTGCGGCAACTGTCACGTCAGCTTCCAGGCGCAGTGGATGGGCACCAGGCACGCCCGGGCGGCGGCCGACCTGGACGCTTCGGGGCAAGCCCAGGGATTCTGCTGGGGCTGTCACGCGGTCAGCGAGCTGGGCAACGCGGTTACGGTCGCCGCCGGGTATAACGTCGTGGCAGACTCCGCGTATCGCGACGTGCAGTGCGAGAGCTGTCACGGACCAGGGTTCCAGCACGTGCAGAATCCGTCGCGCGAGACCCGGCCGCTGGCCTCCATCCACGTGGACACGGGGCTCACCAATAGCTGTGGTGAGTGTCACTCCGGCGCGCACACGCCGTACGCGGAGCAATGGGCGGCGTCCAAGCACGGCTACGGTGGGCAGGCGTACGCGACCGAGGGGGGCAGGTCACCATGCAGCACCTGCCACGAGGGGCGCACCGCGATCCGCCTCAATTTCGGCGAGACCACCAACTACGTGGAGCTGGCCGACACCGGCGCGGCGTCGTACCAGCCCATCTTGTGCGCCACCTGCCACGACCCGCACAGCGCCGCCAACGAGGGGCAGCTGCGGGCGCCGTTGTCCGAGCCGAGCCGCGAGCAGCTCTGCGTTCGGTGCCACTCGCGGGAAGGCCACCCGCCGGCGAGCGGAGTGACCCGGCGTGGCCCGCACGCCGCTCAGGGGTTGCTGGTCATCGGCGAGGACGCGGGCTGGATCCCGCCGAACTACACCTACCCTGACAAGCTGGTCGGCGCGCACGGCTCGGAGTCCAATCCGCGCCAGTGCGCTTCCTGCCACGTGACCCGGTTCGAGGTGACGGACGCGGCAACCGGCGAGTTCGTGCTCGCCAGCGTGGGGCATACGTTTGAGGCGATTTCGTGCCTTGATGCCCAGGGCGCGCCCACGGCCGGTCCCTGCACGGTGGAGCAGCGGGACTTCCGGGGCTGCGCCGTATCCGGATGCCACCTCAGCCCGTCCGACGCCCGCTCGGCGTTCGTGGCCGTCAAGGGCCGAATGAACTTTCTCACCGACCAGCTCTGGGCGGACACCGATGCCGACGGGGTGATGGAAACCACAGACGGCGGGCTCCTGCCAGACGTCCTGGCCCAGGCGATAGCCGCCAACAATCTCAACGTGATCAACCTGTACGACCGGACGCTCACGGTCGCCGAGGGAGCGATCTGGAACGCCCAGCTGGCGTACACGCATGACCGGGAATACTGGTCGAGCTTCACGGTTCAGGGACAGAACAGCTGCGCCACGCCATGCAGCACGCAGGGTGCCGCGAACACGGCGCACAAGTCCAGCGGTGAAGGCGTGCACAACCCGTTCCTGCTGGATGCCTTGCTCACGTCGTCGATTCAGGCGGTGCAGGCCGCGTACGGCCTGGCGCCGGACAGGCCGGTTGACCTGACGGTCCGGGCGACACCGCCGAGCGGAGTCCGCCTCCGCCGTTGACCGCCGCTTCAGCCAGAGCGGCGTGACCGGTCCCACTCGGCAACGAGTGGGACTTTTCTTATCCCACTTCCAACTCCTGAACACCTTTTCACGAGGTATTCCCGTTCACCAACGGTGGGCACCGACACTTTCCTACGCGGCAGAAGAGGGACACGACACGTTCAGTTTGGCTATCGAGCGAGAGAGGTGCCCGCTATGCAAGATCGGATCAGGTCGGTCATACAGGCTGTCGGCCCCGTACTCGTGTTGACCCTCGCGGTTACGGGGTGCGAGGACATCGTCTACAAAGAAAAGGAGATGTTCAATCCGCCCGTGGACGCCGTGTCCGGCTTCCTCGGGTACTACACGCCCTCAACCCGGCAGACCGCCTGCGGCAACTGCCACGCCGGCAAGCAAGCGGAGTGGCTGGCGACCGCGCACGCCAAGGGGTGGGAGGGCCTGCAGTCGTCGAGCCACGCAGGGGAGACGTGCGAGGGCTGCCACACCGTGAGCGAGCTGGGTAACGCGGTGACCGTCGCCGCCGGGCACAACGCGGTCAAGGATTCCTCGTACTACGACGTGCAGTGCGAGAGCTGCCACGGCCCGGGGGTGGAGCACCTGGCCATGCCGGAGGCCAGTCAGCCCTTGGCGTCGATCGCCGTGGATACCGGCCTGACCAACGGATGCGGCGAGTGCCACACGGACTCGCACCACCCATTCGTGGACGAGTGGGTCCAGTCCCCTCACGGCTACGCCAGCATGTATCTCGTCGAAGGGACGCGGGACGCCTGCCGGAATTGTCACGAGGGCCGCAAGGCGTTGGAGATCACGTTCGCCGGGCTCGACCCGCGCCCGTCGGGGCAGGTGGGCGAAAAGGGGATTTATCTGGAGGCTAACGACCCGGCTGCGCTCCAGCCCGTCGTCTGCGCGGTCTGTCACGATCCGCACGATGCCAGCAAAGAGGGCCAGCTTCGGGCCGAGCTGGCGGAGCCCGAGTTGAGCCAGTTGTGTGTTAGCTGCCACCGGCGGGAGGGGTTCCCCGAGCCCAGTCATGCGGGGAGACGCGGTCCTCACGGGGCGCAGGGCCTGATCGTGATTGACGAGGAGGCCGGCTGGAAGCCGGCCGGCTGGCCGTACACCGAGCGTTTGTTGCCCACGCACTCGACCAACGAGCGCGGCTGCGCGGCATGCCACGTGACGCCGTTCGCGATCAACGACGCGTCCGGCAATTTCGTCAAGAACTACACGGGGCATCTGTTCGCCGCCATTCCCTGCATTGACCAAACCACGGGCGAGCCGATTCGTGGCGGCACCTGCTCCATCGACCAGCGCTATTTCGGTGGCTGCGCGGTCTCGGGGTGCCATGGCTCCGCGGAGGCGGCCCGGACGGCGTTTGAGGTCCTCGAGCATCGGATGGACTACCTGACGGACCAGCTGTGGGCCGATACCGACGGCGACGCGGTGTTAGAGACCACCGACGGCGGCTTGCTGCCGAAGGTGCTGGCCCAGGCCATCGGCGCGGGCAACCTCAACGCGATGAACCTGTACGACACCAGCGTCACCGATGTCGAGCGGGCCATCTGGAACGCCCAGTTGGCGGCCAGCGATAACCGGTCTTACTGGTTCAGCTTCAAGATCAGCGGGCAGAAGAGCTGCACGCCCAACACCACGTGCACCACGCAAGGCTCCTCGAACACCGGCCACCGCTCGAGTGGGGGCGGGGCGCATAATCCCTACTTCCTCGAGGCGCTCCTCACCGAAACGATCAAGGCGATTCAGACGACGTACGCTGTCGCCCCGGACAAGCCGGTTGATCTGACGGTGCGTGCGACACCGCCTCCGGGGGTGCGCACGGCGGGCAGGTAAGGCGCCTCAGCGCCCGCAGGGGCAGGCCGGCTCCAACCGTGACGGTTGGGGCCGGCTTGGCGTTCCAGGCCGGCGACCGGCGTTCACGGCACTTCCCTGAAAGCCCCTTCACACGATTTTCTTATTGACAATATGGCGATCGCACCATCCTCGCTCGAAGGGAAATGAGGACAACGCCGGTCCTGTTTGCTCATCTTGTGAGGTGCCTGCCATGACGAGTAGCCCACGTTCCGCGCTGTGGTCAGCCGGTGCCGCGCTTACGTTGACGCTCCTGCTCGCCGGCTGCGAGGAGCTGGTCTATCGGGACAAGGAACTGTTCAATCCCCCTCCGGACACCGTGTCGGGCTTCCTGGGCTACTTCAATGCAGCCGAGAAGCAGACGACCTGCGGCAACTGCCACAAGGGCAAGCAGGTTGAATGGTCCGGGACCGGGCACTCCCACGCGTGGGCGGATCTGCAGGCGTCGGGGAGCGCGCAGGACTTCTGCGAACCCTGCCACAGCGTGAACGAGCAGGGCAACGCGGTGACCATCGCCGCCGGGCATAACGTGGTGAAGGACTCTGCCTACTATGACGTGCAGTGCGAGAGCTGCCACGGTCCGGGGGCGACTCACCTGCAGGGGCCCGAGAATGTCCAACCGCTGGCCTCGATCGCGGTGGATACGGGCCTGACCAACGGGTGCGGAGAGTGCCACACCGGCTCGCACAACCCGTTTGTTGAGGAATGGAGCCAGTCGAAGCACGGCTTCGGCGGGCACACCTGGTCCACCTACTACAACCGGGATCCCTGCAAGAACTGTCACGAGAGCCGCGAGGCGCTCCGGGTCAACTTCGAAGGCTTCGATCCGCGACTGACCGGCCAGGCCGGCGGCCCGAAGGGCGTCTATCTGGAGGCGTCCATCGCCGGCGCCGCGGGGGCCCAACAGACCGCCGTCTGTGCCGTCTGCCACGATCCGCACAGCGCGACCAACGAAGGCCAGCTTCGCGCTCCGCTCGGCGAACCTGAGGAGGAGCAGGTATGCATCCATTGCCACCGACGCGAGGGGCACATCGCCCCGGGCATGGCCACCCGGCGAGGGCCCCACGGGGCGCAGGGCCTGGTCGTGATTGACGAGGACATCGGCTGGAAGCCGCCGAACTGGCCGTACGAGCGGCTCCTGCCGTCGCACGCGGCCAACAACCCCCGGCTCTGCGCTGCGTGTCACGTGACGCCGTTCACCATCAACGATGCGTCCGGCAACTTCGTCAAGAACTACACGGGGCACCTGTTCGAAGCCATCCCGTGCATCGACCAGACCACGGGGGAACCGATCCCGGGGGGCTCCTGCGATCACGAGGAGCGGTACTTCGGCGGCTGCGCAGTCTCGGGGTGCCATACGTCCGTGACCGCGGCCCAGACCGCGTTCTCGGTGATCGAGGCGCGGCTCAACTACCTGACGGACGTGCTGTGGGCCGACACCGACGCCGACGGCAAGATGGAAGCCACCGACGGCGGGCTCCTGCCCAAAGTGCTGGCGCAGGCGATTGCAGGGAGCAACCGCAACGTGATGAACCTGTACGATGCCACGTTTACCGAAGCCGAAGGCGCGATCTGGAACGCCCAACTGGCGACCACGCACGAGCGGTCGTACTGGATGAACTTCATCATCGACGGGCAGAACACCTGCTCCACCGCCGGCTGCACTACGGGCGGCGGCAACAACACCGGCCACTGGTCCAGCGGCGGCGGGGCGCATAACCCGTTCCTGCTCGAGGCGCTGCTGATCGAAAGCATCAAGGCGATCCAGAGTACGTACGGACTGGCACCCAACCAGTCGATAGACCTGACGCTGCACAGCACGCCGCCTGCGGGGGTGAGCGCCGCCAGGTGAGCGTCGCATCACGCCGTCGCTGACGCCCAGCCGGCTCCACTTCGAGCGAATGAGGTGGAGCCGGCTTTCCGTTTTGGGGCCAAGGCGCCAAACTTCGTCGCGGCGTATGGAACAGGAAACGGAACCAGCGGGGTTGGGATTCACCGACCTCCTGCTGCTGGGCGTGGCGGCGCTGATGCTCACCGCGACCGTGATCGGGATCGGTCTCTACTCGCTTCCCACGGGGCGCCTCCAGCTGGCGGAGCTGCAGCCCAGCCTGCGCGTGGCCCGAGTGCCGGATCTTCCCGTGGGCGGCAGCCGGGTGGTCAACTGGGGCCAGCGTATCATCCTGGTGGCGCGGAGCGGAGAGGACCAGTACTTCGCGTTGAGCGCCATCTCCCCGGTGGACGGCTGCATCCTCCAGTGGGATTCGGACGGGTTGCGCGTGGTCTCACCGTGCGGCTACGTGGTCTATGACCCGAGCGGCAACGTGGTGGCCGGCCTCACGAACGAGCCCCTCCACCGCTACGGGGTGGTGGTGCGAGACCAGGTCGTCTACGTGACGGGGTCGTACCAATGACGCGCCCGCTGGCGTGGCTCAAGGAGTGGCTGGCGCAGGTCTGGACCGACCTCCGAGCCAGCACCGACACCGGCGTGCTGGCCGTGGCGCGGTACTTCGGCCTGCTGTACGGACCCATTGACGGCCAGGCCCGCATTGACGAAGCGCTGCGCAAGGCGCTCCGGTATCGCCTCGCCGGGCACGTGACCTGGCGGCACGCCCTCGGCGGCATCACCTACCTGCTGTTCATCGTCCTGATCGTTACCGGCGTCCTGCTTTCCTTTTATTACCGGCCCTCGGCGCAGGAAGCCTACCCCAGCATCCAGTTCATCGTCTCCCAGGTGCCGTTCGGCTGGCTGATCCGTGATCTCCACGTCTGGTCCGCCAGTCTGATCGTGGTGGCGGCGCTGGCCCACATGGGGCGGGTGTTCTTCGACGCGGCCTACAAGCCGCCTCGAGAAACCAATTGGCTCGTGGGTTTGCTCCTGCTGTTCCTGGTGCTGGCCTTCGGTTCCACCGGCTACTTGTTGCCCTGGGATCAGTGGGCCTACTGGACCGTGACCGAAGTACTCGATGCACTGGCCGGGCTGCCGCTGATCGGCGGACCCGTGGTGGCCGTGCTGCGGGGGGACGCCATCGTTTCGGGCGCGACGTTGAGCCGGTTCTTTGCACTCCACGTCATCGTGCTGCCGTGGGTAGCCCTGGTCCTCCTGGGCTACCATTTCACGCTGGTGCGCAAGCACGGCATCGCCCCGCCCAAGAACGAACACGAGGCCGCGCGGCCCGCCGTGTCGTTCTTTCCCCATCACCTGCTGCGCTCGTTCGCGGTGAGCGTGGTGGTGCTGGGGCTGGCGGTGAGCGTGGCGGCGTTGTTTCCGCGAGCCGTGGGGGATCCCGCCAACCCGTACGAGCCGGCGGGCGAGCTGGTCTCGACCTGGGCGCCGGTGGACGTGTCGTTGGGTTTGATCCGATACCTGGGTGCCTGGGGCTTCGCGTTGTTCACGCTTTTAGGCTTGAGCCTGGCGTTCATACCGCTGTTCGATCGCAGCCCTGAGCGAAGCCTCCGGCGCCGGCCGGTAGTGGCGGCCCTGGGCCTCACGTTCTTCGTTGGGTTCGTCGCGTTATGGCTGGTTGGTCACCAGGTGCGCTCGGTGGCCCCGAGCGCGAAGCCGGCGGCTGAGCAAGGGGCTCCCGTGGAGCCCGGCATCACGCTGCCGCCCGCGGGGACGACGCCCGTGCGCCCCGCAGAGCCCGCGACGCAGCCCCGCGATGGGTCGCCATGAATCGTGTCCGGAAGGGATCAACCGTGAGGCATTCACCGCGGAGAACGCAGAGAGCGTGGAGAAGGGATGGGAGATGGGCGGTCGAGGTGGCGGTGTTATTGAGCTTCGTGGGCGCTCCTGCGGCCTCTGCGGCCCCTCCGCCCCCTCCGGCCCTTCAGCAGGACACCGCGACGTACGGCTGCGTGATCTGCCACGCGGACAAGCGCCGCGCCTTCCTGCTGGGCGCGCACGCCGAGCGCGGCATCCGCTGCCACGACTGCCACGGCGGCAATGCTCAGGCGTTCGAGGTGCGGACCGCGCATGTGGGCCGGTTCGTCGGTCGCCCCACCAAGATCGGCGTGGCGCAGCTCTGCGCGTCGTGCCACTCGGACCCGGATCGCATGCGACAGTACGGCCTGCCCGCCGGACAGCTGGCCGAGCTGCGCACCAGCCGGCACGGCCGCTTGCTGTTCGCCGGGAACACGGACGTTCCCACGTGCACCGACTGCCACGACGCCCACACCATCCTCCCGCCGGAGGACGCGCGGAGCAACGTGTATCCCACCAGCATCCCCGGGACCTGCGCGCGGTGCCACGAGGACCGGCGGCTGATGGCGAAGTACGGCATCGCCACGGGGCAACTTGCCGAGTTCCGGGCGGGGGCGCACGGCGCGGCGCTCTACGAACAACGGAATTTCGCGGCGCCGACCTGTGTGGGATGCCACGGCTCGCACGCGGCGCTTCCGCCCCGGGTTACGGAAATCGTGCACGTGTGCGATCGGTGTCACGCCGAGCTGGGACGGGCGCTGTATGCCGGCCCCCACGGCCCGCCGGCCCTGTCCGGGCGATTGCCCGGATGCCTGGGCTGCCACACCAACCACGCCACCGAGCGAGTGCCGCCGGACCGCATCGCGGCCAGCTGCACCCGCTGCCACGAGGCGGACAGCCCGGCCGCCCGGCGCGGTGTCGAGATCCAGCAGGACGTGGTGCAGGCGGCGGACGACCTTCGCGCCGCCGGGGCGGCCATCGAGGAGTTGGTCCGAGCGGGCCGCCCGGTGACCGACGAGCGGTTCCGCTACCAGACGGCGCTCACGTCCTATCGACAGATCGCCGAGGTGCAGCATAGCCTGGACCTCGAGATGCTGGACGAGTTGGCGCTCAAGGTCGGATCCCTCTCGCGCACGATCCGCTCCACCGAGGAAACGGCGGCCGAGCAGCGCTGGGAGCACCAGCTCATTCTGATCCCGGTGTGGTTCTTGGTGCTGTCCGCCCTGGCGCTGGTGCGGTTCAAGCTGAGCGAGCTCAAGCGCCGCGGGGAGTAGAGGGAGATGCCCGCGACCCGGTTTCGCGAGCGCTACGCGCGCGCCCTCAAAATCGCCGTGCAGCTCGGCATCGTGGCGACGATCCTCGCGGCCCTCGGCACGGCCGGGTTCATCGAGTACTCCGCCCAGCCCGGCTTTTGCAACAACTGCCACAACATGGTGCCGTACTACGATTCCTGGGCCACGTCGTCGCACAACCAGGTGCCCTGCATCAAGTGCCATTACGCGCCCGGGATCAAAGCCGAGGCGATGGGCAAGCTCCAGGCCGCCAACCAGGTGGTGAAGTACATCACCGGCCGGTACGGCACCAAGCCGTGGGCGGAGATCGAAGACGCGGCCTGCACCCGCGCCGGGTGCCACGTCACGCGCGCCCTCGAGGGCCAGACGCTGTTCCGGGGCGTCCGGTTCGACCATACGCAGCACCTGGGAGAGCTACGCCGCGGCAAGCAGCTGCGCTGCACCAGCTGTCACTCGCAGATCGTGCAGGGGCAGCATGTCGCCGTGACGCAATCCACCTGCTTCCTGTGCCACTTCAAGGATCGGCCCGTGGGCCAGCCGCTGGCGGGATGCGTCGGCTGTCACCCGTCGCCGCAGCGGGTGGTCTCACCGGCCGGCTTCGAGGTGGATCACGCGCAGTACGTGAAGGACCTGGTCTCCTGTGTGTCCTGCCACGGGCAGGTGACCACCGGCAACGGATCGGTGGATCAGCAGCGGTGTTACGGGTGCCACAACGAACCGGCGCGCCTGGCCGAGTACGAGAACCCCACGCTGGTGCACCGCGTCCACATCGCCGAGCACAACCTGGACTGCCTCCAGTGTCACACGGCCATCGAGCATCGGGTAGTGGCTCTGGCGCCCACGTTCCAGCTCGACTGCGCCGCCTGCCATCAACGGGCGCACGAGCCGCAGCAACGCCTGTACGCGGGGATAGGCGGCCACGGGGTGCAAGAGCGACCCGCTTCGATGTTCCGGGCCAACGTCGCCTGCCGGGCGTGCCACGAGTTGCCGGGCACGCTGCCTGGGCACGCGCAGGTGAAGCTGGCGGGCGAAGCGTCGTGCATGTCCTGTCACGGCACCGGCTACGCCAATATCCTGCCGGCGTGGAAACAGGAGACGAGCCGCAAGGTGGGCCTGGTGGCGTCCGTCGTGAACGGCGCGCGCGCCACGCTGGCCGCGGCGCCGCCGGGCCCGCGCGCCCGGGCGGACAGCCTGCTCCGCCTCGCGGCGGAGAACGTGGACTTGGTGCGCGTTGGTCGCGGGGCGCACAACGTGGCCTTCGCGGACGACCTGCTGCGGGCGGCGGTGGACCTGGTGCGGCGCGCGGTGCGCGCCGGGTCGTTGGCCTATCAGGTTCCGGCGTTGAGCTTGGGGCCGCCGGTGGGCGAGACGGTCTGCCTGCAATGCCATCTCGACATGGAGCGAAAGACGGTGCCCTTCGGACGCTCCACGTTCCCGCACGAGCGCCACGTGGTGCGGGCCGGACTCGCGTGCACCACCTGTCACACGCCCATGGCAGATCACGGCCAGACCAGGGTGACGGCCGCCGATTGCAGCTCGTGCCATCACCGGGGCGCCGAGCCCGCGAGCTGCGCGCGGTGCCACCGCGGCGCGGAAGGCGCTCCGGAACGACCGGTCCCGTTCTCCGTGGGTGACTTTCCCCACGGGCCGCACCGCGAAGCTGGCCTGGACTGCTCCATGTGCCACACGCCGCCGGCCATGAGCGTCGAGCCCGCCACCTGCGAAGCGTGCCATGAGATGCACCATCAGCCGGCGGCGACGTGCATGTCGTGTCATAAGGGCGGCGTCAAGGAGAAGCACGATCGCAGCTTTGCGCACACCGCGTGTCAGCAGTGTCATGCGGACAAGGTGGCTGGTGTAACCGCGGTGAGTCGCGAGGTGTGCACCGTGTGTCACGTGGACCGGGTGGACCACAACGCCCCGGTGTCGTGCGACCAGTGTCATGATGTGAAGCCCTGGGGTGGCTAAGAACTCCCCACATCCGAACCGCCGACTGTTGATTCCTGCGACGGACGCCGTAGAAGAATGCGACGAACCCTAACTCACTGATGTGCGCGACGTTGCGTTGACGGTCCTGCCTCCTCCCACAATCCCGACGTAGAAGAACTCGACGGACCCCTCGGACACGGCGCGCAACGCCGGCCGTTGCCGCTCCAGCCACACGCATGCCGCACATGGAGTTACGACCATCGCTCGGATCTCGTGGCGGCGTGGCACTCCCCTTGCTCTTCCATAACTAGCAGACCGGCCCTGCCTCGGCGCGCAGATGGAGCCAGACGAAGCCATCGCGAGGAACGACGAACGGTGCCGGACAGCTCGGGATCGGGGGGGCACATGGTCGCGCTTCTGGTAGTGCTCACGATTCTCGCCCTGCTCGCGGCCGACTACTTCCTCCTGCGGCGAGGGCGGCAGGCAGAGGAGGCGGAAGGCATCCCCCTCCCGGGGCTTGAGCCCCTGTCGGCAGCCATCACGCATCTGCCGGCAGGGGTGTTCCTGCAACCGACGTTCACCTGGAGCCGGATTCGCTCCGACGGCGAGTTGCTGGTGGGCGTCCATCCGCTGCTGTTCGGGCTGGTGGGCGCTCCCTACGGGATCGACCTGCTGCCCAGCGGAGACCACGTGGGCAAAGGTGCGCCGCTGGTACGCCTTACCAAGGGCGGCCGCAGTCTCACCGTGCGCTCCCCGGTGGCCGGCCGGATCACCGAGGTGAACCGGACCGTGGGCGGCGAGACCGACTGGAAGGGACTCAACGGCGGCACCGGAGGCTGGCTGTACCGGATCATCCCGGAGGAGGTGGGCGGCGAGGTCTCCACCTGGATGATGGCCGAGCAGGCCGCAGACTGGACGCGGCGGCAGTACCAGCGGCTGCGGGAGCACTTATCCACGCGGGCGGTGGGCCCGGAGCTGGTCCGGACCATGGCCGACGGGGGCGAGGTGCCCACCGGCATCCTGGCCACGCTCGACGACGCGGCGTGGACCAACTTCGAGACCACGTTCCTCGGTCACTGAGCCGCGCGGCGGCCCCACACGAGACGAGGTATTGGTATGGATCGCCGAGATCTGTTCAAGACGATGGGCGCGGCGGCCGGAACCGCCCTGGTGGGCGGCGGCCTCAAAGCCGAAGAACCGAGCGTCAGCGGGGTGGAGCCCGTCGGCATCCTGGTGGACACTACCAAGTGCATCGGGTGCCGGAGCTGCGAGTACGCCTGCGCCGACGCCCATAAGGACGCTGGCGTGGAAGTCACCGATGAGGTGGACTTCAGCGCCGAGCGGGTCACCGACGAGAAGCACTGGACGGTGGTGAACCGCTACGACACCGAGAAGGGAACGATCTACGCCAAGAAGCAGTGCATGCACTGCCGTCAGCCAGCATGCGCGTCGGCCTGCCTCACGCGGGCTATGCACAAGACCGCGGAAGGTCCGGTGGTCTGGACCGAGAACCGGTGCATGGGGTGCCGATTCTGCATGGTCTCGTGCCCCTTCGACATGCCCAAGTTCGAATACCACAGCGCCGTGCCGCGCATCCAGAAGTGCGTGATGTGCGCGGAGCGGTTGGCGGAAGGGAAGCAGCCAGCCTGTGTGGAGAACTGCCCCGCTGGGGCGTTGACGTTCGGCCCGCGCTCGGCGCTGCTGGAGCAAGCCCGGCAGCGGATCTACGCGGCGCCCGACGCGTACGTCCACCAAGTGTACGGTGAGGATGAAGTGGGCGGCACCGGATGGCTGTATCTCGCGTCGGTCCCGTTCGCGCAGTTGGGATTCCGGACGGATCTCGGCACCACGCCGTTTCCCACGTACACGCGCGAGTTCCTCTACGCGGTCCCCGTGGTGCTCACGGTGGTGCCACCGCTCTTGCTGGCCCTGAGCAGGGCATCGCGAGCGCGCGCCGAGGCGCAAACGGATGCGCATGATGAGGAGGGCAACGCATGACGGCCGTCAGTCAGTCGGGACGCGCGCTGGTCGCAGCGGAACTCCGCCGATTCGGAACGTTCGTGCTGCAGGAGCTCAAGCCGAAAGGCAGGGTGCTCACGCCGTTCAACGTCATCTCGGGCGCGATCATGCTGGTGGCGGGGGTGCTGCTGACGATCCGCTTCGCCAAAGGGCTCGGCGCGATCACCAACCTCTCCCAGGACTACCCCTGGGGCTTCTGGATCGGCTTCGACGTGATCACCGGCGTGGCCTTCGCCGGCGGCGCGTACGTGCTCACGTTCATGGTGTACATCCTCGGTCAGGAGAAGTACCACCCTATCGTGCGGGTGACTGTCCTCAACGGGTTTCTGGCATACGTGTTCTATGCCGGCGCGCTGCTCCTGGATCTCGGCCGGCCGTGGAACGTTATCAACCCCATTATCGGCAACTCCTTCGGGGTGAGCTCGGTGCTCTTCCTCGTCGCGTGGCACTTCATGCTGTACATGATGGCCGAGTTCGTCGAGTTCTCGCCGGCCGTGGCGGAGTGGCTGGGGTGGCGGCGGGTCCGCCGATTCCTCGGCGGGCTCACACTCGGGGCGGTGATCTTCGGGATCACTCTGTCATTGTTGCACCAGTCGGGGCTGGGCGCGCTCTACCTCATGGCGCGCGACAAGGTACACCCGCTGTGGTACTCCGAGTTCATCCCCATCCTGTTCCTGGTATCGAGCATCTTCGCCGGGCTCTCCATGGTGATCTTCGAGGCGACGATCACGCACAAGGTGTTCCGGCATCGGGTGGGGGCGGCCCTGCACGGGTCCCACGATGACATCGTCGTGGGCTTGGCCCGGATCGCTGCCGGGACCATGTTCGTCTACCTCTTCCTCCAGCTCCTGGTTTTCGTGCATGGCCAGCGTTGGTCCTATCTCGGCACGGGCCTTGGGGCCTGGTACCTGTTGGAGATGGTGGGGCTGGTGGCGCTGCCGGCGGCCCTGTTCATCCAGGGGTACCGGAGTCGAGACCTGCGAGTCATCCGCACGGCCGCGGTCTTGACGCTACTGGGGATCGTGCTCAATCGGCTCAACGTGTCGGTCATCGGGTTCAAATGGTATGCGCCGGTGCGGTACATCCCCAGCTGGATGGAGATCGAGGTGACCCTGGCGGTGATCGCCGCGGAGCTCTGGGTGTTCCGCTGGGTCGTCAACCGGATGCCGGTGCTGGGTACGGCGGTGGGGCTGGTTCGCGAGGAGCCCTCCCGTGAGGCTCGGGCTGGCGTCCTGGCAGCCTGAACGGAGTGACGACAATGCAAGGCGTTGGGACGGTAGACCTGTTTGCCACCAAGGGCGCCGAGTACCTGCTCGTCATCGGCTACCTGGTGCTTCTCGCCGGGTTCTGGCGGTTCCTCTGGGCGCCTGGTGCAGCAAGGGCGAAGGCCGCCGCGGGCGTGCGGCCAGGTGTCCCCCCGGTCTCGCGGTGGTTCGATCTCCGTGAGGGACTCTTGTTCCATCAGGGTCACGCGTGGGCGTCGCCGTCGGGCGAAGGGTTTGTACGAGTCGGTATGGATGACTTCGCCCAGAAGCTGTTGGGCCAGCCCGCCGGCATCCTGCTCCCGCTCGTGGGAGCCCGGGTGGCACAGGGCGAACCGGCGTGGCAGGTCCAGGTGGACGGGCACGCCATCCCTATGCTGTCACCCATTGACGGCGAGGTGGTGGAAGTGAACCGGGAGGTGGCGGCGTCGCCGACGCTGATCAACGAAGAACCCTACGACCGAGGTTGGCTGATGCGGGTGAAGGTGCCCAACCCGGCCGTGGCGAAGCGGAATCTGCTGTCGGGCGGGCTGGCCGAGGCGTGGATGAACGGCATCGCGGAGCGGCTTCGCGCGATGCCGGCCGGCGAGCTGGGCGTGGCGCTGCCGGACGGGGGGTTCCCCGTGGCCGGCATCGCCAGGGCCCTGTCGCCTGAGGGATGGGATCAGGTGGCCCGGGAGTTCTTGCTGAGCGAGTAACGCGGATGCCTCCGAGCGGCGGCGTGGGGGTGGGCATGATACAGGTGGCGACAGGAAGGCCCACGGAACCGGAGGAGCCGCCCTGCATTTGGGCCTTGGCCGGCGTGCTGAGTCACCGACCCTGTGACCGGCACTACGACTGCGAGAACTGCCCGCTGTTCCATGCCCTGAGCGACGGCCCGGCCGGTACGGAGGCCTCGGCGATGGAACCACCGGCGTCCTCGGAGGCTGAGGCGCCGCTGGAGCAACAGGTGAATGCCTACCTCGCCCGGCTCCTGGCCGGGTGCACCCTGCGTCTGGACCGCGCGTACAGTCCCGACCATTGGTGGATGGATGCGAGCCAGGGGCTGACGGTGACCCTGGGCATCGAGCCCCACGTCCTCCGCCTGCTGCAACCGGTGGACGAGGTGGTGACCCCGCCGGGCGGCATGTGGCTCCGCCGCCCGGAAGCGTGCGGCTGGATCCGGCGCGGCCGGGCCTCATTGCCGCTCCACGCGCCCATCTCCGGTGAAGTCGAGCAGGTGAACCGGCACTACCTCGCCGCCCTGCGAGAGCCGAACACGTTCGGTGACGGCGACGAATGGCTCCTG
>DATECF010000106.1:0-17259 GCA_035287045.1 Gemmatimonadales bacterium | reverse complement strand
CCGGCCCAGCACCGCGGCGCCCAGCGCCGAGACGAACTGCACCAGGTCGCCCTGCGGCAGGTTGACGGCGGCGCCCAGATGCTCGCGCACCACGTCCACCATCCGCTCGAACCGGAGAATCCCGCCGATCAGCGTGAACTCGGGCTCCATGCCCACGCGTTTCATCAGCTGCAGCGACCGGCCCACCAGAGAGACAATGGCCCCGTGCATGATGTCCGCGGGAGCGGCCCCCTGGGAGAGCTGGTTGATCACCTCGGACTCGGCGAACACCGCGCACACGCCCGAGATGGGCACCGCCTCTTTGGACGTCGCCACCAGCGGCCCGATCTCGGTGGTCGAGTACCCCATGTAGCGGGCCGTCTTCTCCAGAAACGCTCCGGTCCCGGCCGCGCACTTGTCGTTGAGCCGGAAGGACCGCACCCTGGCCCGTTCGTCCACCCGGTTCGCCTTCATGGTCTGGCCGCCCACGTCGAGAATGGTCCGGGTGCCGGGGAACAGGAACGCCGCGCCGCGGGCGCCGGCTGTGAGATCGGTGACCTGCACGTCGCCGATCGCGACCTGATGCCGGCCGAACCCCGTCGCCACGATGTAGCGCACGTCCTCCGCCACCAGCCCCCGCTCGTCCATCACCCGGTGCAGCACCCGCTCCGCCGTCACGCCCAGCTTGAACCCGGTCGGCTCCATGGCCCGGGCCAGCAGCTGCCCGTCCTCCGACAGCAGCACGGCCTTGGTGTACGTCGAGCCGACGTCGATCCCCGCGGTACAGCTCATGCGCCCCTGCTCCCTTCCATGCCGTTATGCCGTTATGCCGTCATGCCGCTATGCCGTCATGCCGCTATGCCGCCGTCATCTGCGGGCGTACGGCTGCTCAGGATGTGATCCCGCGCGAACAGCGCGGCGCCCAGGGCGCCGATGTAGTGGGATTCCTCGCTCACGTTGACGCGTAGCTCCAAGCGCTGGTTGAGCGCGGCGATCATCGCCGGGTTCCGGGCCACGCCGCCGGTGAAGGTCACTTCCGGATCGATGCCCACGCGGCGCAGCAGCCCCACCGACCGCTGGGCGATGGACTGATGCACCCCAAGCAGGATGTCCTCTATTCTTTTGCCCTTGCCCAGCCAGGACAACACCTCGGACTCGGCGAACACGGTGCAGGTGGTGCTGATCTTGACCGGCCGCTCGCCGCGGAGCGCCGTGGGCCCGAGCTCGTTGAGCGGCAGCTCCAGCGCGCTGGCCGCCGCCCCCAGAAACCGCCCGGTGCCGGCCGCGCACTTGTCGTTCATGCAGAAGTCCACGATCTCGCCGCTGGGCGCCACCCGGATCGCCTTGGTGTCCTGGCCACCCATGTCCAGCACGGTTCGCGTGCTGGGGAACATGTGCACCGCTCCACGCCCATGGCAGCTGATCTCCGTGACCTGGGTGTTTCCAAACGTCACCTTGTAGCGCCCGTACCCGGTGCCCACCACGTACTCCACCTCTTCTTCCCGGAGATCGCCGGCCTGGAGCGCCTCCTGGAACGCGTGCTCCGCCGCGCGCGTCACGTTGGCCCCGGTATCCACCAGCGAGCGGCTCACGATGGCCTGGTCCTCGCCGATGATGACCGCCTTGGTTTGCGTGGAACCCACATCCACACCCGCCGCGTAGGCCATGGGTCGCTCAGCTCCCCAGAGCCGGTTGCCCCACGACCTTCGTGAGGAACGCGGTCAGGTCCGCGGACGTGGCGTTGCCCACCAGGTGCATCCCCGCGGCCTCTATTACCGGCACGCTGCGGAAGCCATTCCGCCGCACCAGCTCGGGCCGAAACGTGACGTCGATTTCCTCGAGCTCGAAATCCAACACCCGCCGCAGCGACGCGAGGCGCCGCCGCATGATCGGGCAGAAGGGACACACGCTCGCGGTGTACAGTGTGACGCGGGGCCGGCCGGGCAGCGCCGCCGGCGTGCCGGCGACCACGTCGGCCACCGAGCCGTATCCCATCATGCGCGACATGCGCGGGAACCACCGCAGGTATGCGACCTGGGCGGCCACGCCCACCATGAGCACCAGCACGCCCCCGGCCCATCCGGTCTTGATGCCGACCAGCAGCGCCAGCGCCGGAACGCCGACCCAGGTGAGCCAGACCAGCACCAGCGGGCACTCTTGTTTCATGGTCGGCATGGTTTTACCTCCCGGCCGCGACGGCCTGATGCCGCCTGGAAGCCAACCCCTCGAAGAACGCATCCACCCGGTTCTTGAGTTGGGCCTCGGATACCACCCGGCGGTCCATCAGGTCCGACTCGATGAACAGCGTCGCCACGTCCCGCGCCGCCATCAGGGCCCGGCGGTTGTCCGCCAGGCCGGTGGACACCGTGCGGCAGCTCTTGATCGGGTGAAACACCACGCCGTCCGCGGAGAACTCGTCGAGCATCGTGGCCAGCGCCTGCGTCTGGAAAAACATCGCGTCCATCGCCTCCCGCACGTTGACCAGCAGCCCCTCGGCCAGGCTCTCCAGGGGGTGGCTCAGGTCGTACTGGAATCCCACGTGGGAGCCGCCCGACGCGAACCAGAGATAGGTCGAGCTCACGAAGGTCCCGCCCCATTCGGTAAACAATTCGCCGAACCGGCGGAAGATCGGATAGCAGGGCACGCCCACGAACAGCAGGCGGTACTTCTCGTCCGTCAGCGTGCCGATGCCGTGTTCGGCCTTGTATTGCATCTCTTCGACCAGATCGTCGAAGTAGGCCGCGCCCGCGGCCGTGCCGCGGAATCCGTTGGACACGCCCAGGTAGATGGTGCCGTCGGACAGGGCGTTGAAGACCGATGGGCGGCTCTGGTTCAAGGCCAGCAGGTCGCGCCAGGCCGCGCTCATCGCGTTGGCGTGAGCCATGTGCTCGCGCAGCCGGTCGATGTCGAACCGGACGCCGGACACGCGCTCGCACACCGGGATCAACTCCGCGAGCTGGGCCGCCACGTACCGCCGGTCGTTCTCGTAGTCCACGTCGCCCCGCCCCGGCGTAAGGCCGGCGGCGCGCGAGCCCGGCACGTCGATCGTGAACGTCGGCACGTGGTACATCCGCTCCCAGATCTCGGCCCACTTGATGTAGGTGTTGCAGGCGTTGGTGTAGACCGCGATCCCCGGCTTGGGGATCCGGCCCATGGGGTGTTGGCCGCCCCTGAGCTGCACCGCTACGTCCGCCTTCACGTAGCCGCAGATATCGGGCGAATAGCCGTAGTCCTCGGCTTCGGTCAGGTATTCGTGGGCCACGCGACGGACGGCGGTCTGGAGCGAGTTGATCTCGGGGAACACGATGGGGAAATCGAATACCCGGAGCAGCTCGGCCAGACTGCCCATTACGAACACGTACGCCGACGGCGTTCCCGCCTCGGCCGCCCGGTTCAGGTCGTCAAACCACTCCCGGAACAGGCGCGCTCCGTCCGCATTACCGCGCCCCACGATGGCGGACGCCCTCAACCCATCACTCATGCTCGGCCCTCAGTCAAAGAGGATGTTCTCGACGAACGTCTCCAGTTGGATCTCCAGCTGATCGAAGCTCGTCATGTTTTCTTCGAACTCGCTCACGAAGTACGGGATGTTCTCCCGCTCCAGCGCCTTGGTGTACGCCACCTGCTCTTCGAGGCCCGGCTCACACATCTTGGCGGCCGTGATGATCGCGGCCTGCGCGCCTGATTCGCGGATCCGCTTGAGCAGCATGTCCTCTTTGGGCTTGCGCAGATCGTGTTGCACCGGGCTGTAGGCCGAGCGTTCGGTGTAGGCCTCCGCCAGGGCGCGGAGCGGGTCGCCATTCGGCGCCACGTCCGTCAACAGCCAGCGCAGCCCGATCAGCAGGTCGTCGTCCACCACGTAGCAGGACCGCCCAATCGCGCGGATCAGGTCCAGCGGCGGTTGCTCGCAGAAACCGCCTTCAAACACCACGCGGATGCGGTCCTGTCGCTTGGCGTGGCGGGCCCGGAGCAAGGGCAGCACGTGGCGCAGCAGCGCATTGTGCTCCTCACGCCGGATCAATCCCCCGACGGCCATCAGCACGTAGGCCTCGTCGGCGGCCACCAGCCACGGGGCCTCACGGCGGATGGCGTACAGCTCGCGCAACAGCGCGCGGTTGTCGTTGTACACGCCCAGCGAGTGGCACAGCGCCTCGTCGGTCACGGCGCAGCCGGTGATGGGCTCGATGGTCCGGCGCAACCGGTCATACTCTCCCCGGAGGTACTCCACCGCGTGCGCCGAGTTGGGGTTCTGGGGGAGGTACAGGATCTGGCAGGGATACGTGACGTTCCGCCCCCACACGCCGGCCAGGTTCCGGGCCGCGTCGCAGATGGGGTGGGTCACGAACAGGTCCAGCTCCACCCGGCCCGACAGGGCCAGCTCCAGCGAGGTCTTGAGGATCGAGCAGAGGTAGGAGCCGAAGTGCGAGTCGGCCTGCGTGGCGTCCAGCGGGGCTCCTCGCACCTTGAACGGCAACGCACCGGCGGCGTGCGCGATCTCCTCGGGGAAATACACCTGGAAGTGCCCCACCACCTTGCCGCCGGCATCGCGCCACCGTTTGACCGTGGGGAACGTGGTGTCCTCCACCAGCTCACGACATTCGTATAGCAGGTCGTCGAGGGAGCGGTCGCGCCAGGCAGGGAACAGCTCGACTCCGGTCACTCGTGCCTCCAGACCGGCTGCCGCTTCTCCAGGAAAGCCGCCAGCCCCACCACGGCGTCCTCGGTGGCCATCAGGTCCTCGGTGTAGATCCGCCCCGCCCGCCAGAGCATCTCCCGCTGGACCAACCACGTCTCCCGAAGACAGCGTTTGGTCAGGCGCAACGCCACGGCGCTGTGCCGGGCAATGCGCCCGGCGAGCGCGGTCACCGTCGCCTCGAGGTGATCCAGGGGCACGACGTCCCGCGCCAGCCCGGCCGCCCGCGCCTGGGCGGCGGTAATGGGCTCGCCGGTGTAGAGCACTTCCGACACGACTCCCCAGACACAGCGGATCGGCAGCAGCACGCAGGCGGCGGGCGGGAACACGCCCAGCTTGATCTCGGGATGGCCGAAGGTGGCGTCTTCCGACGCGATGATGATGTCCGCGGCGCTGATCAGCTCGAAGCCGCCACCCAGGCAGCGCCCCTGCACCGCCGCAATGACCGGCAACGGGAAATCCCCGATGGCCAGGACGGTTTCGACGAACTCCGGAATCAATTCCCGGAAGGCGGGCGGCATGTGCTCCGCCACGTCCGCCCCGGCCGAGAAGTGTTTTCCGGTGGCGGCGAGCACCAGCACCCGCAGGTCCCGTTGGTCCACCAGGCGCCGCAGGGTCTGGCGCAGCTCGGCCAGCACGTCCCGGGTGAGGATGTTGAGCGGCGGATGGTCCAGCACCACCCGCGCGATCCCGTCGGCCACCGTCGTGTGCAGCGCGATCTCGGTCATGCCAGCACCCCCGTGAGCAGCTGGCCGCCGTCCACCGGCAACACCGCGCCCGTGATGAACCCCGCCGCCTCACTGCACAGGAACCGGATGGCGGCCGCCACTTCCGCCGGCCGCCCGATGCGCGCCAGCGGGGTACGCTGGACCGCCCGCTCGTGCACGTCCTCGGACAGGTCCCGCGTCATGTCGGTGGCGATGAACCCGGGCGCCACCACGTTCACCGTCACCCGGTCGCGAGCCAGCTCCAGCGCCAGGGTCCGCGCCAGGCCGATGAGCCCCGCCTTCGATGCCGCGTAGTTCGCCTGGCCGAAGTTCCCGCGGATACCGTTGATCGAGCTGACGAACACGATCCGGCCGCTGGACGAGCGCCGGAGATGCGGCGCCGCCGCCCGCGCCGCGTGGAACGCCCCGCTGAGGTTCACCGCCAGCACCTCGGACCACTCGGCGTCGGTCATCTTCCAGCTCACGCGGTCCTTGATCACGCCGGCGCAGCACACCAGCCAGTCCAGGCCGCCCCGGTCCTTCGCGACCCGCTCGATGCCCGCGGACACGCTCGCCGGGTCACGCACATCGGTCACGACTTCCAGGTCCGCCGGGCCGGCGGGCGTGGGAAACGCCACGTCGGCCGCCGCCACCCAGGCGTCGGCCGTGAGGGCTTCCACCACCGCCCGCCCGATCCCGCGCCCGCCGCCGGTTACGAAAGCCGTTGGCCGCATGCGCCGCAGAACTCGTGATCCGCCGGAAGGCTGGTCGCCCCGCACCCATCACAGCGCCGGGTCGGAGCGCCCCACGGCAGCTCGGACGAGCGGCCCTGGGCGGCGCGCTCGCGCAAGAGACGAAAGCGCGGCGCGCGCTTTTCCACGAACGCCTGCATGCCCTCGAGGGGCTCCCAGCACGCGTAGTGGAGCGACAGCCAGTCCTGCGCGTGCCGCACCGTCGAGTGCCAGGCGAGGTCCTTCCAGAAGCTCACCTGCTGCTTGGTGTAGCGGGTGCATTCGGGGAAGGTCTCCAGCAGGCGGTGCGCCACATCGTCCACCATCTCGTCCAGCTTGGTCAGGTCGATCCGATACCCGCCCTCGCCGCGCTGGGCCTGCTTGATCTGGTCCGGCGTGGCACCGGCGATCCACTGACCGTCCTTCCGCACCGTGGGTGCCACCCAGTTCACCAACCCCCAGGCCAGCGCCTGCGACGCCGGAATCGGCTCATTGAGCATGAGGATCTGCCGGGCCCGCTTGTCGCCCACCACGATCGGCAGCCACTGCGTGGAGCCGCCGCAGGCCACCGAGCCCACCTGGGTGCCCACCTGCTTGATGTAGGCGTGCTCCGCCATCACCGTGAGATCGCACGCCAGCTGGCTCTCGTTGCCGCCGCCCACCGCCATGCCGTTCAGCCGCGCGATCACCGGCTTGCCCGCGTTCATGATGCTCTCGATGTAGGCCCGGAAGAGCGCCATGTACTTCCAGTAGTCGCGGGGCACGGGCACGTAGTCGGCCGCGTACTCTTTGACGTCGCCGCCGGTGCAGAAGGCGCGATCCCCGGCCCCGGTGAACACGATGACGCCCACCGCGTCGTCGAAGCTCGCGTCCCGAAACGCCGTGGCCAGCTCCTCCAGGGCGCGGGTCGAGTAACAGTTGTAGTGCTGCGGCCGGTTGAGCGTGATGCGGGCGATCCGGTCGGCCTTGGCGTAGAGCACGTCTTGAAAGGCGAAATCGTCGTCCGGGCGACTGGCGAAGTAGCGGTTCATGGTCGTGGGCTGCATGCGAGTCCTCCTAGCAACTGCTCGGCGAACCGGACCCCGAGCTCCTGGGTCTGAAGCGGTCCCTCGGGACGGTACCAGCGCGCGATCCAGTTGACGGCGCCGAGGATGGCAAAGGCGGCGAGTTTGGGGTTGACCGGGCGCAATTCTCCGGCGCGCATGCCCTGCTCGATCAGCGCCCGGAGCGCGCCCTCGTAGGCGTCGCGCCCCCGGATGATCTCCGTCTGGTGCGACGGCGAAAGCGCGGTGACTTCGAACGCCAGCGGCGAGCCCTGCAGCGTGTCGGTCATCACCCGCACGTGCTCCCGAATCACGTAGCCCAGGCGCTCGGCCGGCCCGGCCACCTGGGCGCGGGCGGTGGCCATGATGCGGTCCAGCTCGCCCAGCGACTCGAGATGGCAGGCGTAGAGAATCGCTTCTTTGTCCGGGAAATAGTGGTAGAGCGCGGTTTTCCGCAGCCCCAGGTGGTTGGCGATGTCGTCCAGCGTGGTGGCGTGGTAGCCCCGCTCGCGGAACGCCTGGAGGGCCGCCTGCAGGATCTCGGCCCGCCGCCGGCGCCGCTTGGCGCTGACGCGCGGTGAGAGACGGGCAGGCGCTTCAGGCATGAACGCAAACCTCGGCACGGGAATTCGAACTCCCGTTCAATTCCCGTCCGGCAGCCTGAAGGTTGTCTGAAGTTTAGGACAAGACTTCTTCGAACCGCGCCGTGAAGTGCCTCAAGACCGGGGGATCGTTCACCAACCGCAGCCCTCGGAACGTCTTACGCCGCTCGAACAGCTCGGCGCAGACTTCCACCACGTAGTCGATGTGACTCTGGGTGTACACCCGTCGCGGGATCGCCAGCCGGACCAGCTCCATCCGGGCGTGCTCGCGAGGCCCGATGAACACGCTGCCGATCTCGCACGCGCGAATCCCACCGCCCCGGTACAGCGCGCAGACGAAGGCCTGCCCGGGGAATCGCTCCGCCGGAATGTGGGGGCAGAGCGCCCCGGCATTGACGTAGATCGCGTGACCGCCCGGCGGCTCGATGATCTCGTAGCCCAACGCCAACAGCTTCTCCCCCAGGTACTCCACCGACCGGATCCGGTACGCCAGGTAATCCTCGTGCACCACCTCTTCGAAACCCCGCGCCATGGCCTCGAGATCGCGGCCCGCCAGACCCCCATAGGTCACGAACCCTTCGGTCAGGATGAGCAGCGCATCCGCCCGCCGCGCCAACTCCACGTCCTTGAGCAGCAGGACGCCCCCGATGTTCACCAGGCCGTCCTTCTTGGCGCTGATCGTGGCCCCGTCCGCCAGGTCGAACATCTCGCGCACGATCTCCCGTACCGACCGATCCTGTTGGCCCGGCTCCCGACGCTTGATGAAGTACGCGTTCTCGGCGAACCGGCAGGCGTCCAGGAACAGCGGGATGCCGTGCCGGTCGCACACGGCGCGCACCGCCTTGAGATTCTCGAGGCTCACCGGCTGGCCGCCGCCGGCATTGTTGGTGACCGTCACCATGCACAACGGAATACGCTCGCGCCCCACCTGGCGGATCAGTGCCTCCAGCTTCCCCACGTCCATGTTCCCCTTGAAGGGATGGCGCAGCTTCGGGTCCCGCGCCTCGTCCACCACCAAGTCCACCGCCTCCGCGCCCGAATGCTCGATGTTGGCGCGGGTGGTGTCGAAATGATTGTTGTTGGGGATGACCCTACCCCTGCCGCCCACCAGCTCGAAGAGAATGCGCTCGCTGGCCCGGCCCTGATGGGTGGGCAGGATGTGGGTGAAGCCCGTCAGCTCCCGCAGGCGATCCCGAAACCGGAAGAAGCTCTCGGCGCCGGCGTAGGACTCGTCGCCCTGCATGATGCCGGCCCATTGGCGGCTGCTCATGGCCCCGGTGCCGGAATCGGTGAGCAGGTCGATCAGCACGTCCCGTGAACGCAGGTTGAACACGTTGAACGCCGCGTCCACCAGGAGCCGTTCGCGCTCCTCCGGCGTCGTCATCCGGAGGGATTCGACGACCTTGATGCGGAACGGCTCGATGATCGTCTTCATGGAGCTCCGGGTCCTTTGAGCGTCAGCCTGCGCTCCTCCGCGTCGTACGTCACCAGCACGATCTCGTCGGGCCCCAGCCTCACCCGCCGCGTGAGCGTCAACCGCTGCGGCGCGGCCGCGTCCCCCTGCGCCAGCCGCTCCCCTTCCGCGCCACGCGCCGTGTCCCGGGCCACCGGGGCTCGCGTAAACGCGATATCCAGGTCGTGCCACCCGGGGCGGAGCGGGAACTCGCGATAGACGTACAGCGGGCGGTCGGCCCGCGCGCCCGAAGGGTACACGTCCTCGTCCACCGCGGTCTGACCGTCCAGCACCACCACCAGCCGGTATGGAAGCGTGCGACCCTCGCACACCTCGTCCCGCCGCATGTGCACGGGCAGCCGCTCCAGCTCCTCGCGCGTGAGACGCCGGCATTCCTCCACTCGCGTGCCTCGGGTCCGCCAGGCAAGGCGGACCATGGATTCGGCGTCCCCCGCGGCGTCGTACGGTACCTGCGACAGCCACCCCAGCGCCAGCGTCATGCCCAGGGCCAGCGCGCCGCCGCCCATCCAACGCCGCACCCCGCTCACGGCCGCACCTCCTCCAGGTCGCACTCGGCGTCGAGCGCGATGTCCGTTTCCCGCTGCGCCCACCCCAGCGCCGCGACGTCGCGCCGCATCCGCTCCAGCTCGGCGGCCACCGTGCCCATCTCCGCGAGACCGGCGGAGACCAGGCGCACCCGCCGGCGGTCAACCCGATCTTTCAGCTCGGCTTCGCGCTCGTGATACAGCCGCTGCTCCAGCCACTTGGGGCCCTCGCGGTTCTGGCAATCGCGCGGCGGGCAGGCCACGATCAGCACGCCGCCGGCGCCGGACCGCACCAGGTACTCCACCACCGAGGTGTGCAGGCTCCCCGCGCAGTCCACCGGGAGGACGGCCGCCCCATCGAACGTCGGGTCCCGCGCGACGCCGCCGGCGCCGTGGGTGCAGGCCACCACCACCACGTCGTCCCCCGCCGGGGCCCGCGCCGCCACGAACTCGCGAATCCGCGACAGCTGATCCCGGCCGGTCCGGCCGGGCGGCCCAACGCCCATGGGCGCGCACGAGCCGGCGCAGATCCCGCAGCTCACGCACAGCGCCGGATCCACCCTCGCCACCAGGCCGGCACGACCATCGGCCCGGTCCACCATCGCGATCGCTTCGTAGGGACAGTCCAGGTAACACTGCTCGCACCCGGTGCACAGGCGCTGGTTCACCACGGACGGCGCGCGCCGCTCGGCCGGCCGGGGGCGCGACCACCACGGGGCCAACAGGGCGATCGCTCCGGCGAACCCCACGCCCACCCACACCACCACCGCCGGCAACCCCTGGGTCAGGGGCAGCCAGAAGGCGTAGAACGCGTCGTAGGGCGCGCGCGAGGGAAGCCGGAACAGGTCCGCGGGAGTGCCCGCCGGCGCCGGCCACAGGACTGAGAGCGCCAGGAGGATCCCGGTGGTCGCCCATAACAGCCCGCGCGGCGGGAGCAACCCGGGCCGCGCGACCCGCGAGACGTGCAGCCACAGCAGCGCGCCGAGTCCCACCGGAAGGGCCACGTGCAGGAACAGATTCAGGAAGAAGAAGGCGCTGGGCAGGTCGCGCTCTCCCACGAACGCCCGGCTGATGGGCTCGGAAAACAGGGGCAACGCGTCGAGCAGCCGCGCCCCTTCGCGGGCCAAGACGATGCCCTGCACGTCCCAGACCATCACGTATCCGGTCCAGCCGAGGACCAGCACCAGACCGACCAGCACCAGCCCGGACACCCAGGCGAGCGCGCGGGGGCCCCAGCTCCGGCCCTGGGCGAACATGCGCACCGCGTGGATCGCGGCGGCGACCACCGCCGCATCGGATGCGTACCGGTGGAGCGACCGGATCCAGCGTCCCAGCCACTCCTGGTCCGTGATGCGGACGATGGACGCGTGCGGGCTCCCCAGCCGATAGAAGAACACCAGATAGAGCCCCGTGACCAGCAGCAACACGAACGTGAGCACCACGAGCGCGCCACTGTGATACAGCGGATTGAAGCGCCAGCCATACCAGCGGTTGAGCAGCGCGTCGGCCGGCGCGAGGAGACGGCGTACGAAACGGTTCACGAGCAGTGAATGCTAACGAACCGGCCCGAGTTTAAAAGGAGCTTTACCGAATCTTTCACGCTGCGTTTATAGGACTTTCACATGTTAATAACCAGTTTGATCGGTGCAACTCTGCGGGAGGTCCGGTGCTTTCCAACACGGCCGAATACGCGCTCCGGGCGGTGCTCTACGTGGCGCAACACGCCCGCGAGGCGCCGGTTCGGGTGGGGGAAATCGCCTCGGCGCTGGCGCTGCCGCGGAACTATCTGTCCAAGATCCTGCGCGAGCTGACCACCAACGGCGTGCTGGTGTCCACCCGCGGCAAGCATGGCGGGTTCCGGCTCGGACGATCCGCCGACCGCCTGTCGCTGCACGCCATCGTCAACCACTTCGACCGCATCGAGGGGCGACGCACCTGCCTGCTGGGGCGGACGGCGTGCAGCGACCGGCACGCCTGCGCGGTCCACACGCGCTGGAGATCACTGTCGGACGAGGTCGTGCGGTTCTTCCGCGATACCACCGTCGCCACGCTGCTCGCGGGGACCGGCGTCCCCGCTACTCCCTACAGAACCACGGAGGCTGTTCCATGACTGAGACCCCGAACGTCGCGGCGGCGGCCCAGAAGATCCCGCTCGGCCAGCGCCTGTTCGACAATGTCTTCCTGCTCCTGGTGGTGGGCATCGTCGTGATGGTGGTCTTCTATACGGGGTGGGGCATCTGGGAAGCCCTCTCGCTCTCCCCCGCTCCCCTGCCCTGAGGAGGCCGTCCCATGCATAGCGGTATCGAGTCCCCACCGACCATCTGGTGGAAACCGGCGCACCGCGCCGAGAAGCTCTGGGTCGCCGTCGCGTTCGGGTGGTGCATGGTCCTGTTCGCCATGATGCCCTTCTGGCATCTGCGCGGCGGCCAGAACCCCTCGGGCATCCGACACACCGTGGATCCGCAGGCCTTCATGGCCCGCACCCAGGAGTTCATCAACACCTATCAGGTGGGCACCGATGGCGGCATCCCGGTGGTGGAGCCGCCGGCCGGCAGCGACATCTACCTGATCGGCATGATGTGGTCGTGGCGCCCGGTGCTGCGGCTGCAGAAGGGCGCCGAGTACACCCTGCACCTGTCGTCGCTGGACGTCAACCACGGCTTCGGCCTGTTGCCGCTCAACATCAACTTCCAGGTCGTCCCGGGCTACGACTACGGCTTGCGGGTCACGCCCACCGAGGCGGGAGACTTCCGGATCGTGTGTAACGAGTTCTGCGGTATCGGCCATCACTTGATGGTGGGGCGGGTGATCGTGGTGGACGGCCCCACGGGCGCCTCCCGGGGCGCGGGAGGGACCCCATGAACGGCACATTCCGCACCTGCCCGGTGACCGGCCTGAAGGTGCACGCACAGGCCGATGGATTGATCAAGGCGAACGCCGTGGTCGCGACGGTCGCGCTGCTCGTCGGCGGGATCGCGGCGATCCTGGTCCTGCTGACCCGCTGGCAGGTGGTCCATCTCCTGCCCGCCACGTGGTTCTATCGCCTGCTCACCATCCACGGGATGACGATGCTGATCTTCTTCATCCTGTTCTTCGAGATGGCGATCCTCTACTTCGCCAGCGCGGTGCTGCTCAACAGCCGCGTGGCGACGCCCCGGCTCGGGTGGGCCTCCTTCTGGCTCATGGTCCTGGGCGCGGTGATGGTGGAGTGGAACATGTTTGCCGGCAAGGCGGACGTGCTCTTCACCTCCTACGTGCCCCTGAGGGCCAACTCCTGGTATTACCTGGGCGTCATCCTGTTCGCGGTGGGCGCGCTGCTGGTGGTGTGCATCTTCTTCGGCACGCTGGTGATCGCCAAGCGGGAGAAGACCTACACGGGCTCCATGCCCCTGGTCACGTTCGGCGCGGCCACGGCGGCGATCATCGCGGTCATCACCCTGGGCCACGGCGCGGCGATCTACATCCCCACCTACCTCTGGTCCCTGGGCCTGATCAAGAGCGTGGATCCGGAGCTCTACCGGCTGGTCTGGTGGGGTCTGGGGCACTCGTCGCAGCAGATCAACGTCGCGGCGATGGTGTCGGTCTGGTACCTGCTCGGCGCGCTGACCATCGGCAGCGTGGTGCTCAACGAAAAGGTCAGCCGGTCCGCCTTCGTGCTGTACGTGCTGTTCATTTCGATGGCGTCCGCGCACCACCTGCTGGTGGATCCGGGGTTCGGCCCCGCGTGGAAGGTGTGGAACACCAGCTACGCCATGTACCTCGCGGTCCTGGCCAGCATGGTGCACGGCTTCACCGTGCCGGCCGGCCTGGAGCTGGGCCAGCGGCTCCGGGGCCTGACCAAGGGCCTCTTCGAGTGGCTGCGCAAAGCGCCCTGGGACGATCCGGCCTTCAGCTCGATGATCTTCTCGATCATCATCTTCGGGTTCGTGGGCGGCATCACCGGCGTGACCTTCGGGACCGAGCAGATCAACATCATCGCCCACAACACGCTTCGGGTCCCGGGCCACTTCCACGCGACGGTGGTCGCCGGCACGGCGCTGGCCTTCATGGGACTCACCTACTACGTGATCCCGCTCATCTTCCGGAAGCAGGTGGCGTTCTGGCCGCTGGCAAAGATCCAGCCGTACCTGTTCGCGGGCGGCATGCTGATCTTCTCCGTCGCGATGACCTTCGCCGGCACCTTCGGCGTCCCGCGCCGCCACTACGACATCTCGTTCACCCAGGCGCCGTTTGACATCGAGTTCTCGCCCGCCGTGGACCTGGTCATGGCCATCACGGCGATCGGCGGGCTGGTCGCCGCCGTGGGCGGCGGCATCTACATCCTGGTCACCGTCTGGTCGGTCTTCTTCGGGAAACCGTTGGAGCTGGAAGGAAAACGCGTATGAGCATGCACGGGGTACCCCGGGGCATCACCAATCCACCGCCGCCCATCCCCCCGGCGGCCGCGGCCCAGGCGGAGGGGCAGCATGCCGGCGCGCAGACGCCGGGCACGCTGGTGCTGGTCTTCGTCTTCCTCGCCGCGTTCATGCTGTATTACTTCGTGAACTGGAAGCTCCTCTCGTTCCTCTGGCGGATTGGGTAAGGCGATGCGGGTGCGGGAAGCGGGAGCGCTGGGAGCGCTGGCCGGGATTCTCGGCCTCACGTCCGCGCTGTGGGCGCTGGCCCTGTGGCCCCTTCCAACCGACGCCCCCCTGTGGCTCGCGCGCACGCGCGAGGTGTGCTTCGGCAGGACCTCCAGCGGCCTGCCGGACGCCTCGGGATGGCTGGTGATGATCGTCCAGCCGGGCATCATGCTCGGCATTCTGTTCGCCGGCTGGGGATCCACCGTGGTGGAGGGCCTGCAAGGGTTGGCGCGTGGAACGGCGGGCCGCATGTCGTTGCTGGCGGTGGCGGGAAGCCTGACCCTCTCCTTAGGAGCGGCCGGGTGGCGCGTGGCCAACGCGGGCGACCGGTTCCGGGCGGCCGTGCCGGACGAGGACCCACCAGCCACGTATCCCCGCCTCGACCGGCCCGCGCCGCCCTTGGGCCTGGTGGACCAATACGGGCTCGAGGTCTCCCTGGCACGATTCACCGGGCGACCCGTGTTGGTGACGTTCGCCTACGCCCACTGCCTGACCGTGTGTCCCGTCATCGTGCACGACGTGCTCTCGGCGCGTCGGGCCGCGGGCTCACCGTCACCCGCCGTCCTGGTCGTCACCCTGGACCCGGAGCGGGATGTGCCCACCCGACTCCCGGCGATCGCGACCCAGTGGAAGCTGGAGGCTGAAGAGCTGGTGGTGAGCGGGCCCGTCGCCGCGGTCGAGGCCGCGCTCGATGCCTGGGGAGTAGCCCGGGCCCGCGACCCGCGGACCGGCGACGTCGCCCACCCGCGCCTGACGTACATCCTGGATGGTGAGGGGCGGATCGCCTACGCCACCAGCGGCGGCGTCCGCGCGATCACGAGCCTGCTCGACCGGCTCTAGCGATCCGACGGGATCTTCAGGTGTAAGTCCGGCTGGATGATGAGATGCAGCGAATCCCCAGGGCTCACCAGCATGGTCTCGGTAGCCGTGGTGCCCCCGGCCAACAGACGAATCATCACCCGCAATTCACCCTGGAGCCAGCGAAACGAGAACGTCGCGTGGTGGTTCCCTCCCACGGCGCCGATTCGCTGCTGCTCGCCGGAGCGGGAGAGCGCATAGAGCGTCGCGTCGTAGAAGTTCTGATTCTCGACGTAGAGCGTCAGGATGGGCTCGGGCTGCGGCTCCTCATCCCCGCCGCCCGCGCCACCCGCGAGCCCGCAGGCGCCGAGCAGGAGCGCCGCACCCATCTGGACCAACGCCGTCATTCGCATAGGGACCTCCGTGCTTGACTCCGGCTTGACCCCCCCGGGCCAGGTTTCCCGCGTCACCACACGCATGGAGCGTGGCGCATGGCAACCGGCACTCGCGAGCTCACCTTCCTCCTGGCCGACCCGGAGCGGCGTCTGCTGCGCGCCATCGCGGCCCGCCTGCCCCGCTGGACCACGTCCAACCATCTCACGCTGCTGGGCGTTCTGGGCGCCGTCGGCACCGGCGTCGCCTACGCACTCACCACGCTCGACGTGCGGTGGCTCTGGGCCGCAAGCGGCACCCTGGCCCTCAACTGGTTCGGCGACAGCCTGGACGGCACCCTGGCGCGCGTTCGTCACCGGGAACGCCCCCGCTATGGATATTACCTCGACCACCTGGTGGACGCCTTCTCCACCGCCGCCGTGGGTGTGGGAATCGGCCTCTCGCCGTTCGTGGAGCTGGAGGTAGCGCTGCTGCTGGTGGTGGCCTACCTGGCGCTGTCCATCAACGTGTACCTCGAGAGCGCCGTGTTCGGCGTCTTTCGCCTGAGCTATGGGCGGATCGGCCCCACCGAGGCGCGGATCATCCTGATCGTACTGAACACGCTGGCGTGGCTGGCCTCGGTCCAGGGCGGCACCGCGCCGGTGGAAACCGCGGCATTGAGCAACGCCGCGCTCCTGGTACTCAGCGGCGCCATGGGCGTTACCCTCTTCGCCCGCTTCATCGGGAACCTGAACCACCTCGCCCGCCTGGAACCGCTCGAACGACCATAGGAGCAACCGGCGGGCGTTGCCAGCGGGTGCCGGACGAGGACATAACTCGGCCGCCATCCGCTGGTGTGGTGTTCGCCGGCGCGCCTATTCGTCGTCTCGACGATGGGTCCAGACGGCGTCTCCCCATGAAGCGTGGGGGCCCCGGGAGGAGTGTCAAACCGCCGAGCGGCGGGCTATACTGCCGGCATGCGCCTCACCACGGCCGTCGTCTCCCTGCCATTCCTGTTGCGCGCCGGCGCCGCGCTCGCCGTCCAGCAGCCCAGCGCCGCCGCGCCGTTTGCGCTCTACGTATCGAGCGAGGCGGGAGACGTGGTGACCCGCATCGACGTGGACCGGGCCGGCTGGCGTATCGCGCGCGAGATTCCGGTTGGACTGATGGTGACCGACCTCGACGGGCCCCACAACGTCGCCGTTTCGCCCGACGGCCGGTTCTGGTACGTCTCGCTGGCGCATGGAACGCCGTTCGGAGCCGTGTGGAAGTACGCCACCGGGTCGGACTCGCTCCTGGGCCGCGTGCAGGTAGGGATGTTTCCCACCACCATCGGCCTGTCGCCCGACGGCGCGTGGGCGTTCGTTCCCAACTCCGACTTCCATGGCGACCGCGGCCGCCAGAATACGGTGTCCGTACTGTACCTGCCGGAGCTCACGCAGATCGTCGAGATCCCGACCTGCGACATGCCGCACGGCGCTCGCTTCAATCACGCGGGCACCGCGGTCTATATCGCGTGCATGATGTCCGACGAGCTGGTCCAGATCGATCCGTCAATGCTGGCCATCGTCAGGCGCATCCCGCTGGGGAGCGGGCTGCCGGGGGCCCACGCGGAGCACGGGGCGGTGCCGGGACCGCCGGGCCTTCCCGCCGGCGCCCCCGGGCGGGCGGGCGCCGCCAGCAGCACCCTGCCGGGACAAAACCCGGATTGCCT
>DATECF010000105.1:0-3986 GCA_035287045.1 Gemmatimonadales bacterium | reverse complement strand
TCGTGATCCCCAAGAAGATCCACGACACGCTCGGACTGGCCCCGGGCGACTACCTCGAGGTTGCGGTCGAGCGGGGCAAGGTAGTCATGACGCCCAAGGCGCTCGTGGACAAGCGGCTCGAGAAGCGGCTCGCGGAGAGTTTTGAGGATTTCCGCAAGGGCCGCACCTCTGGGCCGTTCTTCTCGGCGAAGGCGGCGATCGAGGCGCTCGATGCGCCCAAAAAGAAGAAAAAAGCCAAAGCCTCGTGATGCTCGTTCGCTTCTCGGAGCGCTTTCGCAGGAGCTACGAGAACGTTCCCCCCACCATCCAGCGTGCGTTTCACCATCGAGGGCGACACCTATCGGCTCCACGACATCATCGCCCACCCGAAATAGTGGCAGGGAGTTGGTCCGCGTGTTCCACGTCCTATGCGCCCACTCACCCTGTCCCTCTCCCCCTCGGGGGCGAGGGGATCGACACGGCTCCCTCTCCCTCGGAGGGAGAGAGGGTCGGGGTGAGGGTGGCGCATGTGTTCACGCATAATCCGGACTGGAGGAGACGAGCACTGAGATCGTTGAAGAGATTCTCCCATCGCGTTGGGGTGGCAGCTTTGCTGCTCCTGGCGATACTCGCCTGGCACGCCGAAGCCATCGCCGCCCCGCGCACCCTCACGTGGGTCAATCCGGTCACCGACAACGCAACCGGGGTCTCGGTGGAGAGAAGCACGGGCGGCACGGGGCCGTTCGCACAAATCGCCACGACGGGACCCACGGTCACTACGTACGTGGATTCCTCCGCGACCGATGGGATCACGTATTGCTATCGTGTCCGGGCATTCAATCCAAACGGATACTCCGCCTACTCCAACACGGCGTGTTCCTCGCCGGGCGATGTCACACCCCCGACGGTAAGCATCACGGCACCCACCGGGGGCACCGTCTCGGGCAATGTCACCGTCAGGGCGTCGGCGACCGATAACGTCGGCGTGACCCTGATCAAGTACTATGTGGACGGGGCCTTGATCGGCGTCTTCGCGCCGCCCGTGTACTCACTGGTCTGGAACACGGCGCTGGTGCCCAACGGCACGCACACGCTCACCGTGAAAGCCACCGATGCGGCAGGCAACACGGGCACCAGCGCTGCGGTGACCGTTACCGTTGCCAATCCGAGCCCTGTGCCCGTGCTCTCGACGCTGGCGCCGAGCAGCGCGCTCCAGGGCGGGCCGGTCTTCACGCTGACCGTGACCGGCAGTGGCTTTGTGTCCGCCTCCACCGTGCGCTGGAATGGCAGTAGCCGGACCACCACGTTCGTCAGCACCACCCAGCTGAGGGCCGCCATTCCCGCCAGCGACCTCGTCACCGCCGGGACCGCGCAGGTCACCGTGTTCAACCCGGTGGCGGGCGGCGCCGCTGGAAACATTTCCAATGCCTTACCCTTCGCCATCACCACCGTCAATCCCGTGCCCGTGCTCTCGACGCTCACGCCGACGAGCGCGCTCCAGGGCGGGCCGGCCTTTACGCTGACGGTCACGGGGAGTGGGTTCGTGTCCAGTTCCACCGTGCGCTGGAATGGCGTGAACCGGACCACGACGGTCGTCAGCGCCACGCAGCTCACCGCCAGCATCCCCGCCAGCGACCTCGTCACCGCCGGCACCGCGCAGGTCACCGTCTTCAGCCCGGCCCCCGGCGGCGGCACCTCCAGCGCCCGGTCCTTCACGGTCACCGCCGGCAACCCCCTGCCCGTGCTCTCGGCGCTCGCACCGAGCAGCGCGCTCCAGGGCGGCCCAGCCTTCACGCTCACCGTGACCGGCAGTGGCTTTGTCTCCGGCTCCACCGTGCGCTGGAATAGCGTGAACCGGACCACCACCTTCGTCAGCGCCACCCAGCTGAGGGCCGCCATTCCCGCCAGCGACCTCGTCACCGCCGGCACCGCGCAGGTCACCGTGTTCACGCCGACGCCCGGCGGCGGCACCTCGAGCGCCCTGGCCTTCACCGTCACCGCAATCAATCCCGTACCCACGCTCTCGACGCTCGCGCCGAGCAGCGCGCTGCAGGACGGGCCGGCCTTCACGCTGACGGTCACGGGTTCCGGCTTCGTCCCGACCTCGCTCGTCCAGTGGAATGGCAGCAACCGCACCACCACCTTCGTGAGCGCAACCCAGCTGAGGGCGACCATCCTGGCCGCCGACCTCGCCAGCATCCCGGGGGCTTTTCCAGGCCCACGCACTGCCAACGTGACCGTCTTCACGCCGACACCCGGTGGCGGCACCTCGAGCGCCCTGTCCTTCACGATCACCGGCATGTAGTCCGAGTCGGCCCTCTCGTCGATTCCCCCTGAGTAGCGCCCCGCAGGGTGGTGCGACACGATCACGGCGCCCGTGCCGACCATCACCTCCATCAGCCCGACGCCGCTCAACGTGGGCGGCCCCGCCTTACTGTCAATTTCGTGACGCGTCCGTCGGCCATGCGTCAGAGCTGACATCGAGGCCCTGAGGTCGGCCATTGTTTTCAACTGTTTGCAGCTTACTTCCCATGGCAGCGACCTTGCTCTAGCTGAGGGCAGGATCTGGACCCGATAAAGGCAAACCACCCGAAAGGGTGGGGCGCAAAACCACTGGCCTAACTCCCGGGCATCCCGGGATAAGGCAGCAGGGTTGCCGGGCGAACACAGAGCCTCCTCGGGGCTGTGACCTCGCACACGGCTTAGAGGAGACTGGCAGTGAGTTCGTTCAAGAGATTGCCCCATCGCGTGGCCGTCGCGGCCATGCTGCTCGTGGCGATACTCGCCTGGCCCCCTGAAGCCATCGCAGCCCCGCCCACCCTCACGTGGGTCAACAATGCCGTCGATGCAATCGGGGTCTCGGTGGAGAGAAGCACGGGCGTCACGGGAGCGTTCGCAGAAGTCGCCACGACGGGAGCCGCGGTCACCACGTACGTGGATTCCACCGCGCCCGATACGATCACCTATTGTTACCGTGTTCGGGCATTCAATTCAGACGGATACTCCGCTTACTCCAACACGGCGTGTACCCGGCGATTCTCTCCATCCGCCAGTCTCGCGGTGGTGAAGGCGGGCCCCGGCAACGGCACAGTGGTGAGTGCGCCGGTACAGATGGGTACGCCACCCCAGATCAACTGCGGCATGAACTGCTCGGGGTCCTTCGCGGGCGGCACCACGGTGACCCTGACAGCAAGACCGGCGACGGGCTCCACATTCGCCGGCTGGAGCGGCGGCGGGTGCACGGGCACCGGCGCCTGCACGCTGACCCTGACGTCCACGACGATTGTGACAGCCACGTTCAACGATTCGCAGGGCGTGAGCCTCACGGTCAGCAAGGCCGGGAGCGGCACCGTCACCGGGAGCGGCCGCGGCACCGTCAGCAGCACGCCGGCGGGCATCCTGTGCGGGACGACCTGCTCGGCGAGCTACCCGGCCGGCACCGGGGTGACCCTGACGGCCGTGGCGCCGGCGGGCTCGACGTTCACGGGTTGGAGCGGCGCATGTAGGGGCACGGGTTCCTGCAGCGTGCGGTTGATGTCCGCGACCGCGGTCACGGCAACATTCACCGAGCAGTCGCGGTCCCTGGGGCCCAGGGTCGACGTGCCTGGCAACGGGACGGCGCCCAGCCCGCCGGCGGGGAACAACGTCCCGACGCTCGGCGACCTGGCCCCGCTGCCGGTCAGCGCCCCGCAGGATCCTGACGCGCTCCAGCGCATCCGCTCGCAGATCCAGCGCGAGGGCGGCGCGCGGGTCATCGTCGAGCTGCGGTTGCCGGCCGGCGCTCATGTGCCGGAAGGGCGGCTGAGCAGCGCCGCGGCTGTCAACACTCAGCGCCGGGACATCGCTGCTGCCGGCGCCCACGTCATCTCGCGGGTGGGCACCACCCGCTCACGAGTCACGCACCGGTTCAGCAGCCTGCCGCTCATGGCGCTCGAGGTGGATGCGGCTGGGTTGGCCCAGCTCCAGGCATCGCCGCTCCACGTGGCGCGGATCATGGAGGACAAGCT
>DATECF010000104.1:0-32652 GCA_035287045.1 Gemmatimonadales bacterium | reverse complement strand
GACGGACGGCCCAATTGGTCCGCGGACGGCAAGATGATCGCCTTCGAAAGCGGGCGCGACGGCCTGGAAGCGGTCTTCGTGATGGCCGCCGATGGCACCGCCGTCACCAACGTGACCGGGGGCACGGGGCTGTACTCGGCGTTCCCCTCGTGGGGGCGGTAATCCCTCCCGGCGGTCCGGCGTAGCCGTCCGCCGGCCGCGCTCACGTCCGGGGCGAGCCCGTCCTCGCCCCGTACCGGTGGGCGCCTTTCCCCACCGGCCGGGGTGTGATAGAATCGAGGGCGGGGAATCACACTCACTGGGGAGAGTGTCATGCATCGCACGTCGTTGGCGCTGACGGCCGCCGGGCTCCTGCTGTTGGGCGCGCGACCCGTCTCGGGCCAGTCGCCGGTGTACCGGTCGGCCTATCACGACTATCGCATCGTCACCGTCGCGGACGGGCTGGAGAATCCGTGGTCCATCGCGTTTCTCCCCGGCGGGGACATGCTGGTGACGGAGCGGCCGGGGCGGCTTCGCATCGTCCGCAACGGCAAGCTGCTGGACGCCTCCGTCCCGGGTGTCCCCCCGGTCTATGCCCGAGGGCAAGGCGGATTGCTGGACGTGGTGCCGCATCCGCGTTTCAGCTCCAACCGGCTGATCTACCTCAGCTTCTCCAAGCCGTACCCGGACAGCGGAGCCACCACGGTGGTGGCACGGGGTCGGTTCGAGAACGATCGCCTGACGGATGTCCAGGAGATCTTCACGGCGGTGGCGCGAGGCGCGGGGCACTACGGGTCGCGACTGGCCTTCGATCGCAACGGGTTCCTGTTCATTACGGCGGGCGACCGCCAGGTCCCGCCGCGCGGCGACCTGGAAAAGCATCCGGCCCAGGACCTCTCCAACCACCACGGGACCATCAGCCGGATTCATGACGACGGTCGGGTCCCCGCCGACAATCCCTTCGTCAGTCGGCCCGGTGCGCGCCCCGAGATCTGGAGCTACGGGCACCGGAATCCGCAGGGTCTCGCGGTTCACCCCGAGACCGGCGACGTCTGGGCCACCGAGCACGGGCCCCAGGGCGGCGACGAGCTGAACCTCATCCAGAAGGGCGCGAACTACGGCTGGCCGGTGATCGGGTACGGCGTGAACTACGGAGAGGGTGTGCCCATTCACGCGACCAGGTTCCGGGAAGGCATGGAGGCGCCGGTGCATTTCTGGGTCCCGTCCATCGCTACGGCCGGAATGATGATCTACACCGGCGATCAATTCCCCGCGTGGAAGGGCAACATCTTCGTGGGTGGCATGGCGGGCGAGCAGCTGGCCCGTCTCACGATGGACGGGCAGCGCGTGAAGAACGAAGAGACCCTGGTCCAGGGCATGGGCCGCCTCCGGGACGTACGGCAGGGGCCGGACGGCTACATCTACCTGGCCATTGATAGCCGGCAGGGGGGGAAAACCTCCGTCGTGCGGCTTGAGCCCGCCGGCGGGAAGTAATGCCGGGCCGGCCGTTCTGACACCGGCCGAGCCAACCAGAGCCCCGGTGACCCGCCTGGCGTCCGTGGACCTGATCCGCGGCGCGGTGATGGTCTTGATGGCCATTGACCACGTGCGGGTGTTCGCCGGCGTCCCGGCGGGTGGCCCCACTCCCGGCGTGTTCTACACTCGCTGGGTGACCCACTTCTGCGCGCCCGCCTTTCTGTTCCTGGCCGGGACCAGCGCTTTTTTCTACGGCCGGAAGCACGCCGGACTCTCGCGGTTCCTGCTCACCCGTGGCGCGTGGCTGGTGTTCCTCGAGCTCACGTTCCTCCGCGTGGCGTGGACCTTCAATTTCGACTTCGCGAACTACGAGATGGCCGGCGTCATCTGGGCCATCGGTTGGTGCATGATTCTGTTGGCCGCCTTGGTGAAGTTGCCGGTGGGCGCCATTGGGGCCATCGGCCTCGCGGTCATCGCGGGCCATAATCTCATGGACCCCCACTTCTGGACGGTCGTCGAGGGTTTGAGCGACAACCGCCTGGCCGGACTCTGGAAGATCCTCTACGTCGGCTTCTTCGCGGGACCCATCCAGTTCGGACCGGACGGCCCCAACCTGATCGTGCTCTACTCCATCGTCCCGTGGATCGGCGTCATGGCGGCGGGGTATGCGTTCGGGCAGGTCCTGACCATGGAGCCGGCCCGGCGCAACCGCCTCTGCGTGAGGTTGGGCCTCGGCGCCACGGCGTTGTTCCTGATGCTGCGAGGCTTCAACCTCTACGGAGATCCGCAGGCCTGGGGCGCCGCGGCGGACGGCTCTGACGGGCCGCCCATGCCGGCGCTGCTGGCGTTCCTGAACACCACCAAGTATCCGGCGTCGCTCAGCTTCCTGCTGATGACCCTCGGCCCCACTATCGCGCTGATCCCCCTGCTGGAACGAAGCGGCGGTGCGCTGGCCCGGTGGACCGCGGTCTTTGGCCGAGTGCCGTTCTTCTACTACATGCTGCACATCCCGCTGATTCACGCGTTGGCGCTGGTGGCGTCAACCATCCGTCTGGGCGAGGTGAGCCCCTGGCTGTTCGCCAATCACCCCATGGGCAATCCGCCTCCGCCCGACGGGTACACCTGGAGTCTCTGGCTGCTGTACGCCGTCTGGGCCGTGGCGATCGTGGTGCTGTACGTCCCGTGCCGGTGGTTCGCCGGCGTCAAAGCCAGGCGTAAGGACTGGTGGCTCAGCTACCTCTAGCGGCCGCCCTGCGCTCGTCGCGTGAACGGTACCGGCGCTTCCTGCAGGAATACCGGGAGCACCGGCTCGACGAAGCGTCGGAGGCGGGGCAGGACGCCGGCTTGTCGGAGCGACGTCCGGCGCCGGGCAAGCGACGCGAGTACCTGCGGGACTACCTGCGCTGGCTGTGGCCGCACCGGTTCGCCACCGCGGCGGTGTTCTTGTTCGCGCTGCTGGCCGCGGGTCTGCAGATGGTCGAGCCGCTGTTCATGCGGTTCATGATCGATGGCGTACTGCTGAACCAGGCGCTGGACACCGCGTCACGCCTCGCGCGGTTGAACCTGGCGGGCGCGGCGTTCGTGGCGGTGATCATCCTCTCCAACCTGGTGGGCGCGCTCAAGGACTACCGCCAGCGGCTGCTGAACACCCGGGTCATCCTGTCTCTCCGCCGCGCGCTCTACAACCGGATGCTGCACCTGGCGCTGCCCCGGCTGTGGGAGATGAAGACCGGGGGCATCCTGTCGCGCTTGACGGGCGACGTGGAGACCACCACGGGGCTGCTGCAGATGGCCATCGTGTCACCCGCCATCTCGGTGATCCGGCTGGTCATCGCTATCGGGATCCTGATGGCCCTGAACTGGCGGCTGGCGCTCGCGGCCATCGTGGTCATTCCGGGCGCGATGCTGATGAGCTTCGTCTTCGCCCGGCGCATCCGGCCGATTTACCGGTCGGTCCGCAAGGACGTCGAGCACATCGACGGCCGGGTGGGCGAGACGTTTTCAGGGATTCGGGTGGTGCGGGCGTTCCGGCGCGAGATGTGGGAGCTGTTCGACTACATGCTGGGCCGGCACACCGTTCTGAGAAAGGAGTTGTTCGCCCACCGGCGGGAACTGGTCCTGTGGACGTCCTGGGGTCTGCTGCAGGCCAGCGTGAGCGTGGTGATCATCTGGTACGGGGGGTACATGAACGTGATGGGCGCCGCGAGCGTCGGCGACATCATGGCCTTCCAGTGGTACACCTTCCTGCTGATGGGTCCGGTGTGGAACATCGTCAACTCGTTTTCCGAGCTGCAGCGCTCGCTGGCGGCAATGGAGCGGGTCTTCGAAGTGCTGGCGATGCCCGACGACAAGCCCGACCCACCCGGCGCCGTCGCCGCGCCCCCCCTGGTGCGGGAGATCCGGTTTGAAGAGGTCTCCTTCGAGTATCGCGAGGGCCAGCCGGTGGTGCACGATTTCACCGTGACCGTCCCCGGTGGCTCGGTGGTGGCGCTGGTGGGGCGGAGCGGCGCCGGCAAGACCACGGTGACCGACCTGGTGGCGCGGTTCCACGACCCCACCCGAGGACGGATCCTGCTCAACGGCGCCGACATCCGGGACTTCAAGCTCCGGACCTACCGCGACCTGCTGGCCATCGTGCAGCAGGACACGTTCCTGTTCGACGGGTCGGTGCGGGATAACATCGCCTACGGCCGCCACGAGGCCGCGGAGGCCGAGGTCGAGGACGCCGCCCGGCGCGCCAACGCGCATGAGTTCATCGTGAGGCTTCCCCAGGGGTACGGGACGTTCATCGGGGAGCGCGGCGTCAAGCTTTCGGGCGGCCAGCAGCAACGGCTGGCGATCGCGCGAGCGCTGGTGGCCGATCCGCAGATTCTCATCCTGGACGAAGCCACCAGCAATCTGGATACGGAAAGCGAGCAGTTGATCCAGGCGTCCATGGCCACGTTGCTCGCGGGGCGGACGACCTTCATGATTGCGCACCGCCTTTCCACCATCCGCCGCGCCGACTTGATTCTGCTCATGGAGGAGGGGCGGATCATCGAGCGGGGGACGCACGAGGAACTCATGGCCGCCCGCGGGGGGTACTACGACATGGTCGTCCGTCAGATGGAATCCCACGGCGAGGACGGCCGGGACCTGTGGCCGGATGTCGCCGTGGGGCAGGAGAAGGTCTAGCGAAAACAGGGTCAACTTTTTTGCGCGGAGGCTCACATGCGTCTTTCCGTCTCCATGATCGCTGCTGTCGGGCTCGCCACCGCATCGTGCGACCAGCCGCTCACCGGACCGACAGCCCGGCAGGCGTATTCGGACGCCACCCAGACGCTTCAGGTCGTTCCGGAGGGCCGCATCATCTACGTGGATGGCAAGCGCTTAGCGACCGGCGAGCGGCTCGATCAGATCGACCCCCAGGACATCGTCCGGATTGAGATCGTGAAGGGCGAGGCAGCGGCACGTTTGTTTGGCGACGAGGCGAAGGGCGGCGTCGTCCAGATCTTCACCAAGGTGGCTCAGGCGGCGCAGCCGGCCAGGTAGCGCCGCTCCCCGTCTTCCCGGGCTCGGCGCCGAAGGGCTACCTTCGGCGCCATGAGACCTTCCCGCATTCTCCAGACCACGAGCCTGGCGGTCGCGTTGGGACTCGCGGCTTGCGCCGGGCGTTCCGCTCCGAGCAGCAGCACGTACGACGACCTCGTCACCCTGTTCCAGGAGTGGCGTGCGTTCCAGCAACCCAAACTGGTGGACGGCGTGCCCGACTACTCCGCCGGCGCCATGCGGGCGCAGCGCCGTGAGCTGGCCAATTACCGGCGCCGGTTGGCCGCGATCGACCCCGGCGCGTGGCCCGTGGCCCAGCAAGTGGATTACCAGCTGGTCCGAGCCGAGATGAACGGCCTCGACTTCGACCACCGGGTGCACCGCCCGTGGGCCAGGAATCCGGCGTTCTACGTCACCGTGTTCCCCTCGCAGAGCGACCAGCCCGCGCGCGAAGGCCCGCACGCCTACGGGTCCATTGAGCTGTGGACGTACGATTTCCCGATCACGTCGGAGCGCGCCGCCGAGCTGGGGGCGCAACTCAAGACCATCCCGCCGCTGCTGGAGCAGGCCAAGGCCAGCCTGGTTGAAAACACCAGGGACCTGTGGATCATGGGGATCCGCGAGGTGAGCGATCAGAGCGCCGCGCTGGCGGCCCTGGCGGCACGGGTCGAGGATTCGAGCCCCGAAGTCGCGGCGGAGGCCCGGCGCGCCCGCGAGGCGACCGACGGGTTCCGCGTCTGGCTGGAGGCCCAGGCCGAGTCGAAGACCGGGCCCTCCGGCGTGGGCATCGAGAACTACAACTGGCATCTGAGCAACGTTCAGCTGGTTCCCATCACCTGGGAAGAGCAAGTCACCATCATGCGACGCGAGCTGGCGCGCGCCCGCTCGGCACTCGTGCTGGAGGAGCACCGGAACCGGCGGCTCCCCCAGCCGGTACCGGTCGCCAGCGCCGCGGAGCACACCCGCCGGTTCAACGCCGCGGTCACGGAGTACATGGCGTTTCTGCGCGATCGCGAGATGCTCACGGTGCGCGACTACATGGATCCCGCCCTCAGGGCGAGAATCGGCACGTTCAGCGATCGGCAGCCGCGCGAGTTCTTCACCGAGGTGGACTACCGGGATCCGGTCGTGATGCGGACCCACGGATACCACTGGTTCGACCTGGCCCGCGCCGCGAACGAGCCGCATCCCAGCCCCATCCGGCGGGCGACGCTGCTCTACAATATCTTCGACAGCCGCACCGAAGGCCTCGCCACCGGCTGGGAAGAGATGATGATGCACGCCGGGCTGTTGGAGGCACGCCCGCGGTCCCGCGAGCTGATCTGGGTGTTGCTGGCCCAGCGCGCCGCGCGTGCCCTGGGCGACCTGATGATGCATGCCAACCAATGGACCCTGGAGGAGGCCGTGACGTTCGCCGTCTCGCAGACGCCGCGCGGTTGGCTGCGGGAGGATGGGAACACGGTCTGGGGCGAGCAGCACCTGTACCTGCAGCAGCCGGCGTACGGCACCAGCTACGTGATCGGGAAGATCCAGATTGAGCAATTGCTGGCGGAGCGTGCGCGTCAGGTTGGGGATGGCTTCACCCTGAAGCAGTTCATGGACGAGCTGAACGCCGTCGGCATGATTCCCATGTCGCTCATCCGCTGGGAGTTGACCGGACAGCGCGACGGGATCCGCATGATGGCGGTGCCCTAAGCCACGTGTTCGTGCTGATCCGGGCGTTGACCTACGCCACGTTGTTCGTGGCTTTCGTGCTGGTATTTCTACCGGCCCAAGTGTTGTCCTGGTCCGGGATAAGCCGCCCTTCGGGAATCGGGGCACTACAGATCGTCGGCGGGCTGGCCGTAGTGGCTGGTGGGGCGCTCGCCCTGTGGTGCGTGCTGGCGTTCGCGCTGGTAGGGCGGGGGACCCCGGCGCCGTTCGACCCGCCGCGCCGGTTGGTGGTGAAAGGGCCCTATCGGTTCGTGCGGAATCCCATGTATGTGGGCGCCGGCGTGGGCCTAGCCGGCGCGGCACTCTTCTTCGAGTCGGCGGCGCTGGCCGGGTTCACCGGATTGTTCTTCCTGATCACCCACCTGTTCGTGCGGTGGTATGAAGAGCCGGCCCTGCGGCGTACCTTTGGGGAAGCCTACGACGGGTACTGCCGCCGGGTCCGTCGCTGGCGGCCGCGCCTGTCGCCTGATCGCGAGGAGCGCCTATGAACGCCATGGCGTGGAAACTCTTCGCGGCGGAGCCCCGGGATCACTTCGGGATCCACCCGCGCCTCCGCAGAGCGTTGGCTGCCATCTTGCAGGGTGCTCTGGCACCCCTCAGGCGCATCTCAGCGACGCTGCACCGCCGTGTGACTCTCGAGGAGAGCGTGTGGTTGCTTATCGCGGTCCTGCTGATCGCGTTCATCCTGGTCCTGGGCATCGTCGGAGGCCACGGTGGAACGGGGCGGTGACGCTGCTACCAGTGGCATCACCTCCTCAGCGAAGCGCTCCATCTCCTCGGCCTGCGGGCTGAACTGGAGCAACAGCAGCTCCACACCCGCGCGCTCGAAGGCGAAGATGCGCTCGGCGATTTCCTCGGGCGTCCCCACCAGTCCGGACTTGAGACCCCGGTTCGACACCGAGTAGTCCTCGAGACTCACCCGCTGCTCCAGCTTGGTGTTGGCGATCCAATCCTGGTAGTTGGCGTAGCCGCGGGCGCTCTGGCGCACGTCCGTGATCCGCGCCAGCTCCCGCCGAGCCTCCTCCTCCGTGCCCCGGCACACCACGAACGCCGACGCGCCGAACCGCATGGGAGTGAGACCGCGCTGCGCCCGGCGGGACCGCATATCCTCCACCTTGGCCGCGATCCGGTCCGGGGGATCGCCGTGCATCACGTAGGCATCGCACAGGCGGCTGATCAGGTCCTTGGCCGCCTCGGACTCCCCGCCGGCGTAAATCACGGGACGCGGCCGCCGGACGGGCTTGGGCGACAGCTGGGCGTCCCGCACGTGGTACAGCTCTCCCTCGAACGACGATTGCGGCTCACGCCACATCCGATCTACCACGGTGAGCCACTCGGCCGTGCGGGCGTAGCGGCGGTCGTGCTCGTCGAACGGCATGCCGTACTGCCGCGCTTCGGTGGCCCACCAGGCGGAGACCACGTTGAGGCTCACCCGGCCGTTGCTGATGTGGTCCAGGTTGGCGGCCTGCTTGGCGAGCAGGGCCGGTGGGTGGAACGTTGGACGGACGGCAACCATCAACTCCAGCCGGCAGGTGACCGCGGCCAGCGCGGCCGCGGTGGTCCACGCGTCCAGGGACGGTGCTTCCGGTCCCTTGATGTCGTTGAGCATCAGCTCGGCGATGAGCGTGAGATCGAATCCGATCTCCTCGCTGCGCCGCGCCAGGCGGCTCACGTAGCGCCACGAGGCCTCCATGCCCTCGTCGTCCACGTTGCGCAGCCAGCCGCCGAAGACGGGAAGCCAGTAGCCGAAGCGCATGGTTACGCCGCCTCCCGCTCGAGGTAGTCCACCAACCGGACGAACGGGTCGAAGCCCACTACGCGCGGCGCGTCGGCCACGAAGTTCGACAGCGCATTGATGTCGTAGTAGTAGCGCTGGCCGTCACGGGCGTCGGTCACGTACTCGATGCCGCCCACGTCCACTCCTGCGGCTGCCATGATGCGCTCGGTCTCGCCGATCACGTCGTCGGGCGGGGTGTAGCCTTCGACCTTGAGGCCCTGGTCCGGCGCGTCCACCGGGCACGCGGTGCGCGCCAGCGTGGCCCCGCCGGTGGTTTGACACGCGTCCGCCGGGCACAGGTTGAACACGTCCCCCGGCGAGTACACCCGGATGGCGTACAAGTACCGGCCCCCGAGGACCTCCACGCGGGCGATGCGGCCTTCTTCCGGCGGGATGTACTCCTGCACCAGCGCCGTGTGATCCGGCCCAAGGTCCAGCCAGCCAGCCCCGGCCGCGTCGGCCAGCTCGGCCGCGGAGTCGAACCGCCGGATCCCGACCCCGCTGCCCCCCACGTTGGGCTTCACCACGACCGGGAATCGAAGTTCGTTGGCGGCCGCGGCGGCCAGGCAGGGATCATGGATGACGCGCGCGTTCGGGCAGGGGAGGCCCAACGCGCGGAGCAGGGTGAGCTGGAGCGCCTTGGAGATCTCCATCTGATACGCCTGGGCCCCGTTGATGACCCGCACGCCGGCCTGCTCCAGGTGCGAGAGGAACTGGAGGGTGTAGAAGACAGCGTCGCCTCGGCCTCGGGTGTACGCCGACGGGCTCATGCGATTGAACACCAGCCCGTAGCGCAGTCGCCAGTCTCCCGGATCGTACCTGTGGTCTTCGATGTGCAAGCGGTCATACGGCGTTCCCCGCCGGTCCAGCTCCGCGAACAGGGGGCGGAACCAGTCCGGGTGCTCGTAATAGATCGCCAGCGGACGGTCCTTCGTGATCGCCATGTCGTTTCCCGGTAGAGGGTCCGGTACAGCGCACACGAAAAAGCCGGCCGCGCCCAAGGTGAAACGGGTCGCGGCCGGCTGTGTGTGCGATGTGGTCTAAGAAGCTCTACGTGCTTACGATGATCTCCCTGCGCGCCACGACGCCGCCCGCTCCCGTGTGCCGGTACAGCACATGGGCATGGGGCGACAACAGCGGCAAGCCAGCGTTACGCGCGAGACCATACGTACGGCCAATCGTAGCGGAGGCCCGGCCGGCCGTCAAGCGGCCCCCGCCTGTCTGTGTCAACCGCCTGTCGCGGGGATCGCCCTTGACGCGTGGCGGTGACCGCCGCCATTCGTTAGTGGATCCTGGCGCACGATGATAAGTTCCCGCCGTGAGGACCTGACGCTGTGAAACCGCTGTTGCCCCACGTGAGCGGTGCCGCGAAGCGGCTTTCCGCCATCATCACCACCGGCGCGGCCCTGGCCGTGCTCATGGCCAACGCCCAGAACTTAGGGATAGGGGCCTGGCTGGGTTCACGCGGCCTGGGGTTCGCCAGCTATGCCGCCAGCCGCGTGGTCGTGACGCCACGGGCCGACTCGGTGTTCGCGGTGGGGGATACCGTCCTCCTCGCGGCGACCGTGACCGACCGTCGCGGGGCTACGCTGGTGGGCGCCTCGCTCGTGTGGCAGAGTGAGGATTCGCGCATCGTGACGGTGGATTCATCCGGCATCGTGGTGGCGCGCGGCCCCGGGACCACCAGGGTGACGGCCAGCGTGCGAGATCTGGTGGCCGCGTCCACGATCACGGTACGTCAGCGAGTGCGCAGTCTCATGATCACGGGCGACACGCTGGTCCGGCTGCCGGAGGGGGACCGGGTCCAGCTCGACGCGGGTGCGCTCGACGCCCGCGGCTTCCGGGTGCGTGGCCTCGCACCTGCCTGGTCGTCGTCCGACTCGAGCATCGCCGCGGTGGATTCGGCGGGCCGGTTGGTGGCCCGCGCGCCGGGGCAGGCCGTGATCACGGCAGGCCTGCAAGGCCACGAGGCACGGGCCGTCGTGGACGTGATCCTGGCGCCGGCGAGCCTCACCCTCGAATCCGGCGGTGCGCAGCGGCTGCCGGCCGGTCGAAGGCTACCCCGGCCGGTGGTGGTGCGGGTGCTCTCCCGCGGCGGTCGCCCCGTCCCCAATGCCCTGGTCACCGTGCGACCGGAGGACGCCGACGCCGTGGTTGAGCCCACCGAGCGCGCGACGGACGGTGCGGGCCGGGTCCGGGCGTCCTGGACGCTGAGCCCACGCCCGGGGCGGCAACGACTCGTGATCGGGGTTGAAGGACTGGACTCGGTGCTGACCGTGGTCGCGGAAGCCGACCCGGTTCCCCGCAACACGAAGATCGAGGTGAGCGACGAATCGCCCGCGGGCCGGGTGGGATCACTGCTTCGGGCTCCCGTCACGATCCGCGTCACGGACTCCCTGGGCGTAAGGCTGGGCAACCTGCCCGTGAGCTGGCAGGCGCTGGACGGCGGAGCCCTGGTTCCCGAAGGCGACCGCACGGATTCCCTCGGCGAAGGGCGCGCCGCCTGGACCCTGGGGCCGCAGGCCGGCACGCAGCGGGTGCGGGTGCAAATCGGCAACCCGCGCACGATGCCGCCGTTCGTCGTTACCGCGAGCGCCGCCGCGGGCGAGCCCACGAAGGCCCGCGTCGCCGCGGGTGACGGCCAGCGTGGGCCGGCGGCAATGACGTTGGCGAAAGCGATCGTGGTGGTGGCCGAGGACAGTTTGGGGAACGTCGTCCGGGCTGTCCTGGTGCGTGCTCGGCCGGTGGATGGCCGGGTGGCGGACAGTGTAGTGCCCACGGACTCGGCAGGCCGCGCCCAATTCCGCTGGACCCTAGGACGCCGCGCCGGACCTCAGCGGCTGGAGCTCCGGGCAACGGGCGTGGATTCCGTCCTGGTGGTGTCGGCCCGAGCCACACCGCTTGCCGCCGCCAACCTGGAGTTCCAGAACCCTCCCGCGAGCGCCACGCCCGGCCGCGCGACGCCGGTCACGGTTCTCGTCACGGATTCCTATGGGAACGCCGTCGCGGATGCTCCCGTGACCTTCAGCGCGGCCGCGGGGACGCTCTCAAGGTCCCGGGTGATGACCGACGATCAGGGCCGGGCCACCACGCGCTGGACGCCCGCAGCCGCAGTGGGCGGGCGGCTGCTGACCGCCACGGTGCGGGGCACCACCATCCGGGCGACGCATACGGTGCGAGTGCAGGCGCGGCGTTCGTGACACGCACACGGCATAAGGGCATAGCGGCATAGCGGCATAACGGCATAACGGCATAACGGCATAACGGCATGGCGGCATAGCGGCATAACGGCATGACTGTTGACGGCAGGGTGGTCGCCACCCTCGCGGGCGGTTGCTTCTGGTGCCTGGAGGCGGCGTTTGACCAGCTCGACGGGGTAGAACGGGTGCAGTCGGGCTACGCCGGCGGTACCGTGCCGAACCCCACTTACGAGCAGGTGTGCACCGGCCGGACCGGTCACGCCGAAGTGGTGCAGGTCACGTTCGACGCAGGCGTGATTTCCTATCGCGACCTGCTCAAGGTGTTCTTCGTGGTCCACGATCCTACCACGCTCAACCGGCAGGGCGGAGACGTGGGCACGCAATACCGCTCCGCCGTCTTCTACCACACGCCCGAGCAGAAGGCCGAAGCGCAGCGCGTGATCGCCGAGCTGAGCGGGGCGAAGGTGTGGGACGACCCGATCGTCACGGGGGTGGTCCCGCTGGACCGGTTCTATCCTGCCGAGGAATACCACCGTGACTATTACCGGCGGAACCCGGACCAGGGGTACTGTCAGGTCGTGATCGCGCCCAAGGTGGCGAAGGTGCGGAAGCAGTACTTCAACCGGCTGAAGCGATAGGGCGTCTCTCGACGGCGGCACCGCCCGACTTGTGCCGAGCCGCCCTAACAGATAATGCCCCCGCCCAGCAGCTGGTTGTCCCGGTACAGGACTCCGGACTGCCCCGGCGTCACGGCGCGCGCCGGCGTCAGCAGCTCGAGGGTGAGCTTGTCGGCCGTTGCGGCCGACACCGTGGCCGGCACGGCGCGGGCCCGGTAGCGCACCTGCACCTCGCAGGCGTCGCCGGGTGAGAGGGGCTCCACCAGCCAGTTGACCTCCTCCAGCTCGACGTGCCGCGAGAGCAGTTCGTCCTCGGTGCCCACCACGACGCGCCGATCTTCCGGCGAGATATCCACCACGTAGAGCGGCCGCCGCGAGCCGCCGGGAAGACCACGCCGCTGCCCAATGGTGTAGCGTGCGAAGCCCCGGTGCTCCCCGATCACCTCGCCGCCGGTGGTGACCAGCGGGCCCGGCGCGAGCGCCGCGGCGTCCGCCGGCAGGTGGCGCTCCAACACGCCCACGTAGTTGTCGTCTGGCACGAAGCAGATCTCCACGGACTCCGGCTTCTCCGCCGTGACCAGCCCCAGGCGGCGCGCCGCGGCGCGGGTCTCGGTCTTGGCCAGGTCTCCCACGGGCGTCAGCATCCGGGACCCCACCGAGCGGGCGATGCCCCAGAGGAAGTACGTCTGGTCCTTCGCACGGTCCCGGCCCCGGAACAGCGCGCCGTCCCGGGCGACCGCGTAATGGCCGGTCGCGAGGTAACCGCAGCCGAGCGCGTCGGCGTGCACCAGCAGGTCGTGGAACTTGGTGAACGAGTTGCAGCGCACGCAGGGGATCGGTGTCCGGCCACGGGCATACTCGGCCACGAAGTTGTCAATCACATCGCGCCGGAACCGGCTCTCGAGATTCAAGACGTAATGGGGAATCCCGAGGCGCGCCGCGACCTGGGCGGCGTCCTGGATCGAGTCCAGCGAGCAGCAGGGGCGGTCCGGCACCGAGTCGCCGTAACAGAACAGCTTCATCGTGGCGCCGATGACCTCGTAGCCCTGCTCGACCAGCAGTGCGGCGGCGACGGAAGAGTCCACGCCTCCGGACATGGCGACTAAAACCCGACTCCTCAACTGACCCCTCTCCTGACCCCTCTCCTGGGCAGCGCCTCCGCCCCGCCCCCCATCCCAGGGCAGGAAAGGGCGGGACGGCGAATGCGCGCGTGGCCGTTCATCTGCCCAGCACTCCCGCCAGCTGTCTCACCTTCGCGACGATCCCCGGCAGCTGCTCCGCCACGTAGTCCACGTCCGCCATCGTATTCGTCTTCCCGAATGAAAACCTGAGGGCGGCAATCGCGCGATCCCAGGGCACCCCCAACGCCGTCAGGACGTGCGACGGCTCCACCGAGCCGGTGGAGCAGGCCGATCCCGAAGAGCAGGCGATGCCGGCCAGATCGAGGTGCATCAGCATCGCCTCGCTGTCGGTGCCCGGGATCGAGACATTGGCCACGTGCGGCGCGCGCGGCGCGCCGGCGCCGTTCACTTGAGCGTCCGGAAGGGCGGCCAACACCCGCCGCTCGAACTCGTCCCGCAGCGCGCCGACGGTGGGCCCGAACGCCCCGACTTCCTTGGCGGCCAGCTCGGCGGCCCGCCCCAGGGCGACGGCCCCCGCCACGTTCTCCGTGCCTGGCCGGATCCCGGACTGCTGGCCGCCGCCGTGGATCAGCGGGTGCAGGCACTTCTTGTCCCGAACGACAAGGGCGCCGATTCCCTTGGGCGCCCCGATCTTGTGACCCGACAGCGTGAGCAGGGTACACACCGCCGGGACCGTACACGCCACTTTCCCGAGGGCCTGGACGGCATCGGTGTGGAACGTCGTGCCCGCCGCGTGGCAGCGCTCGGCGATGGCCGCCACGTCCTGCACCAGCCCCACCTCGTTGTTGACCCACATGACGCTGACGACCGCCACCCCGCGGGCCAGTGCCGCGTCCAGCGCGCTCAGGTCCAACCCGCCACGGCCGTCCACCGGCAGGACGATCGTTTCGCCGCCCAGCGCCTCCACCCAGTGCGCCGCCGCCAGCACCGCCTTGTGCTCGATGGCGCTCACCGCCACCCGGAACGGCCGGCCCGCAGCGCGCGCGGCCAACGCCGCGCCCACCACCGCCAGGTTGTCCGCCTCGGTCCCTCCCGAGGTAAAGACGATCTGGTTGGGCTCGGCGCCCACCGCGGCCGCGATCTTGCGCCGCGCCTCGTGCACGCCGGCCCGCGCCTCGCGGCCGAACCGGTGGGCCGAGCTGGGGTTGCCGAACACGCCGCCGCCCAGGAAAGGCTCCATGGCCGCCAGCACTTCGGGCCGCACGGGTGTAGTGGCGGCGTTGTCCAGGTAGATGGAGGGCCGGGACATGGGCGAAAGCTATCGGGATGAGAATGGCTTAGAAAGGGAAACGGCGGCGGCGACCTACCCAGACTGATCCTCGAGCTCCGCGAACAGACGCGACAGGGGCAACGTGAATCCGGGCAGGACGTCCGCGCCGTCCAGCGTGTCCGTCTGCGACAATGTGCGGACGGGTTGACGGGGGCGATGCAACCGCACCTTGCGTCGCTTGGGGTCCACCACCCAGACGAGCAGGGTACCCGCCTCGAGGTACTCGACAGCCTTGGCGGTGAGCTGCGTCATGGGCTTGTCGGCCGAGGCGATCTCGATGGCCAGGTCGGGGACGCCGTGGATGAACCCGCGGCGGCGTTTGGCCGTCGTCTGCCGCTTGCGGGACACGAAGCTCACGTCCGGCCCGCGAACGGTGTCCGGGTCGCTGAACAGCTTGTATCCGACTTCGACGTACACGCGACCCAGGTCGTGCGCCCGCACAAATGCCCAGAGCTCGGCCGTCAAGAACGCGGCCAGTGTTCCGTGTTGCTCGCCCGCCGGGGTCATCACGGGGACCAACTCTCCGCGTACCAGCTCCAAATCCGCTCTGCCCATCCGCTCGAGCTCGCGCGCGGTGACCAAATGCCGCACGGCCATCGTACGTACTCCTCTGTCGTGTTCCCTGATCGCAACATACGCTCGGCTCGGCGGACCGGGCAACGGGATAGTCCGATGCGCCGGCACGATACCCGACCTCGCCGGGCCGACCGTCATCGGATTGATGCGGGCCGGGCCAAACTGTTTCGCTCCCGTTTTCAAACACTGCGTCAACGCCGTTCCAGAGAGGCCGGGCTTCTTCCGGGAGACCGCGTCGGACCAGGTCATGGAGAGGGTGGATCAGCAGGGGAATCTACTGGGCTTCTCGGTTCTCAAAGTCTCCACTCTACGCGAGACCCCGCTCGAAGTGGTGCTCTAGGTAGCGAGGAAGGTGCCGAAGGCGGCGGTCTCTCTGGGGGGACAAGAGCGTCCCGGCGCGTCAGCCGACGAAGTCGATGAAATACGCGCCCGGATGTCCGGCGGCCTCCATGCGGGTGTGCCACGACGCGAGCGCCCGCGCGATGGGCGTGGGGTGCTGGTTGGGAAGTGTGTACGGAAGGATTAGCACGCCGTGGTGGGCATCGCCGGTCCGGAATGCCTCGACGGTCAGCGCGATAGAATCGTCTCGGTTCCGCGTCACGAAGATTCGGACGTCACCGGCGGCAAGGCGCAACTGGTCGAAGTCGGACAGGCCGCGTCGGCCGATCTCGTGGACGCTGATCACGTCGAGCCCCAGGGTGCGCGCCACCGTGGCGACCTCGGGGTTTACGTCTTCGTCCCACAGGTAGCGGAGCGGCTCGGCCCCGGGAGCCACGAGCTAGCGCGGCCCGGAAGGCCTGGTCGCGAAGGGAAGTTGCCGGCGCACGCGGTCGGGGGTCCATTCCGCCTCGTGCGTCAGCCGAGCGTTGATCTCCTCGGGATAGAGCTGGTAGTAGCCGAGCGCCGCTCGAAGGGGAGCGGGCCCGAGCCAGGGATAGTTGGCCCGCAACTGGTCGAAGTCCTCGTTGCAGCCGCGCCAGGCGGCGATGACCTCCCACACGTCGGTCCCGGTGCCCGCCACGATGGCGCGGCGACCGGTTGGGCCGTCGGCGAACCCGATCCCGGGAGCGCGGCGCATGCGGACCGCCTCCTCGAGCAGCTCCGCCGCGGTGGCGGACCAGCTTTTCGCGCGGCGAGCGGCCTCCTTGCCGATCTCGTCGGCGAGAGGCTCCGCGGGTTGCCGGAGGCGGAGGAGTTGGTGGTTGACTTGGGAGAGCTCTTCAAGCGCTTGCCGCAATAGGCGCCGCGTGACCCTTCGTCAAATAGACCGCACCCCCATGGTTACCACGTCGTCCACCCGCACCGTCTCCTGCGTCATGAACGGCTCCCCATACGCCGCCCTGATTAGACTCCCGTAGTGGGCGTTCTGGACCCGGATCAGGTCGTATAGCGCGAGGCCCGTGGGGTGGATCTCGCCCGCGGCCTCCGCGCCGTCGAACTGTGAGGCGTAACACTTGATGGCCAGGAGTTTGGTCTCGAACTCGGCGCTGATGTCCACCACGAACGTTGGCTTGACCGGGTCTTCGCGATAGGCCAGGGGGTAGAGGATCTTCTCAGGGCGATGCGCCTTTCCCGGCGCATCGTACTTGGCGAGGCCGGCCAGATAGCAGGCGTCGCGCCCAAGCTCGGACGCAAGGCGGTGATCCGGGTGCCGCCCGACGGGGAAGGGCAGGATCACGACGCGCGGTGCGAACCGCCGGATCAGCTCGACGACCATCCGGCGGGTCTCGTCCGTGTTGTGCAGGTGCGCGTCCGGCAACCCGGCGTTCACTCGCTCGGCCACGCCCATGACCCTGGCCGCGGCCTCGGCTTCCTTGCCACGAGTTGCGGCGTCTCCGCGCGTCCCGGTCTCACCGCCCGTCAGGTCCACGATGCCGGTGCGATACCCGGCGCGCGCCATCTTGATCAGCGTGCCGGCACAGGTGAGCTCGACGTCGTCGCGGTGGGCGGCGATGGCCAGAAGATCGACCGTGGTCATTCTCGTTCCTCAGATTGGGGGATGGAGGGGGATGCCCTTCCACACCGCACCACCCCAGACGATGGAAGAGGATGCGTACACATCCCCCTCCATCGTCCTCCATCGCCTTACCATCCCCCGGGGCGGGTGGGAGGTGGTAGGGTTATTCATATCTCAGCGCTTCCACGGGATCCAGTCTCGCTGCCCGGTTGGCCGGAAACAGTCCGAAGAACAACCCGATCCCCACCGACACGCCGGTCGCCACCACGGCGCTCCAGACCGGCACGCCGGCGTGGAACCCGAGCAGGCGCTTGAGCCCCTCACCCAGCACCAGGCCCACGGCGATGCCGAGGGCGCCACCCACGCCGGTGAGCGTCGCGGCCTCCACGAGGAACTGCCACAACACGTCCCGCCGCGTGGCCCCCATCGCCTTCCGCACGCCGATCTCCCGCGTCCGGCTGGTCACCGATACCATCATGATCGCCATCACCCCGATGCCGCCGACCATCAGCGCCACACTCGAAAGCACGATCATCACCAGGAAGAACGCGCCGGTCAACCGGTCGAAGATGTCCAGGATTTGATCGGCCGTGATGATGTCGAAGGTGCTCGGGTCACCGGTTCGGATCCCGCGCATGCGCCGCAGCTGCGCCGTGACGGCATCAATGGCCTGGGCGACCGAGACGTCGGGCCGGGGCTTGACCCCGATGACGAGGGCGTTGGTCTCGTCGTACCAAAACGAGCGGCGCGCGGTCTCGAAGGGAAGAATGGCCTGGATCTTGGGTGCCCCCGGCGGCTCGAAGAAGTTGAGCGGCCGCTCCCAGATGCCGACGACCCGCAGCGGCTTGCCTCCGATCCGGACGACGCGGCCCAGCGGGTTCAGCGTCCCGAACAGCCGATCCACGGCCTCCTGCTCGAGAATGGCCACCGGCGCGCCGGCATTCTCCTCGGCTTCCGTAAACAACCGGCCGGTCCGTAGGGCGCCGCCGGCGATTTCCATGAAGCGATGATCGGTTCCAAACACACTGGCCAGCTGGGTCCGGACGCCCTGGTACTCGAGCCGCGCGAAGACCTGGGTCCACATCGCGGCGTAGCGAATCTGTGGGAGCGCATCGAGCGCCCGCGCTTCTTCCGGCTGGAGCACCGGTCGGATCCGCACCTCGCGGGGCAACGCGTCGGGGTTGAGCGGCGTCTGCGAGAAGAACCGGATGATCCGGAGTGTGGTCGGGCCGGTCACCTCCAGAGTGCTCACGATCTGCTGGCGGAGGCCCTGGACGATGGAGGCCATGGCCATCACGGTCGCGACCCCGATCACGACGCCGAGGATGGTGAGCGCGGAACGGAGTTTGTTGTCCCGGACGGCACCGAGGGCGATGGCTACCCCTTCACTCAGGCTCTCAAGACGCATCTACTGCTCGTAGCGCAGCGCCACGACCGGATCGAGCCGCGCCGCTCGCGAGGCGGGGTAGACGCCGAACAGCACGCCGACGCTGGCGCCCAGGCCCAGCGCCAGCACGGCCGACCACCAGGTGACCCTCGCCGGCAGCGGCGAGACCACGTCAACCAGGGTCGCTACCAACCAGCCCGCCGCCAGACCGACGGCGCCTCCCACCAGCGCCAGGGTCACCGATTCGGCCAGGAACTGGCTTCGAATATCGCGCTTGCGCGCGCCCAGCGACTTCCGCACGCCGATCTCCCGGGTCCGCTCATGCACGCTCATCAGCATGATGTTCATGATCACGATGCCGCCCACGACGACGCCGATCACCACCACCGCCGGGACCACCGTGAATAGCACCCGCGTGAGGTTCTCCCAGAAGGTGATCAGCCCTTCGGCCGTGTCGATGGTGAAATCGTCCGGCTCACCCGGGCGCAGGCGGTGGGCGATCCGCATGGCCTCCTGGGCGCGGCTCATGGCGCCCGCCACCTGGGCGGCCTCGGGCATCTTCACCGCGATCACGGTGGTACGCCGCCGCCCGTAGAGCGACTCGAACGACGTGAACGGCAGCATCGCGAAGCCGTCCCAGGATTGGCCCAGGACCGTGCCTTTGGGAGCCACCACACCCTTGACCGTGAACTCGGCGCCGCGGATGCGGACCTTGCGCCCGATGCCGGCCGCCGGTTCGCCGAACAGCTTGGTTGCCACGTCGTGACCCAGCACGGCCACCGGACGGCGCTCCCGGACGTCCACGTCCGTGATCGGCTCGCCCCCGGCGATGGTGTAGTCCTGCACCACGGTGTACTGGGACGTGACCCCGAAGACCGCGGCGTCCCCCACGGTCCGGTTTCGCCAGATGATGTCCGCCTGGGGGGGAGGCCAGCCGGACTGGATGGCGATGGCGTCGGCATCCGGCACGGCGCGCCGCACGAACGGCAGGTCCTCGGGCGCGATGATGGGCCGGCGCTGGAATTCTTTCAGCTGCTCGTCGTCAATCAGGCCCACCTGAATGGGATTGCGCCGCACCTGGAACGCGTTCCGCCCCACGATGGCCCCGGCGAGGTTCTCCCGGACGTAAGCATTCATGCCCTGGATGATGGCCACCACCGCCACCAGGAACGCGACCGACACGATGATGCCCAGCAGCGTAAAGAAGGAGCGAAGCTTGTGGCTCAGGATGGAGTCGATGGCGAGGCGGAGGCCCTCGAAGAACTGCATGGCTACAAGCTAATGGGCGATCAAGGGCGAGCAGAAACGATCATGGGCGAGCAGGGGTAATCGATCGCCGCCACTCGCCGTGTTCGCCTTCGATCGCCCGTTATTCGTACCGCAGCGCTTCCACGGGGTCCAGCCTCGCCGCCCGCGCCGCCGGGTACAGGCCGAACCCCACGCCCGTGAGAATCGAGGCGAGCAGGGCGACGATGACCGACCAGAGCGGCACTGCCGCCGGGATGGGTGTCACGTTGTTGACTACGAACGCGATGATGCCGCCCAGGACCATCCCCACGGCCCCGCCCACGGCGGTGAGGGTGGCGGCCTCGACCAGGAACTGCCACAGGATCTCGCGCCGCTTGGCCCCCAGGGCCTTCCGCACGCCGATCTCCCGGGTGCGCTCGGTGACCGAGATCATCATGATCGCCACCACGCCCACGCCGCCCACCATGAGCCCCACGCTGGAGAGCGCGATCATCACCATGAAGAAGACGCCGGTCACGCTGTTCCAGGTCTCGAGCAGCTTGTCCTGGGTCACCACGGAAAAGTTGTCGTCGGCTCCCGGGCGGAGGCCCCGCACCGTGCGCAGCGCGACGGTGACGTCCTCGATCGCCTCGGCCACTGTGGCTTCCGGAGCGGGCGACACCAGGTAGTTCATCCAACCGCGCCAATGCGGGACGTACTTGTCGAATGTCGGGTGCGGTACCACGGCGCGCGGCTGGTTACCGTCGCCGAACAGATCGGGCGGGGGCGTATAGACGCCGATCACCTCGTACGGCACGCCCGCCACCTTCACCGTCTGGCCAACGGGGTCGCGCAAACCGAACAACTCGCTGGCCAGTTTCTGGTTGGGAACGATGACCCGCGCCCGGGCCTGTTCCTCCAGGACCGTGAAGGAGCGGCCGGGGTACACGTCCCCGCCGGAAACCCGCAGCCAGTTGTGACCCAGGCCCCGGATGCCCACCGAGGAGAGCTTCCGGCTGCCGAAGTCCATGGGCGCGCCGGTGCCCTCATCCAGCACCACAAACCCGATGGATTCCAGCGATTCGATCCGCTCCGCCTCCTCCACGGTGAGCGGCGGGTTTCTCCGCCACGGGCTCATCTCGTCCGACCCGTCAGACACGTGCACGCCGCCCTGGAAGAACCGGAATACGTAGAAGGTGCGGGGGCCGGCCTGCTCGAAGATGTCGGTCACGCCGCGATTGATCCCGGTGACCATGGAGGCGATCGCCACCACCACCATCACCCCGATCGCGATGCCCAGAATGGTGAGCGCCGCGCGGGTCTTGTTGCTCCGCAGCGAATCCAGCGCAATGCCTACCCCTTCGAACAGTGCCAGCATGGCTTACTCGTGCCTCATGGCGTCAACCGGATCGAGACGCGCGGCGCGGCTGGCGGGGTACATCCCGGCCGCGATGCCCACGCCGGCGCCCAGCATGACCCCTACCGCGATGGACCAGGGCGCCACGCTGGCCGGCAGGGGCGTGCTGGCGGCGATGGCTTCGGCCAGGATGATGCCGGTGGCGATCCCGATCATGGCCCCCACCACGGCCAGCGTGGCGGATTCCACCAGGAACTGCCGCATGATGTCCCGGCGCCGCGCCCCCAGCGCCTTCCGGATGCCGATCTCTCGGGTCCGCTCCGACACCGCCATCAGCATGATGTTCATGATGACGATGCCGCCCACCACCAGCGAAATGCTGACCAGGCCCGGCAGCGCCGCCAGCAGGATCTTGTTGATCTTGCCCCAGGTATCCAGGATGCCCTGCGACGTCTCCAGCGCGAAGTCGTTGTCTTCGGCGGGCCTTAAGCCTCGGCGACTCCGCATGATCGCCTCGGTCTGCTCCATGGCCAGCTGCATGTCCGGCAGGGTCTGCGCCTTGATCAGCACCAGGTCCACGATGCCGGGCGGATTGACGAACCGCTTGACCGGCGAGTTGGCGGGGGCCACGGCGAACTTGTCGAGCGAGATGCCGAAGAGATTCCCCTGCGGCTCCACCACGCCGATCACCCGGTAGGGAATGGCCTGGATCTTCACTTCCCGACCAACGGGGTCCTGCCCCTCGAACAACCGCTCCGCCAGGTCGTGTCCAAGGACCACTACCGGCAGCCCGGCACGCGCCTCCTGTGCCGTGAACGTCCGGCCCTGCTCGATCACGTAGTTCTTGATCTCGAAGTACTGCTCGCCGGCGCCGGTGACCTCGACGTCGCGGGCCACCTTGCCCTCATAGTGCAGGGTGGCGCGGGCCGTGGATTGGTCGGCGATGATGACGGGCACCCGGAGCGCGGCCGCGACCGCGTCGGCGTCATCGCGGGTGATCCGGGGGCGCCGGAGCCAGGCGCGCCAGGTCTCCGAGGGCACATCGGTGAACTCGGGGAAGCGGCGAAGATGAAACGTATTCATCCCGAAGAACGTGCCGGCGAACTTCTCCGTCATGTAGCTGTTCATCCCCGCGACAATCGACACCACGGCGATGAGAAACGTCACGCCAATGAACACTCCGATCAGGGAGAAGCCGCTCTTCATCTTCTGCGACCAGATCACCTGGAGTGCCAGCCGGATCGCCTCGAAGAACGGCACGGCTCAGGCCGCTTGCTGCAGCACGTCGCTGTGGATCAGCCCGTCCCGCAGCGTGACCACCCGCCGGGCGTGCGCGGCGATGTCGGCCTCGTGCGTGACCATGATGACGTTCTGGCCCTGCTGGTAGAGGCTCGCGAACACGTCCATGATCTCCGAGCTGGTGGCCGAGTCGAGGTTGCCGGTGGGCTCATCAGCCAGAAGGATGCTGGGATCGTTGACCAGGGCCCGCGCGATGGCCACCCGCTGGCGCTGGCCGCCGGACAACTCGTTGGGCTTGTGGTGCATGCGGTCCTGGAGCCCCACGCGCGCCAGCGCGTGCGCCGCGCGCCGGCGCCGCTCGCTCGCCTTGACCCCGGCGTAGATCAGCGGCAGCTCCACGTTGTGAAGCGCGCTGGCGCGAGGCAGCAGGTTGAAGGTCTGGAACACGAAGCCGATTTCCCGGTTGCGCACGCGAGCCAGCTCGTCGTCCGCCATGCGGGACACTTCGGCGCCATGGAGCCAGTATTCGCCAGCCGTGGGTGTATCGAGGCAGCCCAGCAGGTTCATCAACGTGGACTTGCCGGAGCCGGATGGGCCCATGATGGCGACATACTCGTTCCGATGAATGGCGAGGTCCACGCCCCGAAGGGCTCGCACCACCTCGCCGCCCATGTCGTAGTCGCGGGTGAGCCCGCGGACCTGGATCAGCGCGTCGCCGCTCATGGCCGCCGCTCCCCTGGCGCCGGGGCCTTCATGGCCCGCACCCGCGAGCTGTCTTTGAGATCCCGGATCGTCTGGTACGGGCCCGCCACGATGGTGTCGCCCTCGCGGAGGCCATCGAGGACCTCGAAGTACTCCTCGCCCGCGATGCCCACCTTCACCGGCCGGAACTGGGCCGTGCCGCCGTCCACCACGAACACGCCCTCGGTCTCCTTCTTGGCCTTGGTGGTGTCCACTGGCGCGTTCTCCGTGGAGATAGGCGTATGCTCCCGCACCGTGAGCGCGATGATCGGGATGCTGAGCGCGCTGTCCCGCGTGGCCGTGATGATCTTGGCCGTGGCCGAGAGGTCCGGCCGGATGTCCGGCGGCGGGCGGTCCAGCGTGACCTCCACGTCATAATCCACCGCGCGATCGGCGGTTCCGGATGCCTGCGCGGCCGCCGCGGCCAGGATGGCGCTCTGCGACACCTTCGATACCCGGCCCGAGAAGCTGGTGTCCGGGAAGGCGTCGATCGTGATGTCCGCGGAGTCTCCCATGTGCAGCCGGACCACGTCGGTTTCGTCCACCTGCACCTTGACGATGATCACCGAGAGATCGCTCACCGTCATCAACAAGCCGGTCTCTCGGGAGAACGTGCCCGGCACGGCCACCTCACCCTCTTCCACGGCCACCCGGGTCACCTGTCCGACAATCGGTGAGCGGAGCACGGTCTTGGCCAGCGCGTCCTGCGCCTCGCGCAGCCCGGCGCGCGCCTGACTCACCTGATGCTCCGCCGAGTTGGCCAGCGCCTCGGCCACGTCGTACTGGGTCTGGGCCTGCTCCATCTGCTCCGCCGACACCAGGTTGGGAGCGGTCTCCTTGAGCGTGTTCGCGCGATCCAGGGCCCGCTTGGCCTGGTCGCGATTGGCGCGGGCCTGCAGGGCCGATGCCTCGGCCGACGACAGCATGGCCTGGGCGCGCGCCACCCCGGCCTCGTACTGGGACGGATCGATGCGGAGGAGCAGCGTGCCCCTGGTGACCATCTGCCCCTCTTTCACCGGAATCGTGACAATGCGTCCGGTGATGTCGGCGCTGATGTCCACCGCGCTCTTGGGTACGATACGCCCGCTGGCGGTCACGGTGGCGACGAGCGACTTCTTACCCACCGGCTCGAGGCGCACCTGCACCGCCCGCTCCCGGCGCGCGGCCGTGCTCAGCACCACGGCCAGCACCAGGACCACGAGAACGCCGCTGAACAGGAACAATCGGTTACGTCGTGACATGTCCAATCCTGATTTAGATGACTGTCTAACTATCTAACGCCGCCGGCGCTATCGCAACGACCGGCCGACCGCGGTCTCCAGCTGCACGATCGCCCGGTGGTAGTCGTAGACGGCCCGCACATAGTCCGCCTCGGCCTGCTGGGCTACGGCCTGGGCGTCCAGCACGTTGAGAAACGTCGCGGAGCCCACGCGGTACTGCTCGGTCGCCAGGCGCAGCCCTTCCTGAGCGGCGGACCGGTTGGTTTCCTGGATGGCAATGGTCCGATAGGCGGTCTGGACGCCGTAGTGCGCCTGGCTCACGTCCGTGCGCACCTGGAGGCTCCGCGCCCGCACCAGCTCGCGCGCATCATCCGCCTGCGCTCCGGCCTCCGCGGCCCTGAGCGGCCGGCTGAACTGCGTGAAGATGGGAAAGGAGACTCCAACCCGCGCGAAGAAAGGCTGGCGAGTGTAGTTGTTGAAATCGAAGAGCCCGATCGTCTGGTTCCTGGTCCTGACCGCCTGTTCCGCGCCCGCAATGATGATCGCGGAGTCCGCGGCGGACAGCGTCGGCGCGGGACAGGTAAGCAGCGGGCGGCCGGGGTTCAGGAGGTCACTGTTGATGTACTGACAGCTGCGGGCGAGGGTATCTAGGGACGACGCTGCAGCCTCCAGCGCGGCCGCGGTGCTGTTCAGGATCATCGGATCCAGGTCCGTGAAATGCTGCTGAAACCAGGTCCAGCCGGCGGCGAACGAGAACGTGGGCAACCACGACGACTTCACCGCCCGTTCGTTCCACACCGCCGCGTTGTGGCGCGCCTCAAGCGAGTTGAGATCCGGGTTTTGTTCTTCGGCCTCAGTCAGCAAGCTTTGCAGGTCCCAGGTGGGCTCCACCACCGGGAACGTGTCCGTGAGGCTCACCACCGATGGATCGTCCGGCGCGCCCACGCCCATCTGCTGGAACAGCCGTAATTTCTCCACGGTCACCAACTGCTGGGCTTGAATCAGCGCCACGTCGGCGCGACCCTTCAGCACCTCCGCCTGGCGGACGTCCAGCACCGTCGTTTGGCCCACTTGATAGCGCGCCTGGGCCAGGCGCAGGGCCTCTTCCGCGCTCTTTTGCTGGGCCTCCGCGATGCGCACGCCGTCCTGGGCCTGGCGCACGCCGAGATACTGGTTCACCAGGGCCGAGCGGAGGTTCATCCGCGCGCCCGTGATCGCGGCGTCCGTCGCGGCCAGCTGGGCACGCGCCAGGCCGGGCTGGGACAACGTCTGTCCGGACAGCTGCCAGTTGAGCGAGAGCGAATAGCTCGAGGCGAGCGTCCCGGAGAGCTGTTGGAACGACGCGGCGAGGAAGGTCTGCGACCCGGGCCCACTGTACTGGACGCCGCCACTCACCGTGAAGTTGGGCAGGAAGGTTGAGGCCAGGGCGCTGCGCACGCCCCAGGCGGCCGGACCGCGGTCGTTCTGTGTCTGGCGATAGAGCGGGTTGTTCTGGTTTGCCAGCTCAACCGCCTCTTGCAGGCCCAGCGACTGGGGAACGGAGGGGAGGGGGCGGTCCTGAGCGAGCAGCGCCGTCGTGGCGCCAACGGCCGTCATCGCGGCCAACACGAGCGAGCGAGACATCATGGCAATCCTTGGGTTTCAGTCCGGGCGGCTAGGTTCACGGACCCGTACGCTCCCGTACATCGTGAAGTTTCAGCGTGTTACACCTGCTGAGATAGAAGGGAAGCTAGTGGGCGGGAGTCCGGCGACAAGCGTGGATGTTGCGCGCCGGGGCGAAGTTACGCGAAACGGGCCGCAGCGGCCGGGCAGGCCGCCGTTACGACCCCCGCTCCGCCGTGAGGCCGATGGCCGGTACCTCGACCTTCATGAGGTGGCCCTCGGCATCGTACCACAGGTGATGCTCCTTGGTGCCCACGCGCAGTACCTGATGGCGCAGTTCGCGCGGGACGCCCTGGAGGGTGGTCCGCTCCCGGCCCCGGTCCACCAACTCCACCGGCTCCCGCGCGCCGCTCCGGGTGAAGATGGCCTGCCGGGCGCCGCGCGCCGGGGGAACGGCGTAGAGCGCGAAGACCGAGTCGTCGGCCACGATCTCGCGTCCCGTCGACGGCAGCTCGCGGGCGCTCTCACCCGAAGGGCGGACCGCCCGAAGCGTAATACGTCGGGGACCGAACCGGGCGTACACCCGGCTCTGGCCGTCGCCGTATATGTCGAATTGGACCTGCACCGGGAGGGAATCCGGGCCCAGCTCCACCACGGGCGAGAACGTGACCCTGGGCGACGACGGCGGATAGTACACGGCGGACGTGATGGTGTAGCCGTCCGGCCCGTTGGAGTTGCCTCGGCGCACCGTGAATTCCTCGCGGCCGACGACCTGACCGTCCCGCGAGATCACCAGGGTGCCCGAGTCCAGCACCGGTCCTTGGGGCATGGCGCGGGCGTCCCGAATGCCGGTGGCGGCGAGCAGGGCGCCCAGCGCCAGCGTCGCCTGGGTCAGGAGGGTTCCTCTGTGCCTGCATTGACGCCATACTCGACCGTGCGCGGGCGACAGGTACGTGACCCGTAAGGGGAGGCGGTGAGCGGCTACCGGATGCGTCACTGGGAGGTGACCGGGCTGGCGACGGCCGGCGCCCTGGCTGCCTGGACCTCGGCGGGCGGGACGGCCTGGGCGGTGGTGGCGCTGGTGGCGGCCGGGGCAACGGCGGGGTTGGTGGTGTGGCCACGGCCGGAGCCCGAGCGTGGCCGTGCCCGGTGGTGGCCGATGCTGCTGGCGGTGACGGGGGTGCTGGGCGCTCTGGGGGCGTTGGTGGCGGCTCGGCGGATACGCGCCGTGGAGACCAACTGGCCCGCGGAACGCGAGGCGATGGTCGAAGACGCCCGCGACCGGCTGGACGCGACCCTGGGCGAAGCGGTGGACCTGGCACGGGGGCTCGCGGCACGGTCGGCCGGGGCGGCCAGTGTGTCCCCGTCCGAGCAGTTTGTCGTTCTGGCGGCGGAGATCCGGCCTGGCGCCCCCGAGCACGGTGTGGTGCTGTTCGACGACACCGGGCGCCCGAGGGCCTGGGCCGGGCGCCATCGAGTCCCGGTCACGCTCCCACGTGACGAGCTGGACGCCTTCATGACTCCATTCTACGCCGTGCTCACCGCTCGGCGCCAGCATGGTCCGTGGACTGCCGCGAGCCAGGTGTTGCTGGCGGCCGACTCGGCGGTGCCGGACCGCGAGCAGTCCGTCGCCGCGCGGTTTGCGCGGCGCACCGGTGTGGGTCTGGAGTTCTTCGTGCCCGGCACCGCGCGGGCCCTCTGGACCGACTTGTTCGACTACTGCCAGCCTGAATGCCGGGCGCCGGGGGCGGACACCCTCTTCAGCGTCCGTGCCGTGCCGCCGGCGCAGGGGGAACGGAAGCTGCAACTGGTGGCGGGCGGGCAGCGCCGGACGGCCATCGCGGCGACGCTCGCCTTCGTGCTGATCGCGGTGGCGGGCGGCGCGATGGCGCGCTACGGCGCGGTGGGCGGGGTCGTCGGCACCTACCTCTTCACTCCGGCGGGCGAGCACCTGGGATTGGGTGACGCCTTCTCCGCCGCCACCTACTTCTTCGAGGCGCTGGGGCCGTTGTCGGCATCCGCGGGGGCGTTGTTCTTGAGCGCGGCCTTGGCGACGGTGGCCGCGGCGGGTCTGTGGCGCTGGGGCTTTGGCCGGCGCCGGCTGGGCGAGGTGGTGGCGGTGGCGCTGGTCCTGGCGGTGCCGTACGCGCTGGCGTCGCTGGCGCGGGGCATTACGCAGCCCGGGGAGGGCGTCTCGCTCGCGCTGTGGCTCTCGTGGCAGGTGACCATCGCGGTGGCGGCCGGCGCGCTGCTCCTGCTGGCCTCGGCCCTGGTGCGCGCGCCAGGCGTTCCCGACGCCCCGCGCTGGACCATGTGGGCGGCCGGGGTCTGGGTAGCGGTCCTGGCGATCGCGGGACTGCTGTTGTGGTCGCCGCCGCGTGGGTGGCCGCCGTGGTTCGTGTACCTCTGGGTGCCGGCCCTCCTGCTGGCGGTGCGGCCGGCCAGCCTGACACGCAGCGCGGCCACGATCGCCGTGGTCGCGGGATCGGCGGCGGCGTTGCTGGCGTGGGGAGCCACGGTGGAGGGCCGCGTCGCGCTGGCGGAGCGTGACCTGGCACGGATCGAGGGCAGCGAGGAGCCCGTGACCGCGGGGTTACTGGAGCGTTTCGGTGACACGCTGGCGGCGTTTCCGATGGCCAGGAGCGAAGCGGCACTGTACCGGGAGTGGCGCCGGTCTCCGTTTGTGGTGCCGGCGGGCGACCAGCCGGCCGTGCTGGCGGCCTGGGATTCGGCGGGTGCATTGGTGGCCCGGCTCGATCTGGCCGAGCTCGACCTTTCCACACCGCTGCTTCAGGCGCTGGCCCGATCCGCCGCGAGCGCTCGCACGCCTCGGGTGGAGCATCTGCACCGGGTTCCTGGGGTGCACTACGTATTGGCCGTTCCGTACGCCGACGGCTCGGTGGTCACGGTGGGCGTGGGCCCACGGTCTCGCGCGTTCCCGCCGGTCCGCGTCGCCCGGTTCCTGCGGGGTGAGCGTGTGCTCCCCGCGCCCTACGAGATCGCCGTCTCGGAGCCGATCTCCCGCCCGTTGTCCGACTCGCCGAGCTGGAGGCGAGAGGCTTGGGTGGCTCGATCCGAGCGCTCACTCGAGGCTCCCGCGGGGCTGCGCCACGTGCATCTGCGGGTGGGTCTCGGGAGCCCCACGCAGCTGCTGGTGCGGGGCATCCTGGCGGTCCTGGTGGACGTGGCCCTGATCAGCGTGCTGTGGCTGTGGGGCTACTTGCTGGCTGGTGGGGCGGCTCCGGCGCTGGCGATCCGACCCCGGTGGCCGCGGTCCTACCGGGGGCAGCTCACGCTGGTGCTCAGCGTGTTCTTCGTGGCGCCGACGGTGGGATTTGCGGCGTGGAGCATCGTGCGGGTGCAGGCCGAGGCCGACGGCGGGGCCCAGCTCCTCACCCGCCAGACGCTGCGGGACGCGGCGGTGGCGACGCGGGATCTGGGGCCGGAGTTCGGAGGGCCTCGGGCAGACCGCCTGCGCGATCTGGGGAGTCGCTTCGGCGCCGACCTGCTGGTGTATGAGTCGGGCGTGTTGACGGCGTCGAGCACGCCGGTGTTGCAGCAGCTGGGCCTGGTGGATCCCTACCTGCCGCCCGTGGCGTATCGCCACTTGTTGATCGAAGACGACCTCGAGACCGCGTTGGAAGCGGCCATCGGCGGGCGCAGTACCCAGGTGGCGTACCGCAACATCGGAACCTGGCGCGGGCAGCCGGTGGTGCTGGGTTCCCCCCGGTTGGTGGACGACGCGGAGTTGCTGGCCCGTCGGCAGGACCTGGCGCTCACGCTCGCGCTCGTCACGCTGGGCGGGCTGGCGGCGGCCGCGTGGCTCGCGGCGCTGGCCGCCCGAGCGTTGGCCAAGCCGGTGCATGCGCTGCGGGCGGCGGCGGTGTCGATCGGGCAGGGAGGGGTGGTGCCGCCGCGCGATCCCGCGGTTCCGGCGGAATTCGTCCCGGTGGTGGAGGGGCTGGAACGCATGGCGCACGACGTGCGAGCGAGCCAAGCGGCGCTGGAAGCGGCCCGCCAGCGCACGGCGGCGGTGCTGCGGAGTGTGGCGACCGGCGTCATCGCGCTCGACCGGCACCTCAAGGTGGCGATGGCCAACCCTCGAGCGGAGGAGTTGCTGGGCGTGCCCCTCCGCGAGGGCACGGACGCCCGCGACCTCACGGGTGACGACTGGCAATCCCTGTGGGAATGGGTGGAGGCATACGCGACCGGGGGTGCCGAACCTGAGGCGCACGAGCTGGTGGTGGACGAGCGGCGGATCCGGGCCCAGGTGGCGGCGTTGGGGGGTGACGGCGGCTGTGTGGTCGCCCTGGATGACACCACCGACCTGGCCCGTGCGGTCCGGGTGCTGGCCTGGGGTGAGCTGGCCCGGCAAGTGGCCCACGAGATCAAGAACCCGCTCACGCCGCTACGCTTGGGTATTCAGCACCTGGAGCGGGCGTACAAGGACAGGCGCGACGATTATGGGGAGACGTTGCGCCGCACCGCGCGGCAGATCCTGGCGGAAATCGAACGGCTGGATTCGATCGCGCGCGCGTTCGCGCGCTTCGGCGCCCCGCCGGCAGAGGCCGGCCCGCTGGCTCGTGAGAACCTCGCCGAGGCCGCGCGCGAGACGGCACAGCTCTACGCGCTGGGTGCGGGTGCCGGTGTCCAGGTGGAGGGACCGGCGTCGGTGTACGCGCGGGTGCGGCGGGACGAGTTCAAGGAAGTGCTGGTGAACCTGGTGGAGAACGCGCGCACCGCCGGGGCCTCGATGGTCAGGATCGTGGTGCAGTCGGCGGACGGCGGCGCGCGGGTCGAGGTCCGGGACGACGGCAAGGGCATCCTGCCCCAGGACTTGCCGAAGATCTTCGAGCCGCAGTTCTCCACCACGACCAGCGGTGCGGGATTGGGGCTCGCCATCTGTAAACGGCTGGTCGAGTCGTGGGGTGGCGTGATCCAGGTCACGAGCGAGGTGGGGCAGGGGACGACGGTGACGATCGTGACCGCCGGGTAGGTCCCGCGGGAACCGGGAGGCCTCCGGCGAGGTTTTAAGCTAGTAGATTAGGAGCATCGTCCTTCATCGCCCTCCATCCCCTTCCATCCCCTTTCCGGTGGCAGGGGGCTCGACAAAGGAGCACGGACTCATGCTTATCCGGCGTCCTCCCGACATGCCGTCATCGGAGATCACAGACGAGTCGCTGTATTTCAATCGGCGGGAGTTCATGCTGGCCGCCGGGGCGGCGGTCGCGGGGTTCCCGTCCGTCGGTCCGTCCGTCCGCCCGTCCGCCCAGTCCGACGACAAGCTCACGCCATACGAGGACGTGACGACGTACAACAACTTCTACGAGTTTGGGACGGACAAGAGCGATCCGGCCAAGCACGCGCACACCTTGAGGGCGCGGCCGTGGACCCTTCGGGTCGAAGGGGAGGTGCACAAGCCGAAGACCTGGGACATTGACGAGATCGTGAAGGCCTATCCCGCGGAGGAGCGGGTCTACCGTCACCGATGCGTCGAGGCCTGGTCGATGGTGATTCCCTGGGGCGGCTTTGAGTTGGGGAAGTTCTTGAAGCAGGCGGAGCCCAAGTCGTCTGCCAAGTATGTCGAGTTCACCACGCTGCACGACGTCAAGCAGATGCCGGGACAGCGGTCCGGCGTCCTGCCGTGGCCGTATGTCGAGGGCTTGCGGATGGACGAGGCGATGCATCCGCTCACCATCCTGGTCACCGGCATCTACGGGAAGCCGGTGCTGAACCAGAACGGTGCGCCCATCCGCCTGGTGGTTCCGTGGAAGTACGGCTTCAAGGGCATCAAGTCCATCGTGCGCATCCGGCTGGTGCGGGAGCAGCCGCTCAACACCTGGTACGTGGTGGCGCCGCACGAATACGGTTTCTTTGCCAACGTGAATCCGGCGGTGGACCATCCGCGGTGGAGCCAGGCGCGGGAGCGGCGCCTGGGCGAGCTGTTCAAGCGGCCGACGCTGCCGTTCAACGGGTATGGGGAGCAGGTGGCGTCGTTGTACGCCGGGATGGACTTGCGGAGAAACTACTGATGGCAGGAGGAGCAGCGTTTCCGCGCTCATGACCCAGGCGCAATGGATCAAACGCGTCGTCAAACCCGCGGCGTTCGTGGCGTCGCTGGGGCCGTTCGCCTGGCTGGTGCGTGACACGCTAACCGGCAACCTGGGGGCCAACCCGGTCGAGCGCATCACCCACTTCACGGGCCTGACGGCGCTCACGTTTCTGATGATCACGCTGGCGGTGACGCCGGCGCGGCGATTGCTCCGGCTGAGCGGGTTGATTCAGCTGCGCCGCATGCTGGGCCTGTTCGCGTTCTTCTACGCGGTGCTGCACTTCACGATCTACGGGTTGGATCGGACGCTGTTCGAGGGGACGGGATTATCGCTGGCGTCCGTCGGCGCGGACGTCGCCAAGCGGCCCTACATCACGGTGGGGTTCACCGCCTTCCTGATCCTGTGCGCGTTGGCGGCCACGTCGACCAACGCAATGGTGAAGCGGCTGGGCGGGAAGCGGTGGCAGCGGTTGCACCAGCTGGTGTACGTAGCGGCGGCGCTGGGGGTGCTGCATTTCCTGTGGCTGGTGAAGGCGGACATCCGGCAGCCGGCCACGTACGGGTTGGTGCTGGTGGGGTTGTTGGGGGTGCG
>DATECF010000103.1:0-3467 GCA_035287045.1 Gemmatimonadales bacterium | reverse complement strand
TCCCGTTCTTCCGCCCTCCTTCATCATCAACAGCACCCGTTCAATCAGAGGCTCAGCGAGCGGCGGACGGCCCCCTGGGACGGCCGACCGCGAGCGGTGTTAGGTCAGACGGTCCGGCGTCGGCGCTGGTGGCGGCGGTGTCGTCGCGGCTGGCGGGTCACGGTTTCCGGGGCGGCCCGGCGTTCGTGCGCCAGCACTTCGCGGTAGCGGGGTCGATAGAGGCGCTGCTGGACGAGCTGGACGGGCTGTCGCCGGAGGAGTACCGGCGGTTCAGGAACCCCGGCGGGTACATCCGGGCCGTGGTGCATGACGAGGTAGCGCCTGAGGGGGCCTGCCGGTTCTGCGGGTGGCGCCGGCCGCCGGTGGCTGTCGCGGCGAGTGAGTGAAAGGAGAACGGTTGTGACCATGTGGGAAGCGAGAGTGGAGGCTTGTCGGCGGTGCCACCGGTGCCGCCCGGGCGGGTCGAGGCCGCCGGTGGTGTGCGGGTCGCTGGCTGAGGGCCTGCCTTACTGCAGGGCGTGTGCGTTGTTGGTGCGGGAGCTGGTGTCGCCGTGGTGGGCGTCGTGAGCCGGCGAGCGAGCGTGAAGTTGTACAGCGTGACGGTGGACGCGGTGCGGGCGGTGCCGGCGCCGGGTGGGGCGGAGCTGTCGTTCCGGGTGAGCGTGCCGGTTCTGGGGGCGAACGTAGCGGAGCTTCTGGCGAAGCTGGGGCGACTGGGGTCGTCGGGTTCGGCGGACGTAGTGGTGGAGTCGGCGCAGTTTGAAATGGAGGTGTCTTGATGACGAGGCGTTACTTCGGTCCTGGCCCGCGCGCTGGCGGCGACGTGTGGACGGCGGTGCTGATGGCTATCGCGGTGGGGGCGATCATCGGGGCGGTGGTTTGGGGGGGTGGGACGGTGGAGCTGCGTGTGGTGTACCCGACGGCGACACCGGCCGCTGTGCCGACGGCTACGGCGGTGGCCGCCGAGGGGCGTGTGGGTGGCGTGGAGGCCGCTGGCGGGGCCTTGGTGTGGCCGCCGGTGGAATGGCTTATCGAGCACTACTTCGGCCCACTGGGGGCCGTTGACGTGGCTCTGGCTGTGTACGAGTGCGAGACGGCCGAGGGCTCGGCGTGGGTGGGTGCTCTGGGGGAGCTGGGCCCGTTCCAGCTGCAACCGGATGGGGGCGCTGGTGAACGATTCGCGGCGGCCGGGTGGGACCTGCTGGACCCGCGAGAGAGCGTGATGGCGGCGGCCCTCATCGTGGCCGAAGAGGGATGGTGGCCGTGGAAAGCGTGTCTGCCGTGAAAGCCGCCGCGACGGGCTTCGTGACGACCGTGACCGGTCGGCGCGTACACGTGTGGACGGAGTGGCGGGGAGGGACGGCGTGCGGCAGGGCGGCCGGCCGGCCGAGAAGTGGGGTTGTGCCGACCATCCTGTGCGCCCACTGCGCCCGGTGGGTGCGGGCCGGCGAGTCGGCCCGGTGAAGGGCGAGGCTGGACGGGCCCCGGCGCGGGGCGGGTCCTGCGCGCGCTGCGGCGGCCGCCTGCTGCTGGAGCGGGACGGCTGGACTTGTTTGCAGTGTGGGTGGGTGGAGGTCCTGGTGCCGGTGTTCATCCGGGAGGAGCTCGAGGGGCGGTACGGGGGGCAGGGGGGAGGGGGACGGCATCGGTCGCCGTTCACCCGACGGGGCGGGTTGCAGCTATGAGGCGGCGGGTGGTGCCGGGCCGGTACGGACGGAACCGGCCGGTTGGGACGTACCCGCTGAACTGGTCGGAGGTAGCGTACCTGGTGAAGTGCGTGGCCGGCTGGCGGTGCGAGCGTTGCCGCCATCGTCACGAGACGCCGTCGCGGAGGAAGGGGTGTGACCGGTTCTGTCGCCACGTCCGGGACGGGAAGCAGCGCATGCTGACGGTGGCGCACCTGGACAACGACCGGTCGAACTGCGCGCGTTGGAACCTGGCGGCGCTCTGCCAGGTCTGCCACTTGAAGCTGCAGACGCGGCTGGTGATGGGTCAGGTGTTCATGTTCGAGCACTCGGTGTGGATGGCGTGGCGGGTGAAGGCGATGGAGGCTAGTCGTGGCGCTGACGCGGCTGCGGCCGTACCAGGCTGAACCGGCGCGGGCCATCCTGGCTTCGGTGCTGCGGGGCCTGGGGCTGACGTTCGTGGTCGAGATGAGCCGCCAGGCGGGTAAGAATGAGTTGTCGGCGTGGCTGGAGACGGCCCTGCTGACGCGGGCGGCGCGGTCGGGCGGTTCGGGGGTGAAGGCGGCGCCGACGTTCACGCCGCAGGTCAAGTACTCCATCGACCGTCTGGGGCGGAGTCTGGACGGCGCCGGCTACGTTGGGTCGTGGCGTTTGATTGATGGGTACGTCATTCGCCTTATGAACGCCCGGTGGCTCTTCTACTCGGCGGAGCCGACCGCGAGCGTGGTCGGCGGCACGGCCTCCCTGCTTCTGGAGGTAGACGAAGCTCAGGACGTGACGAGGGAGAAGTTCGACCGGGACTTCCGGCCGATGGCGGCGGCCTACAACGCGACGACGGTGATGTACGGGACGGCGTGGGAGGAGACGTCGCTGCTGGAGGAGGCGCTGGCGTCGAACCGGGAGTTGGAGCGGCGGGACGGGGTGCGCCGGAACTTCGTCTACCCGTGGCAGCATTGCGCGCGCTATAACGTCGCTTACGGCCGGTACGTGCATGCCGAGCGGTTGCGCCTGGGGGAGACGCACCCGCTGTTCACGACGCAGTACGAGCTTCGGCCGCTGCCTGGCGGTGGCCGGCTGCTGTCGCCGGCCGACCTGGACCTGATGCGAGGGGAGCACGTGCGGGAGGCCGGGGGAGTGGCCGGGGCCACGTACGTGGCGGGGTTGGACGTAGCGGGGGAGGCGGCGCCGGATGAGATGGCGGCGCGGGGCCGGGACTGGACGGCGCTGACGGTAGGGAGGCTGTCGCGGTCGGCGTCGAGGGACCTGCCGGCGGTGCAGGTCGTGGCGGCGTACCGGTGGCAGTCGGTGGCGTGGGAGGCGCTGTACCCGCAGTTGGTGGCGCTGCTGGACGGCGTGTGGCGGGTGGGGCGGGTGGCGGTGGACGCGACGGCGATAGGGGAGGCGGCGGCCGTCCTGCTGTCGCGGTCGCTGGGCCGGTCGCGGGTGATGGCGTACCGTTATACCCAGCGGAGCAAGTCGAGTTTAGGCTACGGGCTGCAGGCGGCGGCGGCGTCGAACCGCCTGAAGGTGTACGCTGATGATGGGAGCCCGGAGTGGCGGGCGATGTGGGATGAGCTGCGGCTGTGCCGGGCGGGCTACTCGCGGTCGCGGGTGCTGTCCTGGGAGGTTGACCCTCGTGATGGTCATGACGACCTGGTGAACGCGGTGGCGCTGCTGGTGGCTGCTGCGGGGGAGAGGTCCCTGGGTACAGCGCGTGGGAGGCGTCAATGAGTGGTGAGTCGCTGCCTCGTGTGCTTCGCGGGCTGGACAAGGCGCGTCTGG
>DATECF010000102.1:0-3419 GCA_035287045.1 Gemmatimonadales bacterium | reverse complement strand
GGCCTCGGGCTCTCGATCGTCCACTCCATCGTCGCCCAGCACCGCGGGACGATCACGATCGAGGACGCCCCGTCGGGCGGTGCCCGCTTCGCGCTGAGGCTGCCGCTGGCGAGGTCAGCCTAGCGTGGAGGCCCAGCTCATCCTCAACCACAAAGGCCGGGACCGGGAGCGGGTGCGTTAGCGGGAACGCGAACGGGAACGGATAACGGCCGGCGGTGCACGTTCCCGTTGACCGTCGCCCGGCCCCGTCCCCGGGCCCGGAGCCGAACCCGCTCCCGGTCCCGACTATGAAGCGGCCGGTCTGTCAAGCATGGCCGGTCGCTCCGCATCGGGTTGTCGTTCATTTCGTGTCTCTCTCTCTTCCTGGGTCAACTCCGGGGCTCTGGCTGGAACTCTCGCGGGCGAGCCGGGCCTTTGGATGTGAGCCGATCACGGTAAGCCTCGCCGCGAATGGACCCGTTCCGCTGTGGGGCCACGCTCTTCCAGGCATCCGCAGGGGGGGGCACTTTCGCGGCCCGGTCCTGACGCTGCAACAAGGGGGTGCCGCCTTCTCTTCGTAAGCCTGCTGTTGAGGCGCCTTGTGCGCCCGCGAGCGCAGGCAAGACCACCCCCGAGGGGTTGAGGCCTTCCGCTGGGTCTGACGGGAACGAGCTACCCCTCAGTCGACTATCCGCGCTCTCGGAGCTGGCTTGGAGCCAGTGATGCTCCGGGCGCAATTCGGGGTGCGAAATGTGGCGGCGCAGTCTAACCCTCGATCTGCTGGGCCGACCGGTTGCTGCCGGCTCGCGAGTCTCAGCGGGACCGTCGCGCTCATCCACAAGCATCGGGAAGCTCATTCCCCTCATACCCAGTTCCCCCTACTCGTCACTCAAGACCCGGCTACATGGTGACGGCGTTCCTCTCTCGCAGGACCTTCTCGATCCACCGCTGGTGCCGTGCCGCCTTGCGACCTGCCTTTTCGATCGCCTGTGCCCTCTTCCTCGCGCTCTGGGCTTGACGTTCTATCCCCGCTGCGCTGTCTCGGCCTACGATCTCCGGGTCGTAGACCGTGTTCCTCTTCCACATCGCCCACAGCACGCCCAGCAGCCGGCGAGCCACCGCGACCGCTGCGTTCCCCTTCCCACGCCTCGAGAGGATGCCCTGGCCCCACTCCTTGAGCGGGTCCGCTTGCCGGTTGCGCAGGACGGTCCACGCCGCTTGCACCAGCAGCGCACGCAGGTACCCGTTACCCTGCTTCGTGATCGAGCCCAGCCGCCGCTTGCCCGAGGTGTTCTCTGCCGGCACCAGCCCGACGTAGCTCTCCACCTGGTGGGCGTTGCGAAAACGCTTGGGGTCGTCCACCACCGCCACCACCGCCGCTGCCACCACGGGGCCGACACCGGGGGCGGTCTGCAAGAGCGCGACGGCGGGTTCCCGCGCGCAGAGCGCCTCGAGCTTGCGCTCCGCCTGCGCGATGCTCTGTTCCACGCTCGGCAGCAGCGCGACCAGCGGGGCGATCAGATGACGGACCTCTTCGCCGAGCACTGCTTCCTCCACCCTCGCCCGGAAGTCCTCCACCGCGCACTTCTTCAGCCTCTTGCCGCGGCTGCGCGCCAACGCGCGGATCACCGTCACGTACTTCGCGCGCGTCTCCACCAGCACCTGCCGGACGGAGAGCTGCAAGCGCAGCTGCTGGCGGTGTGACGAGAGCACGTGGGCCGGCGGGATGAGCCCCTGCTCCAGCGCCCTCGCCAGGGTCTCTGCATCGATCCGGTCGTTCTTGCGCCTGTGCTGGCCGATGCCCAGTTTCCTCGCCCGCGTCGTGTCCACCAGGACCGGCTCGTGCCCCCATTCCTTCAACTTGGCGTGGATTACCCACGCTTCGCGGCATGCCTCGATGGCCACCCGCGCCTTCGGTGTCCGAGGCCCGAGCAGCGGGAGGAGACCCTCCAACGCATCGACCGTCGTTCGCTTGATGACACTGCCCTGAGCGACCTCACAAAACGAGATGCGGTTCCCCAGATCAAGAGCTACAGTTCGCATGGTCGGTCTCCCTTGGGCCCCCCTCTCTTGCGTCTCTGAACGCGTGGGGGTGCTTGGTGGACGTACCGCGCCAGGCGGGGGATCGACCTTCTTTTTCGCTTGCTCGTTCATCGCGGGATGAACGGCGGCTCTCTGGGAGCCGGCCGCTTCATCCCGTCTCACCCGGTCTGTGTGAGCGCTCAATCGGTTGCCGCCTCGCCCGCCTCCTCTCCTCACGCCGGACGTTCGAGCGCTGATGAAGCGCTCGGTGCGCCCGGCCCGCGCTCACCCGCAGTCCCACCGCTGCTTCGGGCGTGCCCATGCTCGGGAGCACGCAGCCGGCACAGTGTGGCATCGCGGCACGCGGTCAACTAAGAAAACATCGTCCATTCGGGGACCTGGCACGCGGCACCTTCGTTGCACAAGCGTTGGGCAGGAAGTCCGCCCGCGCGTCTCGGGCAGGGATCCTCGGAGGAGCCCGATCATGACTCGCCATCTCGCAATCGCCTTCGGGCTTGCCGCGCTGGCGCTTCCCGCCGTCGCGCAGCAGGAGCACACCTACGACTACCAGGACGAGACGGGCTCCGCGTGGAGCAGTGAGCCCGCCCCGGAAGGCGAGGGGAGCTACAGCGAATACCCGGGCGACGATGCGCGGAGCAACGTCGACGTCGACGTCGACATGGCGACACCGGACGCGACGGTCACGTTCGACACGTTCCGCGAAGGTCTCTCACCGTACGGCGAGTGGATTGACGTCCCGAACTACGGCCACGTGTGGCGTCCGGCGCGCGTCGCGGCGGACTGGCGGCCCTACTATTACGGAAAGTGGGAGTGGACGGACGAGGGCTGGCTTTGGGTCTCGGACGAGCCGTGGGGATGGGCGGCCTACCACTATGGCCGCTGGGCGTACGACCCGTATCATAGCTGGGTCTGGGTGCCCGGGTATCAGTGGGCGCCTGCCTGGGTCACCTGGCGTTACAGCCCGGACTACATTGGCTGGGCCCCCCTCGCGCCCGGCTTTTCGGTGTTCGTGTCCAGCTATCCTGTCGCCTTCTCCTGGTGGACGTTCGTTCCTTGCCGCAGCTTCGTGGCCGTGCCGGTCTTCCGGGTGGCCGTTCCGTTCGGACACGTCCGCGGTGTCTTCCACGCGGCGGTGCCGGCGCCGCCGAGGGCTCGCGTGTTCGGTGCGGTTGCCCCAGCCTGGGGCGGACCCGCCCGCCCCTTCGTGGAGCATCGGCTCGGTCGGCCGGTGACGCCGGTCCGCTTGCAGGCGGTGGCGTCGCCCCGCGCTGCCGGGGCGCCCGCACGAGCAGGCGTGGTCCCGATCTACCGCCCCGAGGTGCGCATCCCGGCGGCGAGAGGACGTGCCGCCATCGCGGCGCCTCCGCCAAGCCGCCCGCCGCCGGCCGCTCCTGGGC
>DATECF010000101.1:0-12592 GCA_035287045.1 Gemmatimonadales bacterium | reverse complement strand
GCCCACGGGCAGGCTGGCGGTGTCGCTGATGTCACCCAAGCCGCTGAGCGTGCAGCTCCCACCGCCGGCTCCGGCACAGCTCCAGGTCGCTCCCGTGCAGATGCCAGGGAAGCTGTCCGCTATCGTCACGCTGGGCGCGCTCGACGGGCCCGCGTTGCTGGCCACGATGGTGTAGGTCACCCCGGTTCCCGGCACCTCGCTGGTCACCCCGTCGGTCTTGGTGATCGACACGTCAGCCTCGGCGGTGAGCGTGTCGGTGTCGGTCGCGCTGTTGTTAGCCGGGGTGGGATCGGTCACGCCACCGCCCACACTCGCGGTGGCGGTGTTGCTGAGACTGCCGGTCGCTGAGGCCGAGATGGTGCAGCTCGCGGTGTAGGTCGCGGATCCGCCCACGGGCAAGCTGGCGGTGTCGCTGATGTCACCCACGCCGCTGAGCGTGCAGCTCCCACCGCCGGCTCCGACACAGCTCCAGGTGGCTCCGGCGCAGATGCCGGGGAAGCTGTCCGCTATCGTCACGCTGGGCGCGTTCGACGGGCCCGCGTTGCTGGCCGCGATGGTGTAGGTCACCCCGGTTCCCGGCACCTCGCTGGTCACGCCGTCGGTCTTGGTGATCGACACGTCGGCGGAGTAGCTCACCGCGGTCGAAGCGGTCGACGAGTCGTTGCCGGGGGTCGGGTCCGCGGTCGACGAACCGACGGTCGCCGTGTTGTCGAACGGGCTCGCTCCGGAGTAGCCCGAGGGGACCAGGAAGGTCGAGGTGATGGTGCGGACCTGGCCGGACGTCATGGTCCCGAGCGAGCACGGGAAAGCCGTAGTGCAGGCGCCGGTGTTGGAAACAAAGGTCAGCCCTGAGGGCGTGGGATCCGCAACCGACACCGCAAAGGCGTTGTTCGGTCCCAGGTTCGTCACCGTGGTCGTGTAGGCGACGGTCAGGCCGGCAACGACGCTCGTGGGGCCGGTCTTGCCTATGGCGAGGTCGGCCGAGAGGGTGAGCGTGTTCAAGAACACGGAAGCGTTGCCCGATCCGAAGTTGGAGACCGCGAGGTCGTCCCTGCCATCGCCGTCGAAGTCGCCCACGCCCACGAAGAACGGATTGGTCCCCGCCGTGAAGAAGGTCCCTGGCGGTTGCAGGTTCCCGGCCCCATCCCCGTTGTAGAGCGTGATCGTCGTCAGGTTGGAGTTGGTGACAGCGACATCGACCTTGCCATCCACGTTGAAGTCACCGACGGCCACCCCGTGGGCAGCCCCGCCGGCAACCCCGCCGTAGGGGACTGCGGTCTGGAAGGTCCCGTCCCCGTTTCCCAGGAGCACAGCGAGGGCTGAGGTGGCGCCGCCATCGAGGTTGGCCACCACGGCGTCGGGATTGGCGTCGCCGTTGAGATCCGCCAGCGCCACGGTTCGCGGGGCCGGCCCGGTCGTGTAGTCGACGGCGGCGGCAAACCCGCCTCCTCCAGTCCCCATCAACACCGAGGCTGTGGTGCCCGCACCGAACGCATAGTTGGTGGCGACGATGTCCCGGAGGCCGTCGTTGTTGAGGTCGGCGACCGCGACGTCTCGCGGGTTCACGCCGACCGAGAAGTTGGTGGCCGCAGCGAACCCGCCGGTGCCCGTGCCTAGCAGGACCGACACGTTGTTGGAGCCGGCGTTGGCCACCACCAGGTCCGGGAAGGTGTCCGCGTTCATGTCGGCGATCGCGATGGCGAAGGGGGCGGTGCCGGTAGCGAAGGGAGATCCTGATGCGGCCGCGAACCCCCCGCTCCCGTCCCCGAGCAGGACCGAGACGTCGCTGGTCCCGAAGCTCACCACCGCGATGTCCGGATGGGTGTCGGCGTTGAGGTCGGCTACCGCTGCGGCCTCGGGGAATGCGCCGACTCCCAGGGCTGGGCCGGCTGAGAACCCGCCCAGGCCGTCCCCCCAGAACACCATGACGGTGCCGGCCGCGTTGGCGGGGACGACAAGGTCGAGCCTGGCATCGTGGTTCAGATCCGCGACCGAAACCGTGAGCGGATTCGTGCTCAAGGTGAGCGTCGAAGGGGCCCCGTAGGAGGGAGCTGGCCCGAACTGCGCTGCTACGGGCCGCGAAAAGCCCAGGAGCCCGCCCGCTGCGAGCAGAACGCACCATGGCGTTCGCGAGAAACGGCTCACCGTCGATGCTTGCTGAGACACGTGGCACCCCGCGGGGACAAGCCCCTCGGCCCTGTTGCCCGCGTCGGCAATCCGGGCTGTTGACTGGAAAGCGTTGGAATGCTCGCTGAACCTTGGAAGGGATCGCGGAATGGTATCACAGGTTCCCGAATCTCCAAGGACTGATATCATGCGAGACGGTCGAGATGACAGTCGCAGCGCTGCCCATCAATCGGTCGTCTCCTTGCTCCCCTCGCGCCGAACCCCGCGAGCTGTCTCGACCTGCGTGAGCTCGCCGCGTCCGGCCACCGGCAGCGCCAAGGTGCTCTTCCTGTCGGCGCTGCAAATCTTCCCGACCCGTTCGGGCGGGCAACTTCGCAGCTTCGCGCTGGCGAACGCCCTCCAGCACCACGGCATCGACGTCTTCGTGTACTCGATGGTGGGGCGCAAGAGCGAGTACTTGTCGGCCGAGCCTTCCTCGATCCAGACCTGGCCCGAGGGGACGGAGGAATACGTCGATCGCCGGCTCTTGTGGTTCCTGGCCCAGTACGGCAGCTACGGACTGGGGTTGCCTCCGCTGTGGATCCCTGCCTACCTCCGGGCGGCCGCGGCCACGCCCCGGGAGCTGCTGCTGCCTGCCCTGCTGCGGGAGAAGCTCGCCTGGTGCGACGTTGTGTTGGCGGACTTCCCGTTCCTCCACCCGATCTTCGAGGCGCCGTCCGCCAGGGGCCGACTCCGCGTCCTGAGCACACACAACGTCGAGCACCACATGCTCAACGACCGGAGTCGATGGCAGGACCGCTGGGCACGCGGGGCAGTGCGGAGAATGGAGCTGGGCGCCGCCCAGGCCTGCGACGTCTTGGTGACCTGTTGCCAGAGCGACCAGGAGTTCTTCGAGCGACACGCGCGGATCCGCCGGTCGATCCTGGTGCCGAACGGCATCGACGTGCGGCGCTTTCGCGGCATGGAAGGACACCGCGACGCGACGCGGCGAGCGTTGGGCATCGCCGACAACGTGAGGGTGCTCCTATTCACCGCCAGCAAGTGGGGCCCCAACCGGGAGGCGTTCGACGATCTGCTGGCATTCGCCCGCAGCAACCCCAAACTGCTGGCGGAACAGGGCACTCACATCCTGGTCGTCGGCAGCGTTGTGGCGGAACCGGTTCGGCTCCCCGGTCTCACCGCCACCGGCAGGGTGGAGGTCGTGGAGCCCTACTTCGCGGCCGCTGACATGGCGCTCAACCCCACCTACAGCGGGGCCGGCACCAGCGTGAAGATGTGCGAGTTCATCGCCAGTCGTCTGCCCATCGCCACCACCGCCTTTGGATCCCGCGGCTTTCGGATTGAGGACGGCAGGACCGGCTTCCTCTTCGAGAGGGGCGGCCTGGGGCCGCTGCTTTCGAGGGTCCGGCGCATCTTCGAGGAAGCACCCGGCCGCCTGCGGCAGATGGCCGAAGACGCCTACGCCGAGAACGAGGGAGCCATCGACATGGACGCGTGTGCCAGGCCTCTCGTTGACGCGCTCGACGCGGCGCTGGCGAGTCGCTGAGTCCGGCGGGTTCACCGCAGGCCGGGGGGCGGCGCGAACGGCCTCAGGGTCCGAGAGACACGTCGTGCGTCTGGCACCAAGACAAGAGCACGTAGAGGGCCCAGATGCGCGTCCAGTAGAGGCCCGGCCGCCCGGCGGCGAAGGAGCGCCACAGGGTCCTAACGGCCTCACTGCGCAGGCCGGCGCGGCGGGCGAGTTGCGGGTCAGCGAAGAGCTCCGCCATCTTCGGCTGCAAGCGCTGGCGCGCCCAGGTGTCGATGGGCAGGACGAAGCCCGACTTGGGCCGATCGAAGATGGCGGGATCGAGCCGATCGAGGGCCACCTCGCGCAGCAGCTGCTTCCGGCCCAGCGGATGAAAGCGCCGGCCCGGCTCGACGCCGGCTACCGCCTCGGCCAGGACGTGATCGAGCAGCGGCACCCGCACCTCGAGGGCGACGGCCATGCTGGCGGCGTCGGTATCGCGCAGTAGGCGCTCGCCGATGAAGCTCCCCAGCTCCAGCACCGAGATGGCGTGGAGCAACTCACTGCCCCCGATTCGCCGGTGCCACGCCTCAGCGACCTCCGGGGGCAATCCGTACGGCTGGCTCCGTTGCGCCTCTCGAACCGGGTCGGCGGCGAGGGCGGCCTGGGTCTCTCGCGTGAACACCGAGTAGAAGACCTGATAGAGGCCAAGGACGTCGCGGGCCACGCGGGCCACGTCGGCCAGCTTGCCCCAGCGGGTCTGGGGAGGCGCCGTCTTGAACACCTCCCAGAACAGCTTGCCGGCTAGATCGGAGCCGAACCCCACGATGGCGTCGAACGCGCGCTTGCCGAAGGCGTCCGGGCGGGCGAAGGGCAGCCAGGCGCCGGCGCGCCGCATCTTGGGAATGTCGACATAGCTCGGGTAGCCGCCGAAAAGCTCATCGCCGCCGGTGCCGGCCAGGGCCACTGTCATGCCGGCGCCTCTGGCCGCCCGGCTCACGAAGTAGGTGTTGATGCCGTCGAACGTCGGCTGATCGATGGCCGTGAAGGCGTCGGGGAGCTGCTCTTCGAAGGCCTGCTCGGTGAGCACCACGGTTGTGTGTTGGCTCCGGATGGCGTGAGCGACCTGTTGAGCGTGGTGTCTCTCATCGTATGCGGCCACCTCGAATCCGATGGTGAAGGTGTGCACGGCACCGGGGGCGACAGTGCTGGCCAGTGCCGCCACGGAACTGGAGTCAATCCCGCCGGAGAGAAAGACGCCCAGCGGCACGTCGGAGATGAGCTGCATCCCGACGGTCCTGGTGAGTTCCTCCCGCAAGGCCGCCACCGTCGTGGTTCGATCCGACGACGAGGGCAGGTGCCAGTACTGGCGCATGGTGCGCGAGCTGTGCTCGCGCACCCCCCGATCCAGCTCCAGGGTCAAGATGGTCGCGGCCGGCAATAGTTGTACGCCGTCGACGATGGTGTTGGGACCAACCACGAAGCCGTGCCACAGGAACGAGGCCACGGCGGCGGGGTCGAGGCGGCGGGGGACCGCGCCGCTGGCCAGCAGGGCGCGCACCTCGGAAGCAAACAAGACCACCGCTTCCCCGGTGGCGGCGTCCTTGAGCGTGGTCCAGTACAGGGGTTTGATGCCCATCTGGTCCCGCACCAGGTGGACGCTACGCGAGCGGGGGTCCCAGAGGGCGAGCGCGAAGATGCCGCGGAACCGCTTGACGGCGTCGATGCCCCAGTGGTCGTAGGCCTTGAGGATGACCTCGGTGTCGCTCGCAGAACGAAAGACCTCGCCTAGCGCCGAGAGCTGCTGGCGGATCTCCAGGAAGTTGTAGATCTCACCGTTGTAGGTGATGGTGCACCCGGAGTCGGCGTCGACCATGGGCTGGGCTCCGGCCTCGGTCAGGTCCAGGATGGCCAGTCGCCGATGGCCGAAGACGACCTCTTGGCCGCTCGACACCCACAGGCCGGATCCATCCGGGCCGCGGTGGCGCTCCGCCTCCGTCATCCTTTCCACAAGCCCCAAGAGCTCGGGCCATCGCGCAGTCCCCCTGCCCTTGGAGACCTCGCGTATGGCGCCGGCGATACCGCACATGACTCCGCTCCTCCCCGGATGCTAAGGCCACTGGCGCAGAGAGGCGAGATCTGCGTCCGCGGCCACCATCTGCGGCGCTCGCAACCGGCGCGCGCCGCCCTTCTTGGCCAGCCCCGGGGACAGCTGGGTCAGAACCGCCGCCTTCCCGGCAACGGCAATCGCCACCCCGAGGATCAGCGCGCAGGTGAGCGACTCGAAGCCGATGTCGCCGAAGCACTGGGCGCCGTAGGCGGGCAGAACCGAGACCACCGCCATGGCGGCGGCGCGATCCACCGCCCGCGTCGAGGTCCGGTAGCCGCGGGTGGCCAGAAAGGCGGCGACCGGGACCACGAGCCAGATCCCGCAGATCCCGACCAGCCCCCCGAACACGGCTACCGCCAGCAACGAGTTATGCGGTAGGTACAGGTACTGCTGCCACTCGGATCCAAAGTTGGCGTAGACGCTGGTGACCTTGATGTAGGGCACCCCCCACCCGGTTCCCAGCAGCGGGTTGCCGGCCGCCGACAACGTGTAAAGGAGATTCCGGATCTCCTCCTGGCGCGCCAGCGACGACGCGTCCTCATTGCTGCCGGCCGTCGACAACGCCCGAACCGGCGCGAACACCGCCCCCTGGCGACCCCAGCCCACGAGGACATAGACGAGGAGCACCGGCCCCACGATAGGAAGCAGCAGGTTCAGGCGCCGGCGCCACCCGCCCGGAGGAAGCAACAGGTACGTCATCGCCAGGGCCAGCGCGAGTTCGACCCAGGCCAACCGGCGGTTGTTCAGCACCATGGCGTAGAGCAAGACCGGGGCCGCCAGCGCCGCAGCCAACCAGGCCGCCAACTTCCCTCGGGCCAGCGCCCAGCTCAGGGCGATGACGAGGCCGGCGACGAAGAGCAGCGAGTCGTCGTGGCTGGTCATGTGCGCGGGAGGGGGGTCGATCTTGCCGTGCACATGCGCCCAGTAGAAGTAGATGGCGAGGGTGCCACGAGTCAGCGCCGCCGCCAGGATTGCGGTGCCCAGCGCCTTCAGGTCGCGGGAGGTGCGAACCACCGAGGGGAGCAGCGCACCTAATAGAAGCGCGGTGAGGAAGCGCCAGAGCTGGTAATAGGCCTGATAGGCGCTGCCCCCGCGCAGCAGTCCCCAGGCCAGGGTGACCAGGATGCTGGTGAGACTGGCCAGGATAGCCGCATCCATGACCCAGGCCCGGTTGCGGAAGGCCCCCGGCCGGAGCAAACACAGGGGCGCCAGCGCGAACAGCAGGACTTGCCACGCCCAGAGGTTGACGCCGGGCAGCGACACGAAGAGCGGGCCGAAGAGCCGAAAGGGGCTCCGCCAGCGCCCCCAGTACAGAAGCGGCTCGAACTCGATCGGCCGCTCGGCCGTCCAGGCCACGAAGAGGAGCGCGCAAAACACCCGGCAGAGCACTGCTGTTTCCGCTGGTCAGATGACCCATCGACGGCGTAGGTAGTAGAGCATGAGCATGTAGAGGACGCTGTAGGCCAGGAAACCGGCGAGCAGCTGCAGCAGGCCACGTCCCTGGCGGCGGCTCTTGGCTGCCTGCATGCCCATCAGAACGGGCACCATCACAACCGAGATGAGAAGGGTCTTGAACATGCCGTCTCCGGGCGCCGCCGAACGGTGCCGATACGCTGCTGCGCGGGCCGGGGCCAGGCTACCACACGTCGAGGGGGACGGCTGCCTGAGATCACCGGGCCATGGCGTCGTAGCGGGCTTTTGCCGGGAGGGTGTGGAGTTTGGTGCTGCCGGTGGGGTCCACCCAGGGCCAGGGATTGGACCCGAAGAAGGCCGGCTTGCCCGTCAGGTACAGGGAGCCGGGCAGCGACTGGCCGTATCCGCTCGCCCACTTGACCGAGTTCGTGACGTAGTCGAAGTTCCCGTGCCGGTGGGTGGTGGCCACCACCCGCGCGTCCGCCGGCGCCTCCCAATCGTTCGGCGTGTAGCCGAGCCGCCAGAGCCCGATGGGATCCGTCTCCCAGGGCCACAGGTCCTCGTAGGCGAAGCCCCCCTGCGGAGCCGGGTTCTGGTCCGCCGTGCCCAGCACGTTGCCGATGAAGCTGTGGTAGTACTGGCCGTACATGAGCCCGATCGCCCGCCGGTTGCCGGTGTCGCTGAAGGACAGACGCTTGCCGGTCGCGTGGTTGCGGAAGAAGGTGTTGTAGACGGCCCCACCCCAGGTGTCGTCGCCGTCGATGTTGAAGGCCAGGTTCCCCTCCAGCAGCTCGGAGTGCGGGCACGCCATGTGGGACGCGTTGACGCCGGTCTCCATCCAGCCCCGGTTGTAGGCGATGTAGCCGTTGTCGAAGTAGTTGTAGGCGACCACGTTGCCGCCGCCGGAGGCGCGCATCACCATCACCTTGTTGCCGTTGATGAAGATGTTGTTCTCCACCAGGCTGTCCGCCGTGTACCTGGCGATCGACAGCAGGTAGCCGCCACCGCCCGGGTTGGGGTCCGGGGTGTCGTGGACATAGCTGTCCCGAATCACGCAACGAAAGCTGGAGTCCATGGCGACGCTGTCGCCCTTCGACCAGTCCGACTCGATGTTCCTGACCCAGGAGTGCTTGGCGAGACGCATGGTGACGTTGTCGTCCCGCCCGCCACGGACCGAGAGGTCCTCCAGGCCGGCCTGGTTTGCGCCGTACGGAATCGTGTAGCGCGTGAGCTGTGCCTGGTACGCGGTGTCGAAGCCGATGTGCAGCGGCGTGCTGAAGGAGACGGTGTTGCCGCTGACCGAGGCGATCTCCAGCACCTGACCGATGGGGCGGTCATGGCGCGTGAACCAGCCCCGGGCCGGGCCGCCGGGTGCCGCTGCGGCGTCGGTGCCCCAGTAGACGTACGAGGGGTCGGTCTTCTGGTCCAGAACCACCAATTGTCCGGCGCCAAAGCCGCTGCTGCTCGCCACCTGCACTGAGCTCGCGCCCTTGGGGGCGCTCGCTGTCAGGTTCGCCGAGGCGGCCTCCTCCAGCCAACGCTGCCCGATCACAACCACCGGGATCTCGTTGTCGGCGGTCTTCCTGAGTTTGGTCGCCGTGGGACCGGCGCCACGCAACACGATGCCCCGGTTGATGGTGATCGGGAACTCCCCGTTCACCAGGAAGTCCCCCGCCGAGAGCTGCACGACCTCCCCGATCGGGCAGGCGTCGATGGCTGCCTGGATGCCGGCGGTCGCATCCGAGGTCCCGTTCCCGAAGGTCGCGGCACTGACGGTGCGGCAGACGGTGGTCCGCGAGGGAATCCCGCCAGGGATGCCCGGGTTCCAGGTGGTGCGTCGCTCGGGGGGCACGATGTCGGAGCCGGGCGCCGTGGTTCCCGGGGTGGTCCCGGGGGTGTCTACCGTGTCCCCCGTGCCATCCCCTTGGCAGCCAACAGGGGAAAGGGACAGGTTCACCAGCAGCCCTCGGATCACCACCCGAGAGGCTACGCGGACTGCGCGGTTCGTGAATGACATGATCGACACGTTCCTGCCACCCGAGGGAACCTCCGGCCCGTTCCTAAGTTGAGCCCGGGACGCCAGTATCATACACGCCAAGCGCCGGCGCGTGCGGCTCCTCAGTTGCCGCTGCCTGGACAGAGGAAACCTGGTGGGAGACCATAGCCCGGTGATAGCCGAACGCCGATACGTGGTGATCTCTCCCTGCCGCAACGAGGCGAACTACATGCGCCGAACGCTGGACAGCGTGGCGGCGCAGACCGTCCCCCCCACCCTCTGGGTCGTGGTCGACGACGGATCCACCGATGCCACGCCGGAGATCCTGGAGGAGTACCGGAAGAAGCTGTCGTATCTCACGGTGGTGCGCCGAGCCGACCGCGGGCGCCGCAGCGTGGGCCCGGGCGTCATCGAGGCGTTCTACGTCGGCCTGGAGGCTGTCGACCTCGCTGGCTTCGAGTACCTCTGCAAGCTCGACCTCGACCTCGATCTGCCCCCCCGCTATTTCGAGCGCCTGATCTCGCGCATGGAGGAGAACCCGCGACTGGGGACCACCTCGGGCAAGCCCTACTTTGTCCAGGCGAAGACCGGCGCCCTGGTCCCGGAGGTGTGCGGGGACGAGATGTCGGTTGGGGCGTCCAAGTTCTACCGCCGGAAGTGCTTTCTCGAGATCGGCGGCTTCGTGCGCGAGGTGATGTGGGACGGGATCGATTGCCATCGCTGCCGGCTGCTGGGCTGGATCGCCGACAGCGTGGACGCCGACGACCTCCGATTCGAGCATCTCCGGCCCATGGGTTCGAGTCACCAGGGCATCTGGAGCGGTCGCGTGCGCACCGGCTACGGCCAGTACTTCATGGGAACCTCGCCCCTCTACCTGGTGGCGAGCGCCTGCTTCCGGCTCTTCAAGTACCCGGTCCTCTATGGCAGCCTCGCCATGCTCTGGGGCTACTTCTCGAGCGCGGCGCGGGGAGTGGCGCGCTACGGCGAGCCCGCCTTCCGCCGCTTCCTGCGTCGCTATCAGTGGCAGTGCCTGCTGCACGGGAAGCCGGAGGCCACTCGGCGGGCGAACGCCGCTCAGGCACCGGTCTGGCACGCCGCGCACCCGGGCGCGACGCTGGCGGTGGAGGCACGTGGATCGGCGTGAGCTGCTCGGCCTCCCGTTCGACCGGGTGACCATGCGGTCGGCGGTGGATCAGTGCGTCCAGTGGTGTCTCGGTCCGCGCGCTCCGCGCACCGTGATCACCGCCAACGCCGGAATCCTCTGCATGATGCGCCGCGATCCGGAGCTGCGCGAAGCCTGCCGCCGAGGGGACCTGATCGTGGCCGACGGCATGTCGGTGGTGTGGACGTCCCGGCTGGCCGGCATCCCGTTCCCGGAACGGGTGGCGGGCGTCGACATGATGGGTGAGCTGCTGAAGGCTGCGTCCGCGCACAGCTTGAGCGTCTACTTCCTGGGCGCAAGGCCACAGGTCTTGGCCGAACTGGTCGCGCGCTGCGCGCGAGACTACCCCGGGCTCACCGTGGCGGGTGCACGCGACGGCTACTTCGGTCTAGCCGAACACGAAGGCATCGTCGCCGAGATCCGACAGGCGGGCCCGCACCTGCTGTTCGTGGGCATGCCGAGCCCGTTCAAGGAGACGTGGTGCGAACGGCACCGGGTGGCGCTCAAGGTGCCGGTGATCATGGGCGTCGGCGGTTCCTTCGACGTGCACGCCGGGTATGTGCGGCGCGCGCCGGGCCCGGTGCAGTCCCTGGGTCTCGAGTGGTTGTGGCGGCTGGCCATGGAGCCGCGCAAGATGTGGAAGCGTTACCTGGTCACCAACTCCCTGTACTTGTGGCTGGCGGCGGGCGAGATTCTGAGGCGACGGGTGCTCGCGCGCGGCGCCGAAAGAGAAGAGGTCCGACCCGAGTGAGATCCCGCAAGACGGTGGACGTGTTCATGGGTACCCGCCCGGAGGGCATCAAGATGGCTCCGGTGGTGGCGGCCCTGCAGAGGTCCAGCGATCTGGCCTGCCGGGTGGTCGCCACCGGGCAGCATCGGGAGATGTTCCGGCAGGTCGCAGAGCAGTTCGATTTCGGGGTGGACGTCGACCTTGCCGTGATGCGGCCGCATCAGACGCTGGCCGGGCTCACCGCGCGCCTGATGGAGAAGATCGACGGCTGGTTGGAGAGTGGTCATCCCGACATGGCCCTGGTGCAGGGCGACACCACGACAGTGCTGGTTGCGGCCCTCGCCTGCTTCTATCGCAGGATCCCGATCGGGCATGTCGAGGCAGGACTGCGAACCGGAGACATCTGGTCCCCCTTTCCCGAAGAAGTGAACCGCCGGCTGGCGTCGCCGATCGTCTCCCTGCACTTCGCCCCCACACCGTCTGCCAAGGCGGCGCTGCTCGGGGAGGGAGTGCCCGAGACAAGCATCGAGGTCACGGGCAACACGGTCGTCGACGCCTTGATGATGGAGATCGCGAAGCAGGAAGAGCCCAAGGTGCGCACGGAGATCGGTGCCTCGTTGTCTGCTCTGCTGGGCTCGGACTGGGCGGAGGTCCCGTTCGTCCTTATCACCGGACACCGCCGGGAGAACTTCGGCGAGGGCATCCGGCAGATCTGCGAGGCCATCACGGTGCTGGCGCGCCGCTACCCTGATCACCGGTTCGTCTACCCCGTGCACCTCAACCCAAACGTCAAGGGGCAGGTGGACCGCCTGCTCGGCGGGCTTTCGAACGTGCGCCTGATCGCACCCCAGGGCTACCGAAACTTCGTGGCGCTGATGGCGCACTGCCGGCTGATTCTCACCGACTCCGGGGGGGTCCAGGAAGAAGCGCCTTCGCTGGGAAAGCCGGTGCTGGTCATGCGCGACACCACGGAGCGACCCGAAGGAGTGGAGGCCGGAACCGCGCTCCTGATCGGGCCGCGCGCGGACAGCATCGTGGACCACACCAGCCGCTTGCTGGACGACCGCGAGGCGTATCAGGCCATGGCGAACGCGGCGAATCCGTACGGCGACGGCCGCGCCGCCGAGCGCATCGTGGACAGGATCCGGCGATACCTGAGTTCGGCGGCTTCGGTGGGCGCGGCTGACCGTTCGAGCCAGGAATCCACCACGACCAGTGCAGGCACCTAGCGTGGCGGACGCTTCTTCCGGACCTCTTGGGGGGGCACTCGCCCGCAACGCCTTCTTCTTGATGCTGGCGCAGGGCGTCTCGACCACCATGGCGGTGGTGCTCAGCGGGGCCGTCGGCCGCTCGCTGGGTCCGGCCGGGTTCGGCCTCTTCTTCTTGGTCAGCTCGATGGGAGCGTTTGCCTACGTGATTGCGGACTGGGGACAGGAGCAGTACGTGACCCGCGAGGTGGCGAAGGCCCCCGAGCGCGCCGGTGGCATGCTCGGCACCATCCTGGCGCTGCGGATCGCCGCCGCCACGCTCCTCGCGGGGCTGGTGGC
>DATECF010000100.1:0-19895 GCA_035287045.1 Gemmatimonadales bacterium | reverse complement strand
CTTGCCGGACTCGGCGGCTTTGGCGTAGACCAAGCGCGCGGTCTGGCTGGAGCCCACGAACGACACGCCCTTGATGTCCGGGTGCTCCAGGATGGCGCTGACGGCGTCGCGGGCCCCGTGCACCACGTTGAGCACGCCGGGCGGCAAGCCGGCCTCCGTCGCCAGGTCCACGATCCGCTGGTGCGTCAGAGGGTCCTGCTCGCTCGGCTTCAAGACCACCGTGTTTCCAGCCGCCACGGCGTAGGGCCAAAACCACAGCGGGATCATGATCGGGAAGTTGTACGGCGTGATTGCCGCGAAGACGCCCAACGGCTGGCGGATGGTTTCGCAATCAATCCCGCGGGCGATGTCCTCCAGGGTCTCGCCCATCAAAAGGGTGGGGATGCCGCAGGCGTGCTCCACGTTCTCGATGCCCCGCTGGATCTCGCCCCGGGCCTCCGGCACGATCTTGCCGTGCTCGCGGGTGAGGGACCTGGCGAGGTCTTCCTTGTCCCGCTCCAACAGCGCCTTGAGGCGGAACAATACGCGGGCGCGCTCCACGGCGGGCGTGGCACGCCAGGCGGGGAACGCCGCCCGGGCGGCGGCCACGGCGTGATCCACGTCTTCGCGGGTGGACAAGGGCGCCCGTCCCAGCAGCTCCCCGGACGCGGGGTCGCGCACGTCGAGCGCGTCCCCCGTTTCCGCGGGGACCCATTTGCCGCCGATGTAATTGGGGATCGCCGCGGCCGCCGTCATTTCAGCTCGGGCGGGAGATCTTCATCAGCCATGCGGTTGAAGCCCCAAGAAGATCGCGGGTCCACCCGCACCATCTTGGTTTTGCTGTACTGGTTCAGCGTGTCCGCGGGCACCACCCACAGGCGCGCGTTCCACAGCATGCCCGAGAGCTCGAACGACTGAAGCTCCTCGTCGGGCAGGTCCACCGTGACTTCCAGGAGGGCATCTCCCGGCGGGCCCTCTTCATCCGCCAGCGGCCGGTTGGCGAGCCACACGCCGGTGACCGTGACATCCTCGCCGGTCTGCGCGTCCTTGAGCCCGAAATCCCACTCGGTATCCGCGTAGCCGTCTTTCAGAACCTGCCGGGCGTTGCCGATGCTGGTCTTGTGGTAGAGAACGGTGCTCATCGTTTGGGCCAGGGATGTTTGGTCAGCCCCTCGACCGGCCGCTGCGTGGTGGCGGGGCGAGCGGCGTCTCGCGTGTGGAGATTGAACCGATCGCCGGGCTGGAGCAAGTAGAACCGGCCGTCGTCCCCCAGGAGGCGCTGGTTGTCGTAGATCGCCACGTAGCTCTGCCCGATCACGTCGAACGTATCGCCCCGCACCACGATCGCCGTGTTCTCGTCGATCCCGATGCCCAACAGCTCGGTGTGCCGCTCGATCACGCCGATCAGGTCAAACTGCCGGTTACGCCGGAGCAGGTGCTGGTCAATCGCGGTATTGCGGAGGAACCCGAATCCCACCTCGTGGTCGCCCATCATGATGGTGTTGCCCCGGGTGTCCCCGCGCACCAGGTACGATCCCAGAATGGTGGCACCGGCCGACGTCCCGCCCACCACGCCGCCCCGGGCCAGCAGGTTGGCGATTTCGGTCTGGGTGAGGGTGTTGAGGTAGGCATCCGCCAGCCGCCACTGGCGGCCCCCGGGGAACCAGACGCCGCCCGCCGTCTTGATGGGGGCCACGAAGCTCTGGGTGTTGGCCACGGGGCGATCCCGCGTATGCAGCACGGTGAGTTGCCGGGCGCCCGCCGACTTGAGCTGGCCCAGGCCATTCCAGTACTGATCGTATTGATCGCCGTCGCCGGCCGTCGGAATCACCACGATGGGTGCGTCGGGGCCGCCCGCCAGCGCGATGAATCGTTCGACGATCGCCTGGTCGCGGAGTCCGCCCCCGACGATCACCAGCGCCCCGCGCGCCGGGCCGACTTCCTGCGCGGCTCCGGTCGTCACGCCCGCCCACAGGGCGGCCCACACGATCGCCAGGGTTCTCACCAGCGTTCTCAATGGAAACCTCGTGATCAAACCAGGCCGGTCTTGGCTGCTTCCCAGAGTTTGTACAGCCGATTCGAACCCGCGCGAAAGGTACCGGCAGACCGGACCCTCGGTAGGGCAGTGGGCCGGGGAGGTGACTACGGCCGCTCGCGCGCGATGGAATCCAGCCGCCGGTTTCGGGCGGCCGCTGAGTCTTGTGCCTCGATCGCGCCCCGCACGCCCTGTGCACCCGGCAGGCCGGAGGCGCCAATCGCGCTGTCCCGCTGGCGGCGGGTCAACGTGTCCGGCCGATTCGCCTGTCCGTCACCGCTGGCGCCCCCGCACCCCGCTAGGACCACAACCAACAACACATACGACAATCGCATGATCATACCCCTTACCCCTACGGTTTCATTACCGCATTGGTGAGCAGTTGCACGTAGAACCTCACGTTCTGCGCGTAGCCTTCCAGGCTCACCCGCTCGTCGGTCCCGTGCGCCCGCTGGGTGTCGCCCGGGCCAATGGGCGTCGCGCCGAACCGGTACACGTTGGGTGTGAGCGCCGTGAAATACCGGGAATCGGTGCCGCCCACCACCAGCCACGGCACCACGATCGCCTCGGGAACCACCTGGCGAATGGTCCGCGCCAGCAGCCCGAATTCCTCGGCGTCCACCGGTGACACCGGCGAGGGCTCGACCTTGAAGGCCTCGGGGATGGTCACGGTCACGCGGGGATCGTCAATCACCCGGCGCACGTACTCCGCGATGCCGGCGATGCTGTCGCCCTGCAACAGCCGGAAGTTGACAGTGGCCCGCGCCATCGAGGGCAGCACGTTCTCTTTCACCCCGGCCTCGATGATCGTAGGCGCCGTGGTGGTGCGGAGCATGGCGTTGCCGGCCGGGGTCTTCCCGAACTGGCTTGCGAGCAGCCCGCCGAACAGCCAACGGTTGGCGAAAAACAGGCGCGTGCCGAAGGGCAGCTCCGGGCCGAGGTAGTCGAACATCTGGGCGGTGGGGCCACGAATGCCGCCGGGCACGGGATGTTCTTGCAGCTCGTCGATCGCGGCGCTCAGGATCCCCACCGCCGTCTGGCGGGGCGGCATGGATGAGTGGCCGCCCTCTACCCGGACGGTCAGCTCCAACGTGAGGTAGCCCTTCTCCGCGATGCCCACGAGCGCTACCGGTCCCGCCACGCCCGGCACCAGGCCGGTCGCGATCGCGCCGCCTTCATCCAGCACGAAGGCCGCGCGCACGCCGCGCGATTGGAGCAGGGCGGCGATGGCCGCGGCCCCGGCGCGCCCGCCCACTTCCTCGTCGTGCCCCAGCGCGAGGTACACCGTGCGCCGCGGCGCCGCTCCTTGCGACAGCAGGGTCTCGATGGCTTCCAGCTGCGCCACCAGGCTGCTCTTGTCGTCCATGGCGCCGCGGCCCCACACGTGGTCGTCCGCGATCCGGCCGTCGAACGGCGGGTAGGTCCACTTCGATTCGGTACCGGGCTCGATGGGCACCACATCCTGATGCGCCATGAGCACCACCGGCGGCAGGGTGGTGTCCGCACCGCTCCAGCGATAGAGCAGGCTGAACCGGCCCACGCTTTCGCGTGCCAAGGTGGCGTGGACTCCGGGGAACGACCTCGCCAGGTAGTCCTGGAACCGCCGGAATTCGGCGGCGTCGAATTGCGCGGAGTCCTGGTGGGAGATGGTCTGGAATCGGAGCGCGCCCGCCAGGCGCTCGGCCGCTGCGGCCGCGTCCAGCGCGATGTCGGTCGCGGGCTCAGTCGGGATCTGCTTGGAGTCGTACCAGAGCGTGCGAACGACGACGGCGGCCGCCAGGACGACGACGGCCGCGACGAGCAGCAACAGTATGCGTCTCATTGACTGGAGGGAGTCGTCAGACCCCCGAGGTGAGGTAGCGTCGAACCGCGGTCAGGGTCCGTTCGACGTCCGCGTGCGTGTTGTACATGTGGGGCGAGAGCCTCACGCCCGGGCGATCCTCGCCGCCACGAAGCTGCGACGTGATCCGGTCATGCTCGTACAGCGCCCGCGCGAGCTTCCGGGAGTCCAGGCTCGCCGGCTGGAACGCCAGGACGCCCGCGGAGCGCGCCGGGTCCGGGTGGGTCCAGACCTTCACGCCGCTCATGGACGACAGTCCGGACATCAAGGCCTGGGCCAGCTCCCTCGCGTGGGACTCGATGGCCGGCCGGCCGATCGTCATCTGGACCCGCAACGCCTGTCCGAACGCGATCATGGCGGGCTCGTCCCGTTGCCCGATGCCTTCGTGGCTCCGGGAAATCCCCACCGACCCCGCGTACAGGCTGACGATGCTGGGAGACAGCGCGGCCTGTGCCTCGCGCCGGACGTAGAGCACCCCGGTGCCGCGCGGGCCGCAGGGCCACTTGTGCCCGCTCCCGCTATAGAAGTCCGGCTGCATCCGGGAGAGGTCAATGTCCAGGACGCCGAACGTCTGGGCGCCGTCCACCAGCGAAAACGCGCCGCGCTCGCGGGCCATGGCGCAGATCTCCCTGGCGGGAAACAGGTCGCCCACCGTGTTGGTGACGTGGGTGAACGCCACCAGCCGGGTGCGCGGCGTCATCGCCTTGCGGAACGCCTCCAGGTATGACTCCGGTCCCGGGTGCGGAGTCACCGGGTCCACCACGCTGACCGTGAAGCCGAACCGCTTGGCCTTCTCGGTCCAGGCCCGATGGTTGCTCGGGTGGTTGTCGGCGAAGATCACCACGTGGTCGCCCGCCTTCAGCGCCAGCCCGCTGGAGACGATGTTGTTGGCCTCGCTGGTGTTGCGCGTCAGAAGGATCTCTTCAGGGCTGGCTCGCAGATACTCCGCCAGGATCCGTCGCGTCTCTTCCCGCTGGGCAATCAGGCGATCCTTGGTGTCCGGCGATGGATCGCGATCCAGGTCCTGGGCTCGCTGGTACAGCGTTTCGATCACCGGACGCGAGGCGGGGCACAGGTTCGCGGCGTTCATGAAGGTGAGGTCGTCGTCCAGCGCGAACTGGCCGCGCACCAGGGTCCAGAAGCCGTCGTCCGCCGAAGGCGGCGCCGGTGGAATGGGCGCTCGCGGGCGTTCCAACGCGCCGAGGTCCGCCGCCGGCAACAGCGCCGCCGACCCGCTCACCGCCAGGAGCTGCGCGAATCGTCGTCGACTGATTCCGCTGGAGTGCTCGCCGGAGTCGATCATGCGTCCTCCCCAACCTGTTGGTGTAGGGTCGCGACCTTCAAGATCTTGAGCTTGCGCGTGGCAGCCGGCAGGCGCGCGGTCACCGTCTGACCGGGCTTGTGGTCCAGCAATGCGCGTCCCAGCGGCGAGGCCACCGAGATGTGCCCGGCGTCCATGTCCATCGCGTCGGGGATGACCAGCTCGTAGGTCTCTTTCTCCTTGGTCTCCGCGTCCTGCACGTCCACGCGCGAGCCCAAGCCGATCTTGTCCCTGGGGATCTTGGACAGGTCGATCTGCGACAGCTTGGCCAGCCGGGAGCGCAGGTGGCTCAACCGGGCGTGGACGAACTGCTGCCGTTCGAGGGCCGCGTGATAGTCGCCGTTCTCGCGCAGGTCCCCCTGCGCCAGCGCCTTCTTCAGCGCCTCGGGAAGGAGCACGTTCAGCTCGTGGTTCAGCTGCTCGACTTCCTGCGTCAGTTTCTGCCTGACTTGTTCTATCATCCGCTAAATCCTACGGATTCTCTTGCAATGGCGCTAGCAGGGGCCGCAGAGGCCGCAGGGGGCGCAGATCAGGTTGGTGTGACCACGTGCCCAGGTGTGGCGCCGGTGTGCGCGCCATCGCGCATCACCCACTGGCCGTTGACCATCACGTGCGGGATGCCCTCGGGATATTGATGCGGCCGCTCGAAGGTCGCTTGATCCGCCACTCGGCCGGGGTCAAAGGCGACGAGATCGGCGAAGCCACCCGGGGTGATGGTCCCGCGGCCCGCGAGCTTGAGGCGCGCGGCGGGCTGGCCGGTCATCTTGTGAATCGCGGCCTCCAGCGGCAGGACCTTCCGCTCGCGACCATAGCGGCCCAGCACCCGCGGGAACGTGCCATAGTTGCGCGGATGCGGCGTGCCCCGTGCCAGGGCGCCTTCCGTGGTGAGGGCCGATCCGTCGGAGCAGATCATGCCGAGCGGGTGGGCGAGGAAGAGCCCGACGTTCTCCTCGCTCATGCCGAAGCCCACCATCCCGCTGCGGTTGCGATCCTGCTCTACAATCATCACCAACAGCGCGTAGGGATCCTGCCCGCGCTCGGCGGCGAGCTGGCCCAGCCGCTTGCCCCGCGCCCAGGCCAGGCTGTCCGATCCGGTGTTCGAGATCTGCACCGCGTCCCAGTTGCCCAGCTGGTTCACCTTGTCCAACACCTGCGCCTTGATTCGTTCCCCCTGCGACGGGTCTTTCAGGCGCGCCAGGAACGCGTTGGTCCCGCCCTCGCGCGCCCAGACCGGGAACATGTTGCTCAACCCGGTGGCGTACGCCACGTACGGGTAACAGTCATAGGTCACGTCCAGGCCGCCGGCCCGCGCCCGCTCGAACAGCTCGAGCATGAGCGGCGCCTTCCACCAATTGCGCTCGCCCTGGGCCTTGAGGTGCGAGATGTGGACCGCCGCGCCGGACTTGCGGCCCACGTTCAGCGTTTCCTCAATGGCGGCGAGCGACTGATCGTCCTCGTTGCGCATGTGGGTGGCGTAGGGGAGCCCGGGGCCCTTGAGCGGCGCGGCCACGGCGGCCAGCTCCTCGAGGTCGGCGAATGCGCCCGGCAGATACTCCAGCCCGCTGGAGACGCCGCAGGCGCCGGCCTTGAGCGCGTCGGTCACCAGCGCGGTCATCCGGGCCCGCTCGGCCTCGGTGGCGGGCCGGCCGGAGCCGCCCACCGCGAAGGAGTGCAGCGTGCCGTGGCCCACCATGCTGGCCACGTTGACCGCGGGCCCCTGCCGCCGAAGGTGCGCGAAGTACCCGGCCAGGTCGCGGAAATCGATCCCGACGCCGTAACGCGAGCGATACGAATCGCGCGTCTCCTCGAACTGGACATTCCCCCACGGACCCACGGAGCCGCCGTCCTGGCCCACGACCTCGGTGGTGACGCCCTGCCGTACTTTGCTCTGCGCGTTGGGGTCCACCAGGAGGACCAGGTCGGAGTGCGAGTGGATGTCAATGAAGCCCGGCGCCAACGCGAGGCCGCGCAGGTCCACCTCCTGAGCACCGGCCGCCGCGAGCCTCGGCCCCACAGCCTCGATACGATCGCCGGCGATCGCGACATCCGCCTGCACTGGCGGCCGACCGGTGCCGTCGTACACGGTGGCGCCGCGGAGCACCCAATCAGCCGCCCTCTCCCTCGATCTCCAACGGGGATCTGTCGCCCAGGCCGGCACGGCGGTCGGGGCGGTCAAGGCGGTCGAGGCGGTCGCGAGGGCCGCCGCTTTCACGAACGCCCGGCGATCCATTGCGGTCATCGTCCGCCCCGTTCGCCTGCCCGCCGGTCGGCCTGACCGTCCCTCCAGGCCGGTCCGCGCACGATTCGCCCGGCCAGCACGCCCGTGTGCTCGCCATCCATCAGCACGTGCCGGCCGTTCACGAACACGTGGCTCACGCCGGTGGCGTACTGGTGTGGCTTCTCGAACGTCGCGTGATCCTGGATCCTGGCCGCGTCGAGCACCACCACGTCCGCGTAATACCCGGGCCTGAGCGCGCCCCGTCGCTGAATCCGAAGGACTTCCGCCGGGAGGGTCGTCAGCCGGCGAATCGCTTCCTGCAACGGAATGACCTGCTCGTCGCGCACATACTTGCCCAGGAGCCGGGCGAAGTTGCCGTAGGCGCGAGGATGGGGGTTCGATTTTACAAACGCACCCTCCGGGGCCTGCGAGCCGGCATCCGACCCGAAGCTCACCCACGGCTTGGCGATCTGCTTCTTGATGTTGTCCTCGGACATGAGGAAGTAGGCCACTTCCACGCGGGTGCCGTCCTGGACCACCAAGTCCATGGCGGTCTCTTCTGGAGACTTGCGGCGCAGCCGCGCCACCTCGGCCAGGGTCTTGCCGATCAGCGGCTTGAGCGAATCGGTCTTGAAGCCCAGCAGCAGGACCTGATTCGGCGACCCGGCGCCCAGGTACAGGTTCTCCCACTGGTCGCTGGGCGTGCGCATCTCGCGCGCCACGCGGCGGCGAATGCCGGGATTCTCCAAACGCTCGATCCACTCCTGGAGGCCGCCCTCCTGCACCCACGGCGGCATGGCGGCGTCCAAGCCAGTGGCGCCGGCGGTGTAGGTGTACATGTCGGCCGTGATGTCGAGCCCCGCGGCGCGCGCCGAGTCAATCTTCGCCAGCGCCCGGTCCATCGTGGGCCAGTTCGCCCGGCCGGCCGCTTTCAGGTGATAGATCTCGGCGGGAATGGCGGCCTCGGTCGCGATCCGGATGGTCTCGTCGATGGCCTCGAGGAACCGATCGCCTTCGGACCGGATATGCGCCGCGTAGATGCCGCCGGCTTCCGAGGCCACCTTCGCCAGCGCTACCAACTCATCGGTCCTGGCGAATGTGGCCGGCGTATAGATCAGCGCGGTGGTGACGCCCAGCGCCCCCTCGTCCATCGCCTGCGCCACCAGCTCCTTCATCCGCTCCAGCTCGGGGTTGGTGGGCGCGCGATTCTGATAGCCGATCACGTGGACCCGCACCGTGGACATCCCCACGAACGAGGCGACGTTGGTGGCGATCCCGCGCCGCGTGAGGAAGTCGAAGTACTCGCCCAGCGTGGTCCACTCGATGGGGTACTTGATGTCGCCCTGCTGCGCCGCCCACTCGGCTTTCATCTCGTCGCTGAGCGGGCCCATGGAGCCTTCGCCCAGCACCTCGAGGGTCACGCCCTGGCGGATCTCGCTCTGCGACTGCGGATCCTGGATCAAGGTCTCCTCGGAGTGGCTCAACATGTTGATGAAGCCGGGGGTCACGGCCAGGCCGGCGGCGTCAATCTCCACCAGGCCGCGTCCGGTTACGGCGCCGACCGCCGCGATGGTGTCGCCCTTGATCGCGACGTCCCCGACCAGCGGTTCGCCGCCACTGCCATCGTAAATGGTGCCGCCGCGGATGACGACGTCGTAGCGCGGCGAACAGGCGGTAACCGCCAACAGCGCCGCGAGGAGGGACAGTGGTTTGGTCACGTTTCCCGTTTCCTGTTCAAACGCTGCGTAAAGATACGGGCCAAGTACCCCGCCGGAAGCCGTTCAAAGACAGGTTTCACCGCGGCGAACGCAGAGACCGCAGAGAGGACGTGGGGAGATTCTGATGTTCTCTCCCCAACCCTTCTCTGCGTCCTCTGCGACCTCCGCGGTGAATCCTCATTCGATTTGCGGCCCGCGCACGGAGGCACCAGCTTGTGACGCGATGAAGGCCTGGGCCAAGGGACTTGCGATAGTTGAACGCGCGACGTCGCACCAAGCGCGCACGGCCATCGTGGCACAGGACGGCCGCTTCACTTATGAGGATTTGCTGGCCGCGTCACACGGCGTCGCGGACGCGTTGCTCGAGGGCAACGACGACCTCGCCGAGGCCCGCGTCGCCTACCTCATCCCGCCGAGCTTTCTCTGGGTCGCCGCGCAGTGGGGCATCTGGCGGGCCGGCGGCGTCGCGGTCCCGCTGGCCGTCTCCCATCCGCCACCCGAGCTGGAGTACGTCTTGACGGACTCCGGCGCCGTGGCCGTGGTGGCGCACCCCGAGTTTGCGGAGCGCATCGAGCCGGTGGCCCGGGGGCGCGGCATCAAGCTCCTTGTGTGGTCAGAAGCCCCGGCGGCTTCTGGGGGCAAACTCCCGGCCGTCCTGCCCGATCGGCGTGCCCAGATCTTCTACACCAGCGGCACCACCGCCAAGCCAAAGGGTGCCGTCCTCACGCACGCCAACCTCGCCGCCCAGGTGCAAAGCCTGGTCGCCGCCTGGGAGTGGTCGTCGAACGATCACATCCTGGGCGTGCTCCCCCTGCACCACGTGCACGGCGTCGTCAACGTGCTGACCTGCGCGCTCTGGTCCGGCGCGGTCTGCGAGCTGATGCCAACGTTCGACGCGGACCACCTCTGGCAGCGCTTGCTCGCGGGCGGCGTCACGCTCTTCATGGCGGTGCCCACCGTCTACAGCAAGCTGATCGCCGCGTGGGAGCGCGCTTCCCTGGAGGAGCAGGCCCGCCTGTCCGCCGCCTGCCGAGGCTTGCGGCTCATGGTGTCCGGCTCGGCGGCGCTGCCGGTGAGGGTTCTGGACCGCTGGCGCGACATCAGCGGCCACACCCTGCTCGAGCGCTACGGCATGACCGAGATCGGGATGGCGCTGTCGAACCCGGTGCGCGGGCCCCGGATGCCGGGGCATGTCGGGATGCCGTTGCCGGGGGTCGAAGTTCGCCTCGTCAGTGAGACCGGCCGCGAGGTGGCGCCGGGGACGCCGGGCGAAATCGAAGTGCGCGGCCCCGGCGTGTTCCGCGAGTACCTGGGCCGGCCGGACGAGACTGGCGCCGCCTTCCGCGACGGCTGGTTCAGGACCGGCGATGTCGCCGTGCTCGAAGACGGCGGCTATCGCATCCTCGGCCGGAGCAGCGTGGACATCATCAAGACCGGCGGCTTCAAGGTGTCCGCCCTGGAGATTGAAGAGGTTCTGCGCGAGCACCCGGCCATCCAGGAGTGCGCGGTGGTGGGCGTGGCAGATGAAGAGTGGGGCGAGCGGGTGTGCGCGGCGCTGGTGCCGCGCGCCGGGTGCCGGCTCGAGCCGGACCTGGTGACGCAGTGGTCGCGTGAACGACTGGCAAGCTACAAGGTGCCGTCGCGCGTGCTGGTGGTCGCGGAGCTCCCCCGGAACGCCATGGGTAAAGTGGTGAAACCCGATGTCGTGAGGCTGTTTCCGCCCCTGCCTGACCGGCAACTCCCCTGACAAATCGGCTGTGGCGAATGCGCAACGCCACGAGCTTGAGAATGTGATCTGGCGCACTGCGTCCAGCCTCTCACCCCCGCGACGCTGAACCAGACTCGCGACCGCCCTCCGTTGCGCCCGCGGCGCTCGGCCGGTCTACCTGTCAACAAGGAGCGCATGCATGTTCGAGGCGATCCAGTCCTATCTCCCTGCCGAATGGCAGCGGACGTTCGAGTTCTTCGGCGCGCCGGTGTGGTGGATTCCACAGTGGCAGGCCGGGGTGCTGGGATTCACACTGGGGGGTGGTTCTCCGTGGGAGGCGGTGCTCCGATTCGCCTTCCTTCTGCCCCCGGTGTTCGTGATCGTCGTCGGGGTATGGACCACCATGGGCTCGATGTACACCCTGCCGTTCCGCGCCAACCGGGTCCGCTTCATCACCACCATGGCGTATGCGTGGTGGGACGTGGGCCGCTCCATCTGGTTCTTCTGGGTCGGCGTGGTGCGGGTGCTGGTCCTGGTGGTGGGCTGGGTCTGGGGATTGCTGCGCATGGCGGGGCGCTTCGTGGTTCACGCGTTGCGCACCATGATCGAATCGCCGTTCGTGGTGCTGGATTGGACCTCGCGCCGGTACTTCCAGCCCGGGATGCCGTGGATCGCGTTCCTGCTGATCCTTGGCTGGTCGGCGCTGGAAGGCACCATTTTCACATACACCCTCCAGCCGACCATGACGGAGGTGCTGTCTAACATCACCGGGTTCGAGCCGAATCCGGTGATCATGACGCCGATTCTCTGGACCATTCTCTTTCTGCTGATCGCGGGCAGCTTCGCCTGCATCGAGGGCCTGGCCCGGGCCATCCGGGCCCGGCACGCGGGACAGATCATCCAGATGGTGTTCGTCGAGTTCGTGGTGATGTTCTTTGAGGTGCTGTTCCTCTATCGCGAGCTGGTGGATGCCATTACGCCGTGGATTGCCCAGCAAACCGGCGGGCAGGTGCAGATGGGTCTGGTCTCCACGCTGCTCCTGGCCTGCTTCGGCTGGGCGGGTGTGCGCGGCATGACCTGGTTCCTGTTCGGGCGCTACGGGACCCCGGCGCTGCTGTCCGTCCTGTCGCGCGAGACGATCTCCACGCAGGAGGCGGCGATGCCGGCGCAGATCCCGCTGCCGGCGAGCGTCGTGTCGGAGGCCATGGCCGCGTTCAAGCGCGAGATCGAATGGTTCAAGCAGGAGGGGCGGCACGTGGCCGAGGTGCTGTCGCTGCCCATCCTGCAGTTGTTCGCGGTGGCCGTCAACTTCGTGGTCGTGATCGTGCGCGGCGAGCCGCTGTTCCGCCTGCCGTTCCAGTCGCTGGACGACGTGCTGGCCAGCACGTCGCTCTCGGTACGGGAAGGCGGGGTCGCGCGGAGGGCCTCGGCATGAACCAGCGTACTTGGCTTTTGAGCCTGGGCGCGGCGGCCCTTTTGGGTGCGGCGCCGGGCTGCGCGCCGCCCCAGTCTCGCGGCACGCCCCGAAACACCATGGTGCTGGGCATAGACGTCAGCGGATCGTTCAAGAACCGGCACTACGACGACGCGATCGACTTTGCCGCGTACTATCTCTACGGGCACCTGAATGGGCTGGGCGACCTGCGCATTCCCACGGCCGTCTTCGTGGGTTCCGTGGGCGGCGAGCAGCCCGGTGAGGTCAAGTCGTTCCACCCGATTCAGGATTTCCAGGGCAAGAGCGTCGAACAGATCGCGGCCGATCTTCGCGGCTGGTTCCCGCCGGAAGACGCCCTCACCGACTTCAACCCGTTCTTTGACCGCGTGGCCAATCTGGTCAAGCGACAGAACCTGGTGCTCGCGCCGCTCAACATTGTGGTCTTGAGCGACGGCCTGCCGGACGTGGGCCGGGCGCATGCCGGCGATACCGTGGGACCCTACGGCCGGCTCGACGTCACGCCGCTGGAGTATCTGTCGCGCAACGTGACGGTGCGGCTGCTGTACGCGTCGCCCACCACCGGCGCGCGCTGGGAGCGCGGCATCCAGCGGCGGCGGGTGCGGCTCTGGACCCAGGACAACGAAGTCATGGTCGGCTGGCGCACGCAGGTCCTGCAAGGCGAGCCGCCGGAAGGGCAGGACAAACTCTGGGCCTGGATACAAGACAACGTGGACTTCCGGGTGCGGGCGAGGATTCTCTAAGAGGGGGGCTGGTCAGGTGGTCAGGCGGACTAGTCACGAGACACCGTGCCGTTGGACCGCCCGACCGCCTGTCCGCCCGACCGCTCGTCTTCACAGCAGGCCAAACAGCACCCAGCACACCACCGCCCCCACCACCGCCATCGACAGTCCCCACGCCAGCACCTTGTTGAACAGCGCCTGCCGGTCTTCCGTGCCGGTGTACGCGGCAAGGCAGATGGCGCCAATGGTGGACAGCGGCGACACGTCCACCAGGTGACCGCCCACGTTGATGGCCGAGGCGATGGCCATGGGATCGGCGCCCAGGCGTTCGGCTAAGCCCGGCACCGTGGGGAGGAAGGTGGGCAGCACCACGCCCACCGTGCTGCTGTAGGCCGAGACGATCCCGGCGACGAAGGCCACGATGCCGGTCACCGTGAACGGCGTGGACAGCCGGACCAGCCCATCCACAATGACGTCCACCCCGCCGGTCTTCTCCAGGACCGAGATCAGGGTGGACACGCCGCACACCATGAGGACCGTGTTCCAGGGAACCACCTTGATAGCGTCGTCGGGCGACGCCGCTTTGGTGAGCGCCAGCACCGCCACCGCCACGAACGCCGCGACGATGACCTCCACCCGGAAGAAGATCACGGCGACCAGCACCAGGCCGAGGACCACCAGGGTGAACCATTGGCGGGCGTTGAAGGGCTCCAGGTCTTCGGCCGGCAGATCGGCGTGCAGGTCCACCTTCTTGCCGCGGAACAGCAGGGCCGTGCCGCCCAGCAAGAAGTACCCGGCGAACGCCACCACCGACTGCGCGATGAACGTGTTCCAGAAGGTCTGCCACTGCTGTCCCACGATGCCCGCCCGGATCATCAACTCGTTGGCCACCACGCCGGTGGGCGCCACCGGCGAATAGGCGCCGGCGTTGGCCGCGTTGCCCACCATGATGGTCATCAGGAACGCGCTGATGCCCAGCCGGCCGGCGGCGGCCATGGCGACCGGCGCCATGAGGGCCACGGCGGCGATGTTCCCGGCGCCCATGACCGCGATCGCCACCGTGAGGCCGAAGAACACGATGGGCACCAGCCCCACGTTGCCGCGGGCCAGCCGGATGCTGTGCCGGGCCAGCTTGCTCAGGGTGCCGTTCACCTGCGCCTGGGCGAACAAGACCATGATCGCCACCAGCACGAGAAACAAGGACGTGGGGAAGCCGCCGGTGATCTGCGAGACCCGCAGGTCGCCGAACCCAACGCCTACCAGGAAGGCGAACGCCAGGCTCAGCAGGCCGATGTTGACCCGCCAGACGATCCCCGCCACCACGGCGACGACCAGGGCTACGAGTGAGATCCAGGCCAGGTTCATGAGAAGCGCTCTTGCGCGAGCGCAAACATAGGTCTAAATCGGCCTTCTGCAATCACACGGTGATGTCGAGACGTGGATTTCATCCCATCGGAGGTTGCTTGATGAGACACTTATGGGTCATTGGTTGGGTCGCGGCGGCGCTCCCCGCTGCCCGTTCGGCACCCGCCCAGAGCACCGACACGGAACGCGCCGCGGCGCGCGAGGTGGTGCAGCAGATTGACGCCCTCGAGGCCCGCTTGAAGCCTACGGAAACGGGCCGGCGGATGGCCGGCAAGAAGGACGCCGATCGCGACCGGCTGTTCCAGCGCATTGACCAGCTCTGGACCGGCGAGATGCAGGACTTGAGCGACTACATCGGGAAGCACCCCGAGGTCGGGTTCAAGGAGTACAAGTCGGTGGACACGCTGACCGCGGTGCTGCGGGGGCACGGGTTCCAGATCGAGAAGGGAGTCGCGGGCCTCGAGACCGCGTTCGTGGGATCGTGGGACTCACCCGCCGGCACCGGCGGCCCCACGCTCGGCGTCATCGTGGAGTACGATGCCTTGCGCAGCACCACCACCCCGTTTCACGGCTGCCAGCACAACGCCCAGAGCCCGGTGGGCTTCGCCACCGCGGTGGCCATCGCGGACTATATGAAAGAAAAGCGGCTGCCCGGCCGGATCCGGGTGTTCGGCACACCGGCCGAGGAGGTTGGCCCGCCCACCAAGGTCACCATGTGGGAAGCCGGCATCTTCAAGGGCGCGGACATCCTGGTCCGAAGCCACGGCTCCGGCTCGACCGCCCGCAGCAAGGCGGGGTTCGGCGTCTGCTGCCTCAACATCAACGAGGTGCGCTACATCTTCACCGGCCGCTCCTCGCACCAGCGCTCCTCCTGGTTCGGGCGCAACGCGCTGACCGCGGCGGTGCAGTTCTACACCGCGGTGGATCACCTGCGTCCCACGTTCCGGCCCGAGACCTCCATTCAGGGCGTGATCCCGGAAGGCGGCGTGGCCCCCAACGTGGTGCCGGAGCGCGCGGTGGTGGACTACTACATCCGCTATCCGGACGAGATCTACCTGGACCACATTGACTCCATGATGGCGGGCGCCGCGCGCGGGGCGGCCCAGGCCACCGGCACCCAGGTCGAGGTCGAGAACTACGGCCGCTATCGGGACGGCATCACCCTCGGCACGCTGGAGGAGCTGGTGTTCGCCTACGCCCAGTCGCTCAATGCCCCGGAGATCGACCCGGACGCCGAGCGGCCCTCGGGATACGAGGAAACCGGCTTCGTGACCCGCGACATCCCCGGCGTGGGCGTGAGCATCTTCTCGTCGCCCGCTCCTGGCCACTCGATGGAGCGCTGGGCCGACTCCATGAAGCCGGTGGGGCACACCGGCTTCCTGCTGGACGCCAAGATCATGACGGCGGTGCTGTACCACTTCCTGACCGACCCCCAGTTCCGCCAGACGGTGCAGGACGAACATCGTACGATGGCCGGGTTGTTTGATCAGTACCTGGCGAGCCTGCGGAAGGTGTACGGCAGCGAAATCGGGGCGGCAGTCGGGAAGTAACGCCCTTGTCCATTCGCGCCGCGGTGATGGTAGGGCCCGGGAAGCCTCTGGAGGTGTGGGAGCTTCCCGAGCCCTCCCTCGAGCCCGGCTCCGTGCTCCTCGAAACCAAAGCCAGCGAAGTCTGCGGCACCGACGTCCACCTGCACCACGGGCGCCTGGCCGGCGTTCCCTATCCCATCATCCCCGGGCACGTGAGCGTGGGCAAGGTGCTCGAGGCCCGCGGCGTCACGGCGGACATCAACGGCCGGCCGCTCAAGCTCGGTGATGTTGTCACATTCTACGACGTGCACGAGGTCTGCGGCCGCTGCTGGCACTGCCTGGTGGCCGGGCAGCCCAACCGTTGTCCCAGCCGCCGAGTGTACGGCATCACCTATTCCGCCAAGGACGGTCTGCTCGGCGGGTGGGCGGAGCGGATCTACTTGAAGCCCGGTGTGCGGATCTTCAAGCTCCCCGAGCCGCTCACGGCGGACGACGTCATTGGCGGCGGCTGCGGGCTGTTCACCGGGTTCGCGGCGGTGGAGCGCGCCACACCGGCAATGGGAGACGTGGTCCTGGTGCAGGGGGCGGGGCCGGTGGGACTCTCCGCCGCGGCGTTCGCGGCACTCCGCGGGGCGGCAACCGTGATCGTGATCGGCGCCCCGGCGGCCCGGCTGGAGCTGGCCAAAACCTTGGGCGCGGACGTCACCCTGTCGCTCGAACAGTCACCCGAGGAGCGCGAGGCCGCGGTGCGGCAACTCACCGCCGGGCGAGGCGCGGACGTGGTGATCGAGGCGGCCGGCAATCCCGCGGCCATTCCTGAGGGCTTTCGCCTGCTGCGGGATGGCGGGACCTATGTCATTGCCGGGCACTACACGGACGTTGGGAGTGTGACGGTCAACTTCCACACCGACGTCAACCGGAAGCATGCAGACGTGCGCGGGCAGTGGGGCACCGACTTCCGCCACTTGTACCGCGCGCTCACGCTGCTGGCCAAGCACCACGCGCGCCTGCCGTTCGCGCGGGTGATCGGGGCGCGCTACGGACTGGCCGAGGCGGATCGGGCGCTTGAGGACGTGGAGCGGCTCCGGGTCACCAAGGCCATCATCACGCCCAACCCTCAGAATCGGTAGCTCACCCCCGCGACCGGGACGGGCCGATCTCGGGCGCCGGGCAGTTCCCGCACCAGCGTGGCCAGGGCCAGTGGGTTCACGTACAGGTCGAGATTCCCCGCCGCCGCCACCTTGGCCTCGCTGGCGAACGAGCCGTAGATCAGACCGTATCCCAGGGCGGCGCCGATCGCGCTGGTGGTGACCAGCAACCTGCCGTCATCGCCGTCGCCCGATGCCACCACGCCAAGCCCCAACCCTACCAGGCCCCCGGCCAGGTGACCCAGCGTGACGAAGGTGCCCTGGGCGGTGGTGAAGTCCCGGCCGTGCGCCAGCCGGGCGCCCAGGCCGAGTCCCGCGGTGGCACCGAGCATCGCGAGCCCCGAGTACAACTTGCCGTGTCGCTCGTCGGGGTCCACCATGGTCGCGAGCGCGAGCCCCACGTGCGCGCCAAGGAAGCCGGCGTTGCGGACCACGAACGCGTCTCCCCGGGTAAACGGCTGGGTCCGCGACAGCGCGTACCCGGCCGCGGCCCCGCCCGCCGTGCCCAGCAATGCCAGGCCCGCGAAGCCCGCCTCGTTTTCATCCCGGAACCCTGTCGACGGGGCGTAGTCGGTGTCGAAGAAGCCCGCCAGGTGAGCGAAGCCCAGGCCGTACCCCAGCCCGAAATCGCTGCCCACGCCCACCAGCTCGGCCGTGCCCGGGGTCATGCGGCCCGAGTTGGCGACCGCGAAGCCCGCGATGCCCTCGGTGATGCCCGCGAGGAATCCGCCTCCAAAAAACCCGCGCTCCGAGGGGTTGGGGTCGAAGAGATACGCCGCCAGCGAGCCGTGGATGATCCCACGGGTGGCGCCGTAGGTGCCCAGCACGGCCCCCGCTTCGGTGGCGGCGATGCGTTTGGTGGCGAGGAATGGGATGAAGAAGCCGGCGCTGGCGGAGATCATGTAGAGCCCCACCGCGCCCTGCGGATCATCCACCTCGAGAATGATGGGCGCGGCCGGTCCGTAGTAGAGCAAGGCGAGCGCCGTGGTCCACACCAGGAGCTTGGTGCGGCCGGATTGATCCAGCACCGCCTCCGGGGCTACGTCCCGCAGGCCTGCCGAGACGCGGCGCCGGAAATCCTGCGCCGCCTCCGCCATGAGCGGGACGCGCACCCGCGTCAGGCGCCCGCCCGGTTCGTGCGTGATCTCGAGGACGAAAGAGGAATCGGGGAGCTGAAACAGCCGCGCTTCGCGGAAGCGTTCGTAGTCGGAGAAGAGTTGCAGCTTGCGCTCGAGGTCGGCGGTGATGACCTGCACCTTGCCGTCCTCGTCAATCGGCACTTGCACTTCTTGCGCGGTACCGCCGCGTGCGGCGACGGCGCACAGTCCCGCCAGCAGACCGAGTACGACGCTTGGCTTGGCCCTCATGTCCGGGACTCCCTGACAGTGTGGCCCGAAGGATATTCCCGGTCCGTCAAGTCGGAGTCAAGCGGCGTAGCACGCGCTGGCAGATTCCTGAGGGCGCGTTGGCGCGGCTCAGGCTGGTCGCGTGATCGCCGCCACCACCCGCTCCATGCGGGCCCGCACGTCCTGGGCCACCGGCAAGAGATCCTTTCTCCCCGCCAGATTGAGCTGGGCCACCGGGTCGAGCGCCGCGACCACGCTGGTGTTCGGCGTATCCCCGGCGTACACGATCACGTTGCACGGCAGCAGCAGGCCGATGTCGCGCTCCGCCGTCAGCGCCTGGTGGGCCAGCGGCGGGTTGCACGCGCCCAAGATCACGTAGGGCCGGAAGTCCACGTCGAGCTTTTTCTTGAGCGTCGCCCTGACGTCAATCTCGGTGAGCACGCCGAATCCTTCCTTGCCCAGCTCTTCCCGCGCGCGCTCCACGGCGCGCTCGTAGGGCAACGGGACGTCGGCTTTGAGGCCGTAACTGATCTTGGGGCTGGTCATCTGACATCTCTCTTCTGCGGGTGACGAGACAACGTAGGCGCTCGGCACTGAAATCCCGGTGAACCGCACCGCCTTTGCTCTTCACAAACACCTCACGACGCATTGACCCACGGGGACCCTGCCGCTACCATCGTAGCACTCTCCGCGGGGCCTTCGGTTCCGCGGTCCAAAACCGATACACTAGCTCGGATACGGAGTTGCCTCACCGGTACATCCTGGTGGCGCTCGCCATGGGCGCCCTGTTGGCGACAACCGCCTGCGGCGGTCCGTTCCCCCAATCGACGCTGCATCCCGCCGGCGATCTCGGGTTCGAGATTGACCGTCTCTTCCGGCTGATCGTCTGGCTCGCCGCCGGCGTCTTCGTCATCGTCGAAGGACTGCTGATCTACGTCGCCATTAAGTACCGGGCGCGTCCGGGTCAGCCGCCCCCGCCGAGGGTGCACGGCCACACGCTACTCGAGATCGGCTGGACCTTGGCACCCGCGGTCATTCTGATCATCGTGGCGGTCCCCACCATCCAGACCATTCTCCGGACCGACGGCCCGGCCCCCGCGGGGGCGCTGGAGGTGTCCGTCATTGGGCATCAGTGGTGGTGGGAGTACCGCTACGCCGAGTCCGGCGTGGTGACCGCCAACGAGCTGCATCTGCCGGTGGGACGCCCAGTGGTGCTCAGCATGACCTCGGCGGACGTGATCCACAGCTTCTGGGCGCCGCGCCTGGGCGGCAAGCGCGACGTGATCCAGGGTCGGACCAATCGCCTCCGCTTCACCCCGGACTCGGTGGGCGTCTTCCTGGGGCAATGCGCCGAGTTTTGCGGGGAATCGCACGCCAACATGGGGCTCCGGGTGGTGGTGGAAGACTCGGCGTCGTTCGCCGCCTGGCTTGTGGAACAGCAGCGGCCGCCGGCGCCGCCGGACTCGCTTTCCGCCGCCGCGCGGGAAGGCCTCGAGGCGTTCCGCCGCATTCG